>NZ_FYAW01000041.1:0-34979 GCF_900185735.1 Stappia sp. P2PMeth1 | reverse complement strand
CTGGCGACGACCAACCGAAACAACCAGCCGAACCGCTTCGTCCCGGAACTCCTGCGTAAATCGTTGCTGCTTCATCAAAAGCCCTCCAAGGCCAGGAAACCCTCTCCACTTTTGCGAAGCAAGTCCACCTATCCCCACGCGTGTGGGGGAACCAGCACCTGCGCCGGGGACAGCTTGATCCCGTGGGGCCTATCCCCACGCGTGTGGGGGAACCACGCGGCGCCTAGCGACAAGGGCGACGAGCATGGGCCTATCCCCACGCGTGTGGGGGAACCCCTCAGTTGCTCCAGGCGCCTCGGTCGAGGGTGGGCCTATCCCCACGCGTGTGGGGGAACCGGGCGCCATCCACACAGGCGCTCGCCCTTTTCGGGCCTATCCCCACGCGTGTGGGGGAACCAAGTTGGTGTCTTTAACCATGGAATAGCCGAAGGGCCTATCCCCACGCGTGTGGGGGAACCCTGTACCTTACGGCCGAGCGCTTCGCCGGCATGGGCCTATCCCCACGCGTGTGGGGGAACCGTCATCGCCGGCTTGGCCGGCCTTGGCATCTGGGGCCTATCCCCACGCGTGTGGGGGAACCTTCCGACCACCGGCTTTGCTCGCAAGCTGTACGGGCCTATCCCCACGCGTGTGGGGGAACCGCAATGATCGCCAGCAGCCGCGGGCATTCGTGGGGCCTATCCCCACGCGTGTGGGGGAACCCGGATGCTGTCCGTGATCGCACGGGACTGCATGGGCCTATCCCCACGCGTGTGGGGGAACCGGGTTGAGAGGCGTCGAACGAGGAACATTATCGGGCCTATCCCCACGCGTGTGGGGGAACCGATACGTCTCGTGTATATCGTCGCGATCTGCCGGGCCTATCCCCACGCGTGTGGGGGAACCTATGCGCGCGGCCGACGGCTCGATTGTCGTCGGGGCCTATCCCCACGCGTGTGGGGGAACCCGCGCTATCGTTCGGTGGCGCTGGGCGCTTCCGGGCCTATCCCCACGCGTGTGGGGGAACCTTCCTTATGCCTATCCTCAGGTCGATCCTGAGGGGCCTATCCCCACGCGTGTGGGGGAACCGGCCGCGCCTTGCCGCTGCTGTCCGGCATCGGGGGCCTATCCCCACGCGTGTGGGGGAACCCAACAGGGACGGCAACGGGACGTTCTTCTGCAAGGCCTATCCCCACGCGTGTGGGGGAACCGGCGTCGACTGATGAGCCGGAGACGGGAGTGAAGGCCTATCCCCACGCGTGTGGGGGAACCAGACACAGGGCCGACCTGTGCAGGATCGTAAAGGGCCTATCCCCACGCGTGTGGGGGAACCAAGGCAATAGCTTCTTTATCGGACTGGCCGTGGGGCCTATCCCCACGCGTGTGGGGGAACCCCTAGGGCCCAAGATGCTGATTCCTATCGACAATGTCAAAGAACAATGGAGGGTTCAGTCAAAACCCTTCATTTCCGGCAAGGGCCGGCGCACCAGCAGCATGGCGTCGTGCGGCACGATATCCTTCGGCGGTTCGCCGAGCGCCAGCAGGCCGAGGCCGCCATTGGCGGAGCTGTCCACCCATGTCATGACGATGCTGCCACGCCGCAACTGGCCGTGCCAGTCGCGCAGCACATCCCAGATCCGCGTGCGCACCCCCGCGCTCATGCGCGGATGGGCATAGACACCGGCCGACAGTTCCAGCATCGCCGAACCGAGAAACCCCCGGTAGCGCCCCTCGACATCGCGGGTGATCACAACCACCATCGGCATCAGGCGGGCGCCTCCGTGTCGGTCTCCTCGCCGGGGCCGATCAGCGACTTGATACGGTCGATCATCGAGGGAATGACCGAGCGCTGGCGAAACAGCAGCGCCGCACGCCGCCGGGTCAGCCGCTCGACCGCTTCGCCCGACTTGATCGCCTCGCGGGCGGCGCCGAAGGCGATGTCCAGCACCAGGTCGTGGCGGTAGAGGTCGGCGATGTCGAGCACGAAGGACTGGCCGGAGTCCTCGTGGATGAACCCGAGCTGCGGGATGGCGCCGAGACTGGCGACGGCGACCGAGGCGGCGGCGCGCATGGCGCTGGCCGCATGGTTGATGCCCTGATTGGGCAGGTCGCCGGAATTGGGATTGGCGCGGTCATAGTTGCGCCCCTTCCAGGGAACGCCGTGGCGTTCGGCGGCAAGCTGGTAGCTGCGCTTGATCCGCGCGCCTTCCTGCCCGCGCAGCACGTCGATGTCGCGGGTGCGGACGATCTCGCCGAAGCGGATGGCATACATGGCGCGGGCGACCTCCATCCGGGTACCGGGGTCCGACCACAGGCGGGCCTGCTCGCGCGCCAGCGCCGAACTGTCGGGCATCAGGGGAGGGGCGGTGTAGAAACGCACGCCGCCTTCGCCGATGGCCGCCAGCGCACAGCCATGCCGCGCCAGCAGCCGCAGCGCATCGTGGGTGACGCTCGATCCGGGGCCGAGCAGGATGATGGACAGCGACTGGTGCGGGATCTGGTAGTCGCCGGCGGCAAGCTCGCCGCCGCCGGCGGTCAGGAAGCGCAGGCAGCCATCCTCGACCTCAAGCCGCCCCCGGTCCAGCCAGACGAGGCCATGCCGGTCGGCATGGGGGATGCGGGCCTTTTCAAGCCCCAGACGGCCGACCAGCACCGCTCACCTCCCGGCCGGCCTGAGCAGCAACATGCCGTAGCCATAGGCGGCATGGCGCCCGACCCCGGTGGCGAGCAGGCGGGCGAAGGCGGTCGGATCACCGATCCGCAACTCGCCATGGAACGTCGCGTCGGGACCTTCGGAAACGGACGAGCCGCGCCGCACCCGCCGCCGTTCGAAGCCGACGAGATGCGTGCCGTGCACGATCAGCTCCGCGGCGTCCTTCAGCCGGTGCGCGAGCCAGTCGCGATAGACCTCCTCGCGGCGCAGCGGCGTCTCCGCGTCCGCCGGCGGGCCGTCGGGATGACGGCGGATCGCATCGACCAGGAAGGCGTCGACCTCGGCTTTCGCCGCGAAGGGCTTGCCGTCCGTCGCGGGGCCGGCCTGGGCGAGAGGCTTCAGCAGCCGCCGCACCGGGCGCACCCGCAGGTCGAAGGCCAGGCGGCGGCCGGTCTTCCAGGCGTCGGGCATGGTCTTGACCGCCAGCCGGTCGATGGCGAAGGCGGCCAGCGCTTCCGGCGCTCCGACCGCCGCCGCCGTGTCGCGCAGGTCCTCGCCGCTCCTTGGCGTGTAGGCGTAGAGCGTCGCCGCCCGCCCGCCGGGCGAGACCATCAGGCGGAAGGGTTGCAGCGCCTTTGGTCCGAAGGTCTCCCCGAGCAGGTGGTGCAGGGCGCGGCCTTCGTCGTCGCCATGGCCGCGATGGGCGGCAAGGCGGCGCAGATCCCGCAGGTGGACCGGCAGGCTGACCATGTTGAGGGGCTGGCTCATGCCGCGGCTCCTTCCATCCGGATCCGGCCCTCGACGACCTTGCGCGCGCCGCCATGCAGGCCGGTGCGCCAGTTGCGCAGGTCGGGCAGTTCGACGATGCGCTCCACATCGGCGCCGTCGACGGGGCCCTCGCCGAGCGGCCACAGCGCCCGCATCGCATGGGGGAGGGCGCGCGCGTCCCCCTCGCCGACCGGCAGGCGGCACAGCGCCTCGAAGGCTGTCTCCGCCGCGACGAAGCAGGAGAACAGCCCGGCGGTGGGAAGGCAGGGCTTGCGGCCGATGAAGAGCGGCCGGGCCGGACGCTGCAGCGCGTCGGCAAGCGCGTCGAGGTCCGGCGTCTCGTCGGCCGGCTGCAGCCGAAGGACGATGCCGACGCGCGCATCCATGTGGAAATCGCGCTGGCGGCGATGCGGGGCGCCGTAGCTGGCGCCGTCGCGCCCTTCCGGAACGCCGAACGTGGTCCAGCCTCTCTCGGTCTTCTCCAGCCGGGCGTTCTGCGTGTCGGTCAGCAGTCCGGCGGGGTTTTCCCGCTCGCGGCGGGCGGCGAAGACCAGGCGATCCTGGAGCGCCTGGTGTTGTTGCCAATCCGTCCGGCGCCAGCCGAGCGCATTGGCCAGCAGTCCGGTCAGCATCGAGGCGGCCGGAAAGTCGCGGGTGACGCCGACATGATCGATCCGCACGCCGCCGAAGGCGAGCAGAGGCGCTTCCAGCACAAGCGCGAGCCAGCGGTGGTCAGGCATCGGGAGCGGCCTCGACCCGGCCTGCCGCCCATTGCGCCAGATCCGCGAGCGACAGGCAGGCGAGCCCGCTGTCGGCCGGGCTTTCGAGCGGCGTGTCGACGGTGGAGAGATAGCGCCGCTGCTCGCCGGTCGCATACGCTCCGTCGATCTTCGCCAGGTGGGCGCTCAGCGCCGCGACGGCCGCGTCGGCATCATGCCGCAGGGCCTTGCGGAAGGCGGTGGCGAGCGAACGCGGCTGGCGGTCGCCGGCTTCCACCAGCATCAGGTCGGCGCGGCCGAAGGGGGCGGTGGAGCCGAGCTTGGCCCCCGGCGAGACCTCGGCGATCAGGTGCAGCAGGTTGTGCAGCACGCGCGCGGCCAGATCCCGGTCGCCACCGCAATTGCCGATCAGGCCCGGCAGATCGACCACCACATAGCCGTAGAACAGGCCGCAGGTGAGTTCGGTCTCCTGGATCGTGTCGGCGCCGCTGTCGTCCTCGTCGTGCTTGAGGTCGTCGACGGCGGTGAAATAATCGCCCTCCGCTTCCGCCGCGTGGACGGTGAAGGCATGGGCGACATAGACCGGCGCCTCGATATTGGCGGCCGGGTCGGACGTGACCATGCGGCCGAAAAGGGCGGCGGCGAGACCGCCGGGAACGGCGGTGTTCTCCGCCATCGCCTTGAAGTTCTTGTCCTTGACCCAGTCGGCGACGGCCTTCTCGGCGGCCTTGGCATCGGCCGAGGCGGCGGCGATCTCTTCCGCGCGGGCGGCGAGCCACTCGAGTTCCGGCTGGCCGAGCAGCAGCGTCTGGCGGCTCTTCTTGCCCTTGTCGGCGTTCTTGCCATAGACGAGCCGCTGGAACTCCGGCTCCAGCGCGTTGACGATCTCGTCCGGATAGCGGCCGCGCAGGGGCGCGATCACCTTCTCGGTGACCAGTTCGCGGGAGCGGAAGGACCCGACATAGCCGGCAAGGGTCTGCAGCGCATGCGGGTCGGTTTCCGCCATGCGCCAATGCCGCTTGAGGCATTGGGACGAGATGCGGGTGCGGTTGGTGCCGCCATAGGCGAGGCGCTTGGCCTGGCCGGTGTCGTCGCGGTTCAGCAGGGCAGCGGTGTAGGAATGCAGCGTGTGGATCTGCAGGAAGCGGGGCGCGGTCATCGGGCGGTGTCCTTGGCGTTGATGGCGGCCGCGTCGAGGCCGCGATAATAGGTTTCGGCGAGCTTGCGCAGGTCCCTGGGCGTGTCGAACCAGACCAGGCGGGCGATGTCGGTGCAGTCGATGCCCGCGGCGGACGCGCCGCCCGCCGCAAGCAGGCGCACCAGGCGTTCGAGCGCGTCCGCCCGCCCGCCGCGCGGCAGGGCGAGGAACCGGGCGAGCCGGGCCTCGGAGAGGCCGGCCTCGTGCAGCGCCCGGCCGAGCGCGTGCTCGGCTCCGGGCTTGTGGAACGGCACGCGGGTGGAGCGCGCGCCCTTCGGCGCCAACAGGGCGAGGAGACGCACGAGCCTCAGGTCGCGCGGTTCGCCCTGAAGGCCGCAGTCGACGGCAAGCTTCCAGAACTCCGGCTCGCCGGGGCCGTCCACCTCCATCCGGCGCAGGCGCGCGAGCTGGCCCGGATCGAGTCGCAGCATCGCGGCGGCGAGCCTGGCGACGGTGGCGGCGGGGCCGTCCGTCTCCCGGGCCGGCGGGGTTTCGGGGGGCGGTTGGGATGCGGGGTGGGCTGTCGGTTCAGGCGGCATCGCTGGCGGTCCTCCCTTGCGGGGCTTGCGGGAACAGCTCCGGCCACGCATCGCGCAGGGTGCGGGCGTAGAGCGCGCGGCGCGCCCGCGCCTCGGCGCGGTGGCGGTAGAGCGAGGGGGAGGGCATCGTCGGCAGGGCTTCGTCGAACAGCGCCCAGGCGTACTCCTTGAGCCGGGCCGCGAAGGCGAGCTCCGCCGCGCGTCTCGCCTCGGCGTCGGCCTCCTCGGCCTCGAAACGCGCCCACAGGTGCTCAAAGAAGATGTTGTCGGCGAAGCGGGCGAGACTGTCGCGCGCCGGGCGGGCGAAAGCATAGGCATCGCGCCGGATCCGCTCCCGCTCGCCCCCGGCGGCGGCCAGCACCAGCGCATAGGCGAGCGCCTTGTCGAAGGCGGCGACAGCTTCTGCCTGGGCCTTGGCCATCCGGTGCAGTTCGTCGCGAGAGGGACCGAGGGCGATCGCGGCCTTGCCGGCAACCGGAATGAGGCGGGACCTGTAGCCTTCGGTCTTGGAATTGCCCCGCGCCAGCGCCATGGCGACGATGGTCACGCCGGGGCCGCCGGCGCTCCCTTCGGCACCGGCCGGACGGGCCAGCGGCGGCACGGCCCAGGTGCCGGAAAACAGCAGCTCCATCAGCGTGGTATAGTCGAAGTCGCCGCCGGCGAGGGTGAAGCTCTTGGCCTCCGTCTTGTGAACCGGCGCCCAGGGGTCGCCGACCGCGCCCTTGAGGGACTTGGCGTCGATGCGGGCGGCGGCCGAGGTGCCCTTGACGCCGGCCAGCACGCCGTCCCGCAGGTGCAGGCGGACACGGCGGCAGACCTCGATGAACCAGATGTCGAGCTGCCGCGTGCGCAACTGCGCGCCCTCTGGCCAGGGCCGGGTCCAGGTCAGGCCGATGCCGCCCTGGTCCGGATAGTCGAGCGTGTGCCAGGCGGCGCGATTGCCCAGCAGCAGCCGGACGTCGCGGCGGACCCAGGCGCCGGGACGCGGCGCCATGTCCTTCGCCGAGGCGCCGCCGGCAAGGGGCGCCAGCGTCAGCAGCGCGCGCGAGGACGAACCGCCGTTCATCCGGGCGATGCCATGATTGCCGGCACCGCCATAGCCTTCGCCGGTCTGCAGCGCGACAAGCGCGAAGATCCAGTCTTCCGGGGCGCCCTGCCGGGCGATGGCCTGTTTCAGGTCGTGGTTGCGCGAGGTGATGAGCAGGTCGAGCGCGTCCGCCGTCGGCACGTCATTGGGGAGCTTCACCCCGTCCGGCACCGGCGGCTGCAGGAAGGCGGGCCGCGACCGGTCGTCGACGACGAGGCACCAGGGCTCGTCCTCGGGAAAGTCGGGGGTGAGGCCGCGCAGCAGCTCGCGCCAGTCGTCCTCGCTCTCCGGCATGTCGGCGAGACCGGCCCGGTGCAGCGCCAGCGCGGCGAGCTGCACCAGGAACATGTGCCAGAACATCGCCTGATGCGGGCGCAGCGCGGGAAAGCCCGTCACCGCATCGCGGGCCAGCGCCGCGAGCACGCCGGGCAGCGTCAGCGCGCCGCAAGGCTCGGCGGTGATCAGCGGACGGGAGAGGAGGTTCAGCGGGGCGTCGGTCATGTGGTCCTCGCAAGGCCAAGCCGGCCATACAGGAAGGGCCTGCCGCCGGCCTCGAAGCGGAGCGTGCCGTCTCCGGCGGGGGCCGGCCGCACCGGCTCGTCGGCGACGATGCCCTTGCTCCAGTGGGCGGGCAGGGTGATGCCGCCGATCATCCGGCCGAAGGGGCCGGGAACCGGCTCGGCGAAGCGGATCGATGCGCCTTCCGCCCCGAGCCGGGTGCGGATCTTTTCATCCTGGTCGGGAAAGAGGCCGATCTCGCTGAACGGGTCGGTGACCCGAAGCGCGACATGGCCGGCGCCGGCGGTGTCGGCGAGATCGCGGCCATACTGGGTGTTCCAATAGGCGGCCCAGGCCGGGCCGAGCTCGTCGCTCAGCGCCTCGAGCCGCTCGTCATGGGTGGCGCTTTCCACCAGCAGGCGGTTCATCCGCGGGATCACCCAGAGCGGATGATCGAGCACCAGCCGGCGGGTCAGCTCGCAGGCATGCAGGTTGCGATAGACGCCGTCGCCGTCGCGGAAGCTGCCGAGGCCATTCTCGAAGGCGGGGGCGACCAGATGAGCGAGCCCGCCGGCCGGGGAGAGCACGGCACAGCGCGGCGCCTCGAAGCCCGCCGGGCGGACAAGCGCATGCCGGTGCAGCCGGCCGATGCGCTGCAGCAGCACATCGGCCGGGCAGAGGTCGGTGACCAGCATGTCGCCGCAGATATCGAGGCTTTGCTCAAGGGTCTGGGTGCCGATGACGATGGCGCCGCCGGCGGGGCGGATGTCGGAGTTCGGCGAAAGGGCGGTCTCCACCGCGGTGTCGAGCAGCTCGCGATCCTCGGGCGCGAAGCGGGAATGATGCAGCGCCGGGCCGCCCTCCACCTGCCACAGCAGGTCCCGGCCGTCCGCCGCGATCACGGCCTTGAGCGTTGCGACGGCGGCGGCGACGGTGTTGCGGATGACGAGGACCCTGGCGCCGCGCCGGGCGGCATCGAGGGCGATTTCGGCGGCCTGGTCCGCCTCCCAGGACGGGGCGAGCGTCATGGCGACGGATTTCGCCCGGCCGTCGCCCTCGACGGCGTGGGGCGTCTGCCGGTGTCTGCCCCAGAGAGCCGGATAGGGCGTGTCGGCGGCCTGCGCGAAGGGCGGCGGCCGCGTCCTGGCGCCGCCGAGCCAGCGGCTGCGCGCCGAGGCGCCGAGCGTCGCCGACATCAGCAGCGCATGGCCGCCGCGCCCAAGGTGGATGTCGAGCAGCAGCGACTGGATCGCCGACATGTAGGGGTCGGAGGCATGGACTTCATCGATCACGAGAAGGGATCGCGACAGGGCGGCGCCGCGCAGATGCGCGTGTTTCACCTGCAGCGCGGCGAGCATCACCTGGTCGACCGTGCCGATGGCGATCGGCGCGGCGAGATAGCGGCGGCCGCTCTCCGCCGCCCAGCGGGCGATCGCGGCCTGCTCGCCCGGATCGTCGTCCCACAGCACCTTGAATTCGGGCAGGGCCCGCCCCGTGGCGGTGCCGGCGGCGAGATAGCCGGGCACGGCGAGCACCGCCTGCGGGGCGCCGTCGCCGAACAGGCGCCGCATCGCCGCGTCGACGCGGCCATGGATCTGCTTGGCCGCGGCGCGGGTCGGCAGGGCGAAATAGAGACTGTCCACCTGCCCGGCGGCGAAGAGCCGGGCGAAGCGCCAGAGCGCGGCTTCGGTCTTCCCCGAGCCGGTCTCGGCTTCCAGGATGACCAGCGGATCGTCGAGCGGCCAGTCGGACAGGGCGGCCTGCGCCGGGCGGGGCGCGCCGTGCCGAGACAGGGCCGTAAAGATCCGGTCCGGCGCCGGCATCGCCGCGCGCCAGGGCTCCGTCACGAGGCCGACCCCGGACAGCATGGTGCCGGCACGGGCGCGCGCCGTTTCGATATAGTCGGGATCGAGCCGCGCCTGGAAGGCGAACAGGCGCGCATCGGAGCCGAGCCAGTCGGCAAGCGACAGCAGGCCGCACAGGAGATGCTGAAAGTCCGGCGCATCGGGCAGGGGCGGCTGGCCGCTCGACGCGAAGGCGGGGGCGAACCAGCGCCGCAGGCAGGCACCCATCTGCGCGCCGGCGGCCAGCGGATCGTAACCGCTGGCGGCCACCGGCTGCCAGTCCCGCGCCGCGCCGGACATGTCGAGGGCGAACGGCCGGCCGTGATGGGCAAGGACGGCGAGCAGGAGATCCGGCCCGACGCCCCAGTCCAGCAACTCGCCCAGGCAAAGGTGCTCCGCCATGCGGCCCTGGAACGGCCGGTCCCTTGCCATGAAGATCGACGCGCCTTCGCGCAAGTGACCGCGCAGGGCAGCATGCCAGATCCCTTGCGGCCAGCCCTTGGCCTGGAAGCCGGGATGCAGCTTGCCGCAGTCATGCAGGAAGGCCAGCACGGCAAGCCGGCTGAGATCGGTCTCGGTCAGTTTTCGCGCCGCGGCGCGCTCCAGCCGCGCCCGCACCACCGGCAGGCGGACCAGCAGTTCGAAACAGGCCGCAACGTCAGCGCAATGGTGCAAGAGATGGTGGCGAGCCCCGTCTTGCAGTTTGCCCCAGGGCTCGCCAAGGTCAGTGTCGGTTACTGGCATGAAACGCCTAATGGAAAAAATATCAGTGCAACTTTGAAGACAGGGTAGAAGTGTCTTCTCCCTTGCGTCAAGACAGCAGACCTGTCCTGATTGCCCACCGGCCGACCGGGCAAGGATCTGTCCCCACGCGTGTGGGGGAACCCGGTTGCCGATGATGCCGACCGTCGTGGCGAAGGGCCTATCCCCACGCGTGTGGGGGAACCCCGGTGAAGCCGCTCGGCTATGACGGCGAGCAGGGCCTATCCCCACGCGTGTGGGGGAACCTTTTCGAGGATCGGGAGCAGCAGGTTGACGTAGGGCCTATCCCCACGCGTGTGGGGGAACCCAAGACAACCCGGCGCGATTAGTGGCACCGCAGGGCCTATCCCCACGCGTGTGGGGGAACCGATGGCGAGCCGTGGAAATTCGCGGACGGGGTGGGCCTATCCCCACGCGTGTGGGGGAACCTGTCGCCGCTCCTCGCGCACCTCGCCTCCGGCGGGCCTATCCCCACGCGTGTGGGGGAACCTGATCGAGATAGCGCCGCGCCGGTCCATAGGTGGGCCTATCCCCACGCGTGTGGGGGAACCTCGTAGACAGATGGTCCGCCAGCCGCTTCGGGGGGCCTATCCCCACGCGTGTGGGGGAACCTCGGCACAGCGGCGCCGGTCAATCGGCTCGACGGGCCTATCCCCACGCGTGTGGGGGAACCGATGCGCCGGGCACTGAGATCGCAACGCGGACGGGCCTATCCCCACGCGTGTGGGGGAACCCGCTCGGGGGCAGTGTTTCGCAGACGTGCGCGGGGCCTATCCCCACGCGTGTGGGGGAACCGGCCCGAGCGCCACGCGCGGCTCGACGGTCAGGGGCCTATCCCCACGCGTGTGGGGGAACCTGTCTGCATTGCTCCCTCACCGGGCGGTGGATGGGCCTATCCCCACGCGTGTGGGGGAACCTGCCTTCGCCAAGCGGAGGAGTGCCGCCTGATGGGCCTATCCCCACGCGTGTGGGGGAACCAACGGAGGATGACATGACAGCGGAAGGGGCAAGGGCCTATCCCCACGCGTGTGGGGGAACCTGGCAGTCCGGCCGGCTGGTGTCCACCAGGTTGGGCCTATCCCCACGCGTGTGGGGGAACCGCTCTGCAAGACGACTATCACCCGGTCGTGGAGGGCCTATCCCCACGCGTGTGGGGGAACCAGCGCCTCGCACATCAGCACGAAGCTTTCCATGGGCCTATCCCCACGCGTGTGGGGGAACCGCGGCGTGGCCGACGCGGGGCTTCTCGCCGACGGGCCTATCCCCACGCGTGTGGGGGAACCCCTATAGCGGAGTGCCTACATGTGCTTGTCCTGGGCCTATCCCCACGCGTGTGGGGGAACCTCGATAGCGCGGAACAGACGTATCTGTTCCTCGGGCCTATCCCCACGCGTGTGGGGGAACCGAGCAGGGCGCGGTGGAGGCGGAGCCGGGCGGCGGCCTATCCCCACGCGTGTGGGGGAACCGAGCAAGAGAGATGAAAGACGACACGAACCACGGGCCTATCCCCACGCGTGTGGGGGAACCGGCGTAAGGCGAGCCCAGCAGGCTCCCAGCGAGGGCCTATCCCCACGCGTGTGGGGGAACCACCCGGAAGTGATCCCGCCCACGACGCCGGTGGGGCCTATCCCCACGCGTGTGGGGGAACCTGTAGGCACCTCTGCGAGAGAGCTTCGCGAGGGGCCTATCCCCACGCGTGTGGGGGAACCGACGCCAATATCGCTCTCGCTCTGCGGGACGTGGGCCTATCCCCACGCGTGTGGGGGAACCGACAGTGCTCTGCTCGACAGCGACATGGCTGGGGGCCTATCCCCACGCGTGTGGGGGAACCTGTGGCGAAACATAGCCCCCACCAACTGTGAGGGGCCTATCCCCACGCGTGTGGGGGAACCGTAAAGGTGATGCCGCTGTCGTCTCCAACCGAGGGCCTATCCCCACGCGTGTGGGGGAACCCCTAGGGCCCAAGAGGTTGACTTTCCTCGACAGTGTCAAAGAACACCGGGTGGCCGGTTTGAAAAGCGAGGGGCAGGCCCCGCGCGCGGCAAGTCTATCGGCGGGCTCCGGCCGGGGTCAAGCTGGCCGCGTACCGTGCCAGTGGCACCGTGCCAGTGCCGGTACGTCCCGCGCGCGTCAAAACTCCAGCAGGGCGTTGTCGATCACCTCCTTCATCACGAAGAAGGTGCGGGTCTGGCGGGTGCCGGGCAGGGCGATCAGCTTGTCGCCGTGCAGGCGGTTGAAGTCGGCCATGTCGCGCACGCGGATCTTCAGCATGTAGTCGAAATCGCCGGCGACCAGATGGCAGTCGAGGACGAAGGCGAGCTTGCGCACCGCCGCCTCGAATTCGCTGAAGCTCTCCGGCGTCGAGCGGTCCAGCACCACGCCGACCAGCACCAAGGAGCCGCGCTCGACCTTCTCCGGGGCGATCATCGCGCGCACGCCGCGGATATAGCCTTCGGCGAACAGCCGCTGGGTGCGCCGGTGACAGGTGGCCGGCGAGGTGTTGGTGCGCTGCGCCAGTTCCGCATTGGTCAGCCGGCCGTCCTCCTGCAGCAGCTTGAGGATCTTCAGGTCGGTGCGGTCGAGGCGACCTGCCGTGGAAGGATCTTTCATTTTTTGTCTCTTGATCGAAAGCTTACGGGGTATACCGGCGCTTTCATGCGGTTTTGATGGATGTTCAGGCCTTGAATTAGAGAGCACATTTCACGGCTTCGTTGCTAGCTTTTTCGCCGGTTCCACAAGGCCCGCAACGGGCCCCTACCGGCGAGGACAGGCATGCTCGGGAAATTCGAACGCTATCCGCTCACCTTCGGCCCCACTCCCATCGAGAAGCTGGAGCGGCTGAGCCAGCATCTGGGCGGCAAGGTCGAGATCCATGCCAAGCGCGAGGACTGCAACTCGGGCCTCGCCTTCGGCGGCAACAAGCTGCGCAAGCTGGAATATATCGTGCCGGACGCCATCGCCAGCGGTGCCGACACGCTCGTCTCCATCGGCGGCGTGCAGTCCAACCACACGCGCATGGTGGCGGCGGTGGCGGCCAAGATCGGCTTCAAGTGCCGCCTGGTGCAGGAAAGCTGGGTGCCGCATGAGGACGCGGTCTATGACCGGGTCGGCAACATCATGCTGAGCCGCATCATGGGCGCGGACGTGCAAATGGTCGACGAGGGCTTCGACATCGGCATCCGCCGGAGCTGGGAAGAGGCGATCGCCGAGGTCGAGGCCTCGGGGGGCAAGCCCTACGCCATCCCCGCCGGCGCCTCGGTGCACAAGTATGGCGGCCTCGGCTATGTCGGCTTTGCCGAGGAAGTGCGGGCGCAGGAAGAGGCGCTCGGCTACAGGTTCGACTATATCGTCGTGTGCACGGTGACCGGCTCCACCCATGCCGGCATGCTGGTCGGCTTTGCCAAGGACGGGCGCGCGCGCAACGTCATCGGCATCGACGCCTCGGCAACCCCGGAGCAGACCCGCGACCAGGTCTTCGAGATCGCCTCGCGCACGGCGGAACTGGTCGAACTCGGCCGGTCGATCGAGAAGGACGACGTGGTGCTGGTGGAAGATTATGCCTATCCGATCTACGGCGTGCCGTCGGACGAGACCAAGGAGGCGATCCGCCTATGCGCGCGCCTGGAAGGCATGATCACCGACCCGGTCTACGAGGGCAAGTCGATGCAGGGCATGATCGACCTGGTCAAGAAGGGCTATTTCCCGGAAGGCTCCAAGGTGCTCTACGCGCATCTGGGCGGCGCCCCGGCGCTGAACGGCTACGGCTACACGTTCCGTAATGGCTGACGGGCCGCAACGGCTGACGGGCCGCAACGGCTGACGGGCCGCAGCGGCTGACGGGCCGAAGGGCTGGGGCGTTCCCGGTCCTGGGATGAACGGCGGACAATGGGCGGGCGCGGGACGAGGGTTCCGCGCCCGTGCGCGTGTCGGGGACCCGAGCGAGGCCTGCGAGACGGGGCGGGAGAGGGGCCGGATCAGGTGCGCCCGGGTCAGGTGCGCTCGGATCAGGCCTGGCCGATGCCGGAGAGATAGCTGACGAGGTCGGTCTCGGAGGTGGTCGGGCGGCCGAACAGATAGCCCTGGGCGAGATCGCAGCCATAGTGGCGCAGGAAGGCGAGCTGCTCGCGGGTCTCGATCCCTTCGGCGACGACGTCCATGCCGAGCGACTTGGCAAGGCTGATCACCGTGCGCACGATCACCGCGTCGTCGGCATCGGTCTCGATGTCGCGGACGAAGGACTGGTCGATCTTCAGCCGGTCGACGCGGATGCGCTTGAGATGGGCGAGCGAGGCATAGCCGGTGCCGAAATCGTCGAGCGCGATGCGGGTGCCGAGCCCGCGCAATTCGCGCAGGGTCAGCGCGATGCGCTCGGAGGAGCGGCCGAGAATCACCGTTTCCGTCACCTCGATCTCCAGCCGCTGAGGCGGAAAGCCGTAGTCGCGCAGGGCGGCGGCGATGCTGGCGGCGAAGTCCGGCTCGCGAAGCTGGGCGGCCGAGACATTGACGGAGATGGTGCCGGGGTCGATGCCGGTGTCGGCGAGCCGGCGCGCCAGGCTCAGCGTGCGGGTGAGCAGCAGCCGGCCGAGCGGCACGGCAAGGCCGGTCTCCTCGGCCAGCGGAATGAATTCGGCCGGCGAGATCGCCTGTCCGTCCAGCGTCCAGCGGGCCAGCGCCTCGAAGCCCTTGTGACGGCCGCTGCCGGCCTCGACGATGGGCTGGAAGGCGACGCGCAGCGTGTCGGCGACGATCGCCCCGCGCAGCGCCTCGGCCAGGCTCTGGCGGCGTTCGCGCACCGCGCTCAGCGCCCGGGAAAAGAACACATGGGTCTGGCGCCCGGCGGCCTTGGCCTCGAACAGGGCGATGTCGGCGTGTTTCAGCAAGGTGTTGGGCGTGTCGCCGTCGCGGGGGAAGAGCGCGACGCCCATGGAGACGGTGGTCGAGAGGTCCCGCCCGTCGATATGGACATTCTGGGACAGGCGCGCGTCGATGCGGGCGATGGTGTCGAGCACGGCCTGCTCGTCGGAGATCCGCGGCATGACCACGACGAATTCGTCGCCGCCGATCCGCGCGACGACGTCGTCGCGCCCGGCGCTTTCGGTCAGCCGCTCGGCGGTGGCGCGCAGGAAGATGTCGCCGGCATCGTGGCCGAGCGTGTCGTTGATGTCCTTGAAATGGTCGAGATCGATCAGGATCAGCGCGCCGCCGGCGCGATCGGCAAGGCGCTGGCGCAGGGCCGTTTCGAGGCGGCGGCGCAGCAGGGTGCGGTTGGCAAGGCCGGTGAGCTCGTCGCGCTCGGCAAGCCGGCGGATCTCCTCGTCCTTCCTGCGCTGCTCGGTGACGTCGAGAATGACGGAGTGCCAGACCGTGTCGCCATTCGCCTCGCGATGCGGCAGGCCGCGCCCCTCCAGCCACTTGAAGCGGCCGGACGGCGTGGTCAGGCGCCAGATATAGTGCCAGGGCTTGAGGCTGCGCGCCGAGTCCACCACAGAGGCCCGCATCGGCGGCACGTCGTCGGGATGGATCATGTTCCAGATCGGCGTCGGATCGGTGTTGATCACCTCCGCCGGGAGCTCCCAGATGCCGATGCAGCCCGGCGTCATGTCGAAGATCTGGTGGGTGCCGTCGGTGCGCAGGCGATAGCGGAAGATCGCGCCGGGGATGTTCTCGGTCAGCGCCCGGAAGCGGGCCTCGCTGGCCTGCAGGTCGGCATAGGCCTGGATCTGCGCGGTGATGTCGGTGACGGTGATGTTCCAGGCATCGCCCGGCAGGTCCGGGCGGGGAAGGCCGCGGCCGACCACCCATTTCTCGGAGCCTTCGGTGCGGATGCGGAAGGTCGCCGACCACTCCGTCCGGCCTTTCCCGGCCTCGCGCAGCCGGTCGTGGAGATGGGGCAGGTCGTCGGGATGGATGCGGCGCCACAGGCGGCGCGGGCACTTGCCGATCTCCGGCAGGGACAGGCCCCACAGGGCTTCGCTGCTCTCGCTGAGATAGTCGATCTGGAACCCGCGCGAGGGGGTGCGCGACAGGCGCATGATGGCCACGGGCAGGAGATTGGTCAGCATCAACCGTGCCGCCGGGTTGTCGAGCGCTGGCGCTTGCGCGCTGCTGCGCTCATTGGATCCCGGTTTCGCCGATGTACTCGTCACGACTTCCGTCCGGCTCTTTCGCTGACATTCACCGGCCGTCACCGATCGGCGGATACCGACCGGCGGACGCCGACCTGACCTGTCGATGGTGCGGCGAACGGTTGCAGCCGCCAGCGCGCCACGGCCCCTCCGATGCGCGCCTGACGAGTGTAAGTCCATTATACGCATAATGAAAATTGATAATTCTGCCGCCGGGCCCGCTGATTTGGTTTTTGGTATACGCGCGTCTTACGCTGCACTTGCGCTCGCAAATTGCAAATCTCGCGCTGCGCGAGCCGGTGGACAGGCGGCCGCAGCACGCGGCTTGCGATTGCCCTGCGCCGTTGGCCAGCGCATGATCGGCGCATGATCGCGGACGGACTTCTGGCGCTCGGCGGGGTCGGGCTGTTCCTCACAGGCATGGTGATTCTGACCGACGGGCTGCGGGCGCTGGCCGGCGGCTCGCTGCGGCGCACGCTCGCCCGCATGACCGACAGCCCGGCCAGCGGCGTGCTGGCGGGCGCCGGCTGCACCGCCGTGCTGCAGTCGTCGAGTGCCACCACCGTCACGGCGGTGGGCTTCGTCGGCGCCGGCCTGATGACCTTTCCGCAGGCGCTCGGCATCGTGCTCGGCGCCAATATCGGCACCACCGCCAAGGGCTGGGTGGTGGCGCTGGTCGGCTTCAAGCTGGATCTCGGCATGGTGGCCCTGCCGCTGCTGTTGGCCGGCGCCCTGCTGCGGCTGCTGGGGCGGGGGCGGATGGCGCAGGCGGGCTGGGCGCTCACCGGCTTCAGCCTGCTGTTTCTCGGCGTCGACGCGCTGAAGGACGGGCTCGCCGCCTTCCAGGGCGTGGTGACGCCGGAGAGTTTTCCCGGCGACACGCTGTTCGGCCGGCTGCAATTGGTCGGCATCGGCATCCTGGTGACGCTGGTCACCCAGTCGTCGAGCGCCGGCGTGGTGATGGCGCTGGCGGCGCTCGCCGCCGGGTCGATCTCGCTGCCGCAGGCGGCGGCGCTGGTGATCGGCATGGACATCGGCACCACCGCGACGGCGCTGCTCGCCTCGCTCGGCGGCTCGGTGGCGATGCGGCGCACGGGCGTTGCCCATGTGGTCTACAACCTGATGACGGCGACGCTCGCCTTCGCGCTGCTGACGCCGTTCTCGATTCTGGCCGCGGGCGGCGGCGGCGGGGCGGGCGATGCGCAACTGGCGCTGGTCGCCTTCCACACCGGCTTCAACGTGCTCGGGGTGCTGGTGATCCTGCCCTTCGCCGGGACGTTCGCCAGGGTCATCGAATGGATGGTGCCGGACCGTCAACCGCTGGCCGCCGGGCGGCTCGATCCGGCACTGCTGGCCGAACCGGCGGCAGCGCTCGATGCGGCCGGGGTGAGCGCGCGCGAGCTTGCCGCCGGCCTCTTCACGGTGGTGGCGGACAAGCTGGAGGCGGACGAGCCGGACGCCGGCAATGGCCGGCTGGACGAGGTTGCGGCGGGCATTTCCGCCCTGCGGACCTATGTCGACGGGCTGCGCACCGACCGGGGCGACCGGGCGGCGCATTCGCGCAACCTGTCGCTGCGCCACGCGCTCGACCATCTGTCGCGGCTGTCGGCGCGGGCGGGGGAGGACCGGCGGATCACCGGGCTGCACGACGACGCGCGCCTCGGCCGGCGGGCGCACCTTTTGGCCGGCCTGGCGCGGCTGGCGGCGGGCCAGCTTTCGGACATGAGCAAGGTGGGCGCGCAGGGCGGCGGGGAGAGCGGCCGGCTGCCGGCGGAGGCGCGGCTCGCCCGGTTCCAGCACACCTTGCGCAAGCAGAGCGACCGGCTGCGCGCCGGGGCGATCGATGCCGCCGCGGCGCGCGAGATCGACGCGGAAACCGCGCTGGCCCGCCTCGACGGGCAGAGATGGCTGGCACGGGTCGCCCATCACCAGTGGCGGATCGTACGCCATCTCTCCCGCGTGTGAGGCCGGCGGCTGCCTACCAGCTCACGCCTTCGTCGGCGTAGAACGGGAACGGGCCGCGATGGCTCTCGACATAGGCCAGGTGGCTGACGACGCCGCTGTCTTGCGTGTGGCGGTGCAGGAAGAAGGCCGGCGGCTCCATGACGAACTGGCCTTCGCCCCGGTCGGCGAGGTCGAGAACCACCTGATGGGCGGTGCTCGGGCACAGGGTCATGATGGTGTTGCCGACAGCGGCGACGATGGTGCGATGGACATGGCCGCACATCACGCGCTGAACATGGGAATGCCGGGAGATCACCTCGGCGAAGGCATCGGAATCGGTGAGGCCGATCCTGTCCATATGGCCGATGCCGGTGCGTGCCGGCGGGTGGTGCAGGGCGATGAGCGTCGGCCGGTCGCTGGCGGAGAGCGCCTGATCGAGCCAGGCGAGCTGCGCCTCGCCGAGCGTGCCGTGGGGCGCGCCGGGCACGGCGCTGTCGAGCGCGACCAGGCGCACATCGCCGATATCGACGGCATAGTGCATCTTGCCGTTCTCGCCCTCGTTGATCGGGCCAACACCGATCAGCGTCTCGCGCATCATCGCGGTCGAATCGTGGTTGCCGGGCAGCACATAGACCGGCGCCTTGATGCGGGAGATCAGCCGCTGCACGCCGGCATATTCGCGCAGGTCCGGGCCGTCGGCGAGATCGCCGGTGATCACCACGGCGTCGGGTTGCGGGTCGAGCGCGTTCAGCGCCTCGACGGCGCGGCGGGCGAGCATGTTGGTTTCGCTGACGCGGTAGCAGGCCAGTCCGCTCGGGCGCACATGCAGGTCGGTGATCTGGGCGATCAGGGTCATCAAGGTCTCCGTGAGGCAGTCGGGATGCGGGGAACGCGCTCGTCCGATTTAACGGATGTCCTGCGTCCGCGCGAGAGGAAGAGGAATGCGGCGGGATGCCGTGCGCGTGGACGGTTTCCCTTTTGCCCGCGCTCCTGTAGGAAACGCGCGAGAGGGCAACGCGGCCGCACGCCAGGCGGCTCTAGCAGGCGATCTTGACATGACGGATACACCGGCCGGTCAATCCACAGATACTCCGACGCGCAATCCGGGGACGCCGGAGGGCGCGTTCACGGGCATGTTCGCCGGCACCTTCACCGGGCGCTTCTCCGGCGCCGGCGGGCGCTGGCTGCGCCGGCTCGGCCATCGCGGCCTGGCGCCGCTGGCGCTGCTGCTGCTGTCGCTGGTGGTCTTCCTGCCCGGCCTTGTCCAGGTGCCGCCGCTCGACCGCGACGAGCCGCGCTTTGCCCAGGCTTCCAAGCAGATGCTGGAGAGCCGCGACTTCGTCGACATCCGCTTCCAGGAGGAGGCGCGGCACAAGAAGCCGGTCGGCATCTACTGGCTGCAATCGGCGGCCGTGGAGATCAGCGGGCTCGGCTCGAACGCGCCGATCTGGGTCTACCGGCTGCCCTCGCAGCTCGGCGCGGTGCTGGCGGTGCTGCTGACCTACTGGTGCACCCGCGCCTTTGCCGGGCCGGTGATCTCGCTGTTCGCCGGGGCGCTGACGGCGGTAACGCTGCTGCTGGGGGTCGAGGCGCGGCTGGCGAAGACCGACGCGATGCTGCTGGCGACGATCCTGGCCGCGCAAGGGGCGCTGGCGCGGATCTGGCTCGACCGGGCGGGCGGCTGGCACAAGGGGCTGGCGGCGATCTTCTGGGCGGCGATGGCGCTGTCGGTGCTGGTCAAGGGGCCGGTCGGGCCGCTGGTCTCGGGCCTGACCCTCGTCGCGCTCTGCCTCGTCGGGCGCGAGGTCCGCTGGCTGAAGCGGCTTTATCCGCTGCCGGGCCTTGCCCTGTTCGTGCTGCTGGTGCTGCCGTGGTTCATCGCCATCGCGCTGCAGTCGGGCGGCGCCTTCTTCGCCGAGGCGGTGGGCAAGGATTTCCTGGCCAAGGTCGGCTCGGGCCAGGAGAGCCACGGCGCGCCGCCGCTGACCCATCTGGCCGCCGCGCTCGCCACCTTCTGGCCGCTGCCGGCCTTCACGCTGCTGGCGCTGCCGATGCTGGCGGGCCTGCGGCGCGCCCCGGCGGTGGTGTTCCTGCTGTGCTGGATCGTGCCGTCCTGGCTGGTCTTCGAACTGACCGCGACCAAGCTGCCGCATTACACGCTGCCGCTGCTGCCGGCCATCGCCATCCTGACGGCGCTGCTGCTGTCGCGCCTCGACGAGGCGGGCGAGGTGCCCGGCAAAGCCTGGCGGATCGGCGCGGCGGCGCTGTTCATCATCCCGGTCGCCGGCGTCGCCGTGGCCAGTCTCGCGCTGGCGCCGCTGCTCGGCGTCTGGCCGTCGCCGCCGGGAGTGGTGATCGCGCTGATCGCGCTGGTGCCGGGGCTGGCGGCGATGCGCCATCTGGCGCGCGGGGCCGCCGTGGCCGCGCTGCCCTCGGCGCTGGGCGCGGCGATCCTCGTCATCATCGCCACCTGGGGCTTCACCCTGCCGGGCCTGTCGCCGATCTGGATCAGCCCGCGGCTGGCCGAGACGGTGCGCGAGGTCGCCGACTGCGACGCCCCGCAGGTGACCAATGTCGGCTTCAACGAGCCGAGCTACATCTTCCTGCAAGGCACCGACACGCTGCCGGCCTCCGTCAAGGATGCCGCCGGCTTCCTGATCGCGGGGCGCGGGGCACCGGCACGCGGCGAGCGCTGCCGGGTGGCGGTGGTCGAGGGGCGCGAGGAGCGCAATTTCCTCGACGCGATGGCCGAGCAGGGCTTTGCCGGTGCCGAGCCGGCGATCCGGCTGCAGGGCTTCAACATCAATGGCGGCAAGCGGCTCGATTTCGGCATCTACCGCGCCGCGGACCTGTCCCAATGACGGAGATACGCATGCAGGACCGGGCGGGGCTGGCGCCGGGCGAGACGGGACCTTCCGGGCAGGCGAGGGCGTGGGTGCTGCGCCACTTGCTGCGGATGAAGGGCAATGCGCTGCGGGTGCGGGCGATCCTGCGCGGCCGGTCGCGGCGCGCGGCCGGGGCACGGCGGGCGCTGCGGCCCGGACACCGGCCGCAGGACGTGCTGGCGGTGATGCTCCTGACCGTCGGCATTGCGGCGATCGCCCTCGACATTCCGACCTATCCCTGGCTGCGGTCGCTGCCGGACGAGTACAAGCAGGCCTTCTCCGCCATCACCGACCTCGGCAAGGGCCACTGGATCCTGTGGACGACGGGGCTCTACTGCCTGCTGACGCTGGCGCTTGACTGGGACCGGCTGCGCTTCCGGATGCGCGCGGCGCTGGCCACCGTGTGGACCCATGCGGCCTTCATCTTCACGGTGGTGGCGGCGAGCGGGATCGCCGTGCTGCTGCTGAAATGGCTTCTCGGCCGGGCCCGCCCGAAGCTGTATGAAGAGGTCGGGCCGGTGTATTTCGACGTACTGTCGTTCAAGGGCGCCTATACCAGCTTTCCCTCCGGCCATTCGACGACGGTTGCCGCCTTCGCCACGGCGCTGGCGCTGATCTTCCCGGCCTATCGCTGGCTGATCGCGGTCTGTGCCTTCTGGATCGCCTTCAGCCGCATCATGGTCGGCGCGCATTATCCGAGCGACGTGATCGCCGGAACCCTGCTCGGCCTGACCATCGCGCTGGCGATGGGGCGCTGGATGGCGCGCCGGCGTCTCGGCTTCCATTTCGACGAGCACGGCGCGATCGAGCCGATCGCCGGACGGCGGAGCGCCGGGCTGGCGCTGGCGGGGCTGTGGCAGGGGGCGACCGGCCGGCGCGGCTGGCGCCGGGCGGTGCCGGTGCCGATCCTTTCCGAGACCCGCAAAGAGGCGGACTGACCATGACGGCTTCCACATCCGGCGCCAGCGCGCCGGAGACCGCGGTTCCGGAGATCCCGGCGCCGGAGATCCCGGCGCCGGACATCTCGGTGATCGTGCCGGCCAAGGACGAGCGCGACAACCTGCCGGAACTGATCGAGGAGATCGCCGCGGCGCTGGACGGGCGCGGCTTCGAGGTGATCGTCGTCGACGACGGGTCGGGCGACGACACCGGCGAGGTGCTCGCCGAGCTGATGCGCAGCCGCCCGTTCCTGCGCGCCCTGCGGCATGCGGTGTCCTGCGGCCAGAGCGCCTCGGTGCGCAGCGGGTTGCAGGTGGCGCGCGGCGCGGTGGTGGTGACCATCGACGGCGACGGCGAGAACGATCCGGCCTATATCCCGGCGCTGATCGCCGCGCTGGAGGCGGCCGGCGACGGCGTCGCGCTTGCCGCCGGCCAGCGCACCGGGCGCAAGGCAAGCTGGGCGAAGCGGCAGGCCTCGCGCCTTGCCAACGGGCTGCGCGGGCGGCTGCTGAAGGACCAGACGCGCGATTCGGGCTGCGGGCTGAAGGCGGTGCGGCGCGAGGTGTTCCTGCGGCTGCCCTATTTCGATAGCTGGCACCGCTTCCTGCCGGCCCTGGTGCTGCGCGAGGGCTACGGCGTCACCCATGTCGACATCGTCGACCGGCACCGCCGGCACGGCACTTCCAAATACGGCATTCTCGACCGGGCGCTGGTCGGCGTGCTCGACCTTTACGGCGTGTGGTGGCTGCGCCGCCGCCGCAAGCGGGTGCCGCAGGTCAGCGAGATCACCGTTCGCGACCGGGCGATGCCTGAGGAAACAGGGATATGACTGGCATGCTGAGCGATCTTCTCGCCTGGTTCCATCTGGTGTTCATCCAGCGATTCGACGGCTGGGTGGCGCTCGGCTTCGTCGCCCAGGCGATGTTCATGATGCGCTTCGTGGTGCAGTGGATCGCCTCGGAGCGGGTCGGCCGGTCGATCGTGCCGGTGGCCTTCTGGTTCTTCTCCATCGCCGGCGGCAGCCTGTTGCTGGTCTATGCGATCCAGGCCGGCGACCCGGTGTTCATCGCCGGGCAGGGGCTGGGGCTGGTGATCTACTTCCGCAACATCTGGCTGATCTTCCGCGAGAAGCGGCAGGACCCGAACATCTGAGGCGAGCGAGAGGGCGGGAAGCCGCCCCCTCGCTTGGCGCCAACCGAGGCTGCCCGGCTCAGCCGCGCAGCGCCGCGAAGCCCGCTTCCAGGTCGGCGCGGATGTCGGCGGTGTCCTCCAGGCCGATATGCAGGCGCACGCTGGGGCCCCCGGTCGGCAGCGGCGTTGCCGTGCGCGCGCCCTTGAGCCGCACCGGAATGGCGAGGCTCTCGAAGCCGCCCCAGGAATAGCCGAGGCCGAACAGCTCCAGCGCATCGAGGAAGGCGTGGCTCTGCGCCTCGCTGACGCTGTCGACGAAGTCGAAGGCGAAGAGGCCGGAGGCGCCGGTGAAATCGCGCTTCCAGATGGCATGGCCCGGATCGCTCTCCAGGGCGGGATGGCGCACGCGGGCGACCTCGGGGCGCTCTTCCAGCCAGCGGGCGATCTCCAGACCGTTCTCCATGTGCCGGCGCAGGCGCACCTCCAGCGTGCGCAGGCCGCGCAAGGCCAGATAGACGTCGTCCGGCCCGACATGCATGCCGAGCGCGCCGTGGGTCTCCTTCAGGCGCGGCCAGGCCCGCTCGCTCGCCGCCACCGTGCCGAGCATCGCGTCGGAATGGCCGATCAGATATTTGGTGCCGGCCTGCACCGACAGGTCGACGCCATGGCCGATGGCATCGAAGAAGACCGGCGTTGCCCAGGTGTTGTCCATGATCACCAGCGCGTCGCGCGCATGGGCGACACTGGCGATCGCCGGAATGTCCTGCATCTCGAAGCTGAGCGAGCCCGGCGCCTCGGTCAACACCGCGCGGGTGTTGGGCCGGAACAGCGCCTCGATGCCGGCACCGAGCGCCGGGTCATAATAGTCGACGGCGACGCCGAAGCGGGTGAGGGTGGTGTCGGCGAAGTGGCGCGTCGGGCCATAGGCGCTGTCGGTGATCAGCACATGATCGCCGGCCGACAGGCAGGACAGCAGCGCCACCGCGACCGCATTGAGCCCCGAGGCGGCAAGACGCACGCCGGCCGCGCCCTCCAGTTCGGCGAGCGCCTCTTCCAGCGCGTCGGTGGTCGGATTGCCGCGCCGGGCATAGTGATAGGTCTGGCCGCCGGACAGCATGGTCGCGCAGTCCGGAAACAGCACGGTGGAGGCGTGAACCACCGGCGGATTGACGAATCCGTGGAACGCACTGGGCTCCCGACCTGCGTGAGAGAGCTTCGTGGCAAGACCACGGGCGCGGTTCGACTGAGACGCAGACATGCACTACCTTTCGCGGGATGTTGACTGGATTTTCAGATAGCGAAAAATTTTTCGCAAATCGTACCTTACGGTGCGTCGGGCTCTTGACCCTTAGCGATAAATGCCATCGAATGCACTCATGAGATGACGGTGGCATTTCCGATGGCCAGATAACAACAAGGCTGCGGACATGCCGGGAGGGGGTATCCTGTGCCGACACTGCTTTTCGCAGACGCAACATGGCCGCATCCTGTATCCCGCGCGCGTGATCTCGAAAAAACCCAGAATAGACAGGGCAAAAGAGAAGGCTGCATATCCATGACGCATAAACTGCTTCCGATCGTGCTCGGCGCGGCGTTCGGCCTGACGGCCACCGCTGCGTCCGCCGCGACGCTCGACGACGTCAAGGCGAAGGGCTTCCTGCAGTGCGGCTCCAACACCGGCCTCGCCGGGTTTGCCGCTCCGGACGACAAGGGCGAGTGGACCGGCATTGACGTCGAGATGTGCCGGGCCATTGCCGCGGCGATCTTCGACGACGCCAACGCCGTCAAGTTCACCCCGCTGACCGCCAAGGAGCGCTTCACCGCGCTGCAGACCGGCGAAGTCGACGTGCTGGTGCGCAACACCACCTGGACGATGAGCCGCGACACGACGCTCGGCCTGAACTTCACCGGCGTCAACTACTATGACGGCCAGGGCTTCATGGTCCGCAAGTCGCTCGGCGTCTCCTCGGCGCTGGAGCTGTCGGGCGCCTCCGTCTGCGTGCAGACCGGCACCACCACCGAGCTGAACCTGACCGACTACTTCCGGGCCAACGGCATGGAGTACAATCCGGTCGTGTTCGAGAAGCTCGAGGAGGTGAACGCCGCCTACGACGCCAACCGCTGCGACGTCTACACGACCGACGCCTCGGGCCTCTACTCGATCCGCCTGCAGCTCACCGATCCGGGCGAGCACATGGTGCTGCCGGAGATCATCTCCAAGGAGCCGCTCGGCCCCGCCGTGCGCCAGGGTGACGACCAGTGGTTCAACCTGGTGAAGTGGGTCCACTACGCCATGCTGAACGCCGAGGAACTCGGCGTGACCTCGGCCAATGTCGAGGAGATGAAGGGGTCCGAGGACCCGAACGTGCGCCGCCTGCTCGGCACCGAAGGCAACTTCGGCGAGTCGATCGGCCTCAGCAACGACTGGGCGGCCCGCATCATCAAGCATGTCGGCAACTACGGCGAAGTCTTCGACAAGACCGTCGGTCCGGAGACCCCGCTCGGCATCGCCCGCGGCGTGAACGCGCTGTGGTCGAAGGGCGGCCTGCAATACGCTCCGCCGATCCGCTAAGACGATGACCGGACCCGGCGCGATCCTCGCGCCGGGTTCTTCCGCTGTGGTCACCCGCATCCGAAGGTCGTCCCGTTTGGCGGCAGGCTCGCAACGAGCCGGATGAAAAGGGCGACCGGCAAGTTTACGGTTCCGGTGCGGTTCTCGAGTTTGACAGACGCTCTGGCGGTCGCCGCCAAACGAGGCGTGGTTCAAAGTCGCCACACCGGGATGCACACCACGTGACCGAGTTCGGAACACCGGACCGGCCAGGCCCGAAAACGGGCCGGTGATTTAGGGGTTGCGCTGAGAACAGCGGATTTCGGGTAACGCTGAACACAGCGAACCGGCGAGGGGAACCTGTCTGACATGACACCTGCAAGCTCTGCCGAGCGCGAGCAAGCAGGCGGCGGATCCGGCGCATCCTGGTTCTACAATCCGCGCGTGCGCGGCATTGTCTTCCAGGTCCTGGTCGTCGCCTTCCTTTTGGGGATGCTTGCCTACTTCGCCCAGAACGCGAAGATCAACCTGGAACGGGCGGGGATCGCCTCCGGCCTCGGATTTCTCTCCGAGCGCGCCGGCTTCGACGTCTCCCAGTCGCTGATCCAGTATTCCAACGACAGCACCTATTTCCGCGCCTTCCTGGTCGGGCTGTTCAACACCCTGCTGGTGGCGGTGATCGGCATCGTGATTGCCACGGTGCTCGGCTTCATCGTCGGCATCGCGCGGCTGTCGAAGAACTTCCTGATCCGCCAGATCGCCACCTGGTATGTGGAGATGCTGCGGAACATCCCGCTGCTGCTGCAATTGCTGTTCTGGTACAAGGCGGTGCTTTCCGTGCTGCCCTCGCCGCGCCAGTCGCTGGAGCCGATATCGGGGGTCTATCTCAACAATCGCGGCCTGATCCTTCCCGAGGTGATCGGCCAGCCGGGCTCGTCCGCGATTCTCTGGGCGCTGCTTGCGGCCATTGCCGCCTCCATCGGCATCTCCCGCTGGGCGCGCAAGCGGCAACAGGCGACCGGCCAGCAGTTTCCGAGCGTCTTCGTCGGGCTCGGGCTGATCATCGGCCTGCCGCTGCTGGTCTTCCTGGTCACCGGCATGCCGGTGGACCTTGCCTATGCGGAACTGGCGGGCTTCAACTTCCGCGGCGGCGTCGTCATCATCCCGGAATTCATGGCCCTGCTGCTGGGCCTTGCGCTCTACACGGCGGCGTTCATCGCCGAGATCGTCCGTGCCGGCATCCTCGCCGTCTCGCACGGCCAGACCGAGGCGGCCTATTCGCTGGGTCTGCGGCCCCGGCGCACCCTGCAGCTCGTCATCATCCCGCAGGCGATGCGGGTGATCATTCCGCCGCTGACCAGCCAGTTCCTCAACCTGACCAAGAACTCCTCGCTGGCGGTGGCCATCGGCTATCCGGACCTTGTCGCGGTGTTCGCCGGCACGGTGCTGAACCAGACCGGCCAGGCGGTGGAGGTGATCATCATCACCATGCTGGTCTACCTGACCCTGTCGCTGCTCACCTCGGGCTTCATGAATTGGTACAATTCGCGCATGGCGCTGGTGGAGAGGTAGGGCGATGAGCGTGTCGAAAATCGCCTATGTGCGAACCGACGAGGCGCCGCGCATGCCGCCGCCCGTCTCCGAGACCGGGGTTGTCGGCTGGGTCCGGCAGAACCTGTTTGACAGCGTCGGCAACGCCATCATGACGGTGCTGGGCATCGCCATGCTGGCCTTGATCCTGCCGCCGACGATCAACTGGCTGTTCATCGACGCGGTGTGGACCGGCTCGAACCGGGAGGCCTGCGTCGTGGAAGGGGCGGGGGCCTGCTGGGCCTTCGTCAACGCCAAGTTCGCCCAGTTCATGTATGGCCGCTACCCGATCGCCGAACGCTGGCGGGTGGATCTCACCGGCCTGCTGCTGATCGCCGGCCTGGTGCCGGCGGCGATCCCGCGGGTGCCGTTCAAGCGTGAAACGGTGCTTTACCTGCTCGTCGTCTTCCCGATCGCCGGCTTCATCCTGCTGACCGGCGGCAATGTCGGCCTCTCGGGCAATTTCTGGATCGGCCTCGCCGTTCTGGCGGCGCTGTCGCTGGCCGTGGTGGCGCTGATCTGCCGGAATGCCGGGATCGCGCCGGCCTCGCCGCTGACGGTGGTCGCCGGCTTCTACCTGGCGCTGGCACTGGTCTTCGCCGTCATCTCTTACGATTTCGGCCTGAGGTCGGTGGAGACCCAGCTCTGGGGCGGGCTGCTGGTGACGCTGGTCGTCGCCATCGTCGGCATCGTCGCCTCCTTCCCGCTCGGCATCCTGCTGGCGCTGGGACGGCGGTCGAAGCTGCCGGCGGTCAAGCTGGTCTCGGTGATCTTCATCGAGTTCTGGCGCGGCGTGCCGCTGATCACCGTGCTGTTCATGTCCTCGGTGATGCTGCCGCTGTTCCTGCCCGACGGGGTCAACTTCGACAAGCTGCTGCGGGCGCTGATCGGCGTCGCGCTCTTCGCCTCCGCCTATATGGCCGAGGTGGTGCGCGGCGGCCTTCAGGCGATCCCGAAGGGGCAATACGAGGCGGCCGACGCCATGGGCCTGTCGTTCTGGCAGGGCATCGGCCTCGTCATCATGCCGCAGGCGCTGAAGCTGGTCATTCCGGGCATCGTCAACACGTTCATCGGCCTGTTCAAGGACACCAGCCTGGTGCTGATCATCGGCCTGTTCGACCTGCTCGGCATCGTCTCGCTGAACTTCTCGGACGCCAACTGGGCCTCGCCCAACACGCCGGCGACGGGCTTCGTCTTTGCCGCCTTCGTCTTCTGGATCTTCTGCTTCGGCATGTCGCGCTATTCCATCTACATGGAGCGCCGCCTGCACAGGGGCCACGCGCGCTGACGCGCGCGGCCCCGCGAAGCCGACACACTGTTTGGAGCTGGTCATGACTGAAAACGCTATCGACGCTGCCGAGATCCATGCGAACCGCAGCAAGATGACGGTGTCGGAGACCGACGTCGCCATCGAGATCACCAACATGAACAAGTGGTACGGCGAATTCCACGTGCTGCGCGACATCAACCTCAAGGTGATGCGCGGCGAGCGCATCGTCATCTGCGGCCCGTCCGGGTCCGGCAAGTCGACGATGATCCGCTGCATCAACCGCCTGGAGGAGCACCAGAAGGGCTCGATCATCGTCGACGGGATCGAGCTGACCGACGACCTCAAGAAGATCGACGAGATCCGCCGCGAGGTCGGCATGTGCTTCCAGCACTTCAACCTGTTCCCGCATCTGACGATCCTGGAGAACTGCACGCTGGCGCCGATCTGGGTGCGCAAGATGCCCAAGGCCAAGGCCGAGGAAATCGCCATGCACTACCTGGAGCGGGTCAAGATCCCGGAGCAGGCGAAGAAGTATCCGGGCCAATTGTCCGGCGGCCAGCAGCAGCGCGTGGCGATCGCCCGCTCGCTGTGCATGAGCCCGAAGATCATGCTGTTCGACGAGCCGACCTCGGCGCTCGATCCGGAGATGATCAAGGAAGTGCTCGACGTGATGGTCAGCCTCGCCGAGGAGGGCATGACCATGCTCTGCGTCACCCACGAGATGGGCTTCGCCCGCCAGGTCGCCAACCGTGTCATCTTCATGGATGCCGGCCAGATCGTCGAACAGAACGAGCCGGAGCCGTTCTTCACCAATCCGCAGCACGAGCGGACCAAGCTGTTCCTCAGCCAGATCCTGCACTGACGCCGGGTCGCCTGGCGCTGTCGGGGGGCGGCGCCGGGTGCTCGCCATGCAGATGGGGGGCATCGGGGAACGGAGAAGGCGCGGGCCGCAAAGCCCGCGCCTTTTCCGTTTTGCGGGCCGCGAGCCCGCGTTTTTTTGTTTCGGGGGGCCGCAGGGCCCGCGCCGCCACCTTCGCTTAACCGCGCCGGTCAGGCCGGCTGCAGGCGGTCCATCAGCAGCTTGAAGACATCGACGGGCCGGTACGGATAGTCGAGGAAGCCGTCGATGCCGGTCTCCATCAGGCCGGCGCGCAGCGAGTCGTTCATGCTGGCGGGCGCCAGCAGCACCATCTTGCCCTGCGGCGGGCGCACCCCCGTGCGGGTCATGTATTGCAGGAAAAAGTGGACGATCTTGCTGTAGACCAGCAGGACGATGTCCTGGCTGTCGAAGTTGTAGCTCTTGTGCTTCAGCTTGTCCTCCGGCACCAGGGTGATCTCGCAGCCCAGTTCCTCCAGCGCCGCGCGGATCGGCTCGATGACCTTCGGTATGCCGCTGATGATGGCGACGCGCAGCGGGCCGCGCGACTGCCGGGTCTGGCGGATGGCCTGCTCGATCTGCATGAGCTGCGCCCGGTGCGCGCTGTTGATGCGGTCGACCTCCTTCAGCCGCGCCTCCACCGTCGCCAGCAGCATGTCGAAGTCGAGCGGCTTGGTCAGGTAGTCGTCGGCGCCGAGCTTCTTGCCCTTGATGATGTTCTCGCGCGTGGCAAGGGCGGTGAGGAAGATGAACGGCACGCGGATGAGCTGCGGCAGCTCCCTGCGGACGCAGGACAGGAGTTCCGGCCCGCTCATCACCGGCATCATCATGTCGCACAGGATCAGGTCCGGCGTCTGCCGTCGCAGGCAGTCCAGCGCCTCCTTGCCGTTGCCGGCGCCGAGCACCTCGTAGCCGGCGTCCTGAAGTTCCTCCTGCAGATCGTCCAGCAGCAGCGTCTCGTCCTCGACGCACAGGATCCTCGGCTTGCGGGTCATCTGACGGCCTCCTTTTCGGTGACGGTTCCGGCGCGGGCGGGGGTGCGGGGCAGGCGGATCTCGACGACCGTGCCGCTGCCCACCTCGCTGGTGACGGTCAATCGGCCGCGATGCTCGGACACGACCATGTCCGTCATGTGCAGGCCGATGCCGGTACCGGGAATGCCACTGGACGTGGACGCCCGGTAATAGCGGTTGAAGATCTTCGGGATCTCGTCGGCCGGAATGCCGAGGCCGTCATCCTCGAAGCGCAGGACGGCGAAGCGGCCCTCGGTGAAGCCGCGCACCCGCACCTCGCTGCGGCCGGGCGAATATTTGATGGCGTTGGACAGGATGTTGCCGACGCATTGCTCGATCAGCCGGCTGTCGATACTGGCGCTCTCCGGCAGCCGATCGACATCGATGTCGATCCGGTGGGTGGCGCAAAGCCCCTGCTGGCGGCGGCAGATCTCCTCGATCATCTGGCGCAGCGGCGTGGCCTTGCGCTGGATCTCCAGCGTTCCCGACTGGTGCTTGGTGAAGTTGAGGAAGCGGTTGATCAGATATTGCATCCGGTCGACCGATTCCCGGATGTTGGCCAGGCGCTTGACCAGGGCTTCGGTGTCGGGCATCGGCTCGGGGACCAGCTCGACATAGCGGTCGAGCAGACGGCGCAGCCGCTGGGCGTTGCTGTCGATGATGGCGAGCGGGGTGCGGAACTCGTGCGAGGCCATCGACACGAACTCGCGCTGCATCTCGTTGATGTGCTGCTCGTTGCGCAGCATCTTGACCAGCTTGTCGGTGTGCTGCTGCAGCGTCCGGTGCTGGATCTTGTAGGTGGTGATGTCGGCGAAGCGGTAGATCAGCGTGCCGTTGTTGCCCGTCGCACGGCGGCTGACGCGAAACCAGCTATCGCCGAAGGCGAACTCGCAGGGGATCTCCGGATCGTCCTCCAGGCCCTCGAGGGCTTCGGCCAGGCCAGCCGGGCCGAGCCGCTGCATCACCTCGACGATATCGGCATTGGCGTCCTTCCAGGGGGTCTCGCTGGGGAACAGCCGGTCGAACGTGTCGTTGGTGAGCATGATGCGGCCGTTGTCGCTGACGACGACGAGGCCGTCATTGACGGCATTGATCGTGCTGACCAGGAGGTCGCGCCCGCGCCGCAACTCGGCGGTGCGTTCCTCCAGCCGCTCCTCCAGGATGTCGCGCGCCTCGGCGACGGCGTCGTTCCGCCGCCGCGCCTCGGTGACGTCGGTGTAGATCGTCACGAAGCCGCCGTCCGCCATCGGCGTGCCCTGGACCCTGAGCACCGTGCCGTCGGGGCGCGGGCGCTCAAAGTCGAACATCTCCCGGCTGAGGGCCAGGGCAAGGCGCTGGCGCACATGCTCCTCGGGGTCGCCGGGACCGTATTCGCCGCGCTGCGCGACGAAGCGCAGGACTTCTTCCAGATCGGGGGTGCTCTCGATCAGCTCCTGCGGCAGGTCGAGCAGCCGGCAGGCCGTCTCGTTGACCAGAACCAGGCGCAGTTGCGGGTCCATCACGGTGATCCCCTGGTGCATCGTCGCCAGGAGATGCCGGAGTACGGCGCTTTCGGAGCTTCCCTTCCGGATGAAATGACGCAAGTGACAGCCTCATCGTCGAGTTGGTCCTTCCCGAAATACAGTCTGAACAAAACTCGCGGTGATTCTAAGCGGAAACCGTCATCTGGCTTAACAATGTCTTTTTTGTTCCCTAGGGGAAATACTGAGTTTCATTAGGTTCCAGCGCCGGCCGCTCGGGTCGCCGCGGTCCTTCCTCAGCGGGGCGGCAGCGCGACCGCCTCGGCCGCCGCGAGCGTGTTTGCTTCCAGTCTCCCGGCGAAGGCGAGGGCCTCCTCGAGCGGCATGGCCCTTGCGTAGAACCAGCCCTGGATGATGTCGACGCCGCAGGCGGTGACGAGGTCGGCCTGGTCCTGCGTCTCGACACCTTCGGCGACCACCTTGTAGCCGAGGTCGTGGCACAGGCTGGTGAGCTTGCGGTAGACGATGCGGCCGCGCTCGTCGGCGGCGCTGAGCAGCAGCGAGCGGTCGAACTTGACGGTGCCGACCGGCAGGTCCGCCAGCAGGTTGAAGTTGGAGTGGCCGGCGCCGAAATCGTCGATGGCGACGCTGAGGCCGGCATCGGCGAGGCGCTGCAGGTTGTCGACGATCGCCGGATCGTTGCGCAGGCCCCGCTCGATGATCTCGAAGCTGACCGGCATGCCGGTGAAGGCCCGCACCAGCCAGTCGACCGCGGCGCCGTCGGCGATCGTGTCGGGATGCAGGTTGACGCAGAGCACCATGTCGCGATCCGTCTGCAGCAGCACGGGCAGGTCCTGCAGCACCTGGCGGCAGACCCAGCGGTCGATCAGATGGGCAAAGCCGGCGTTTTCCAGCGTTTCCAGGAAATACGGGCCGACGAAGCCGCGCCCCTCGACCCAGACGCGCAGCAGCGCCTCGAAGCCGATGCAGGCGCCGGTGCGTGCGTCGATCTCCGGCTGGTAATGCAGGGCGAGCTGGTTCTCGCGCACGAAGTCGACGGCGTCGCGGGCGGCCTCGCTGTTGCGCAGCAGCGCCGATTGCTGGTCGAGCACGGTGCGGCCGTGCTGGCGGCGCAGATGGTCGTCGAAATCGGCGCCGTCATTGAGCAGTGCTTGGTCCTGGACGCCGCCGCGGGCCCGTCCGTAGCGCAGCACGAAGGGCGCGTAGAGCAGGGTGCTCATCGCCAGCAGGCCCATCTGCAGCAGCACCGTCCAGGCCTCGCCGGTCTGCAGGTAGACGTTGAGGAACAGCGGCGTCACCCAGGGGACCTCGGCTGAAAAGGCGGTGAGGCCGATCTGGGTGATCGCGGTCATGGCGACGACCTGGCAGGCGATCGGCACCAGCACGAAGGGCGGCAGCAGGCGCAGGTTCAGCACGATCGGCAGGCCGAAGACCAGAACCTCCGAAATGTTGAACAGCGTGAAGGGCAGGGCGACGAGGGCGATCGAGCGCATGTGCGGGTGGCGCGAGAACAGCAGGATGGCCAGCGCCAGGCCGAGGGTGGTGCCCGATCCGCCGAGATTGACGAACGAGGTCATGAACATGTCGCGCGTCAGGCCGCCGACGATCTCGGCCGAGCCGAAGTCCGGCGGCACGGCGAGATAGGCGAGGTTGGTGCCGTGCAGGCCGAAGAACCAGATGGCCTGCGAGCCGGCGAGATAGAGCGTCAGCGCCAGTTCCGAACCGAAGCCGAGAAAGCTCGGAGCGAGCCAGCCATAGGCGATGGCCGCCGCCTCGTGCAGCAGGTTCAGGAGGCCGAGCGTGGCGATGAAGCCGATCAGCGCCGGCAGCGCCATGTTGAGCGCGTTCTGGAGGTTGTAGCTCAGCGCACCGTGCTGGAGGCGCGGGAACGGCAGCCGGGCGCAGGCGCGCAGCATCAGCAGCGCCAGCAGCGGCGCGACCACCGCGTTGAGGGAGGCAAGGGCCGTGGCCTGCGGATTGCTGATCCCGGTGGTGCCGTAGCTGTCGAAGAAGAACACGGCGAGCGCCAGGGCCGCGCCGGTCACCCGGTCGATCCTGAACAGGATGGAGAGCTGGTAGGCCACCGAGATCGCCAGCACCACCGGCATGGCGATGTCGAGCACATTGGTGACCTCGGCCAGCGTCTCCGGCGGCAGGAAGGGGATGGCGAGCCCGCTATACAGGAGCGCGAAATCGATCAGCCGCAGCGCCGAGATCAGGACGATGATGGGCACCAGCGCGATGAACGCTTCCTGCAGCGAGAACCGTATATTTTCGGCGAAACCGAGAAACGATTTCATCATTCGGCGTCCATTTCCCGCTGCGGACCCGATCTTGCGGTCCAGCCAACTCGGCAGCGAGCCTAAACAGCCAATCGTTAATGCGTTCTGCATGACCGCCGGCTGGCTGCCGTTCTTCACTGCTTCCTCCGGTGCCGGTGGGGGGGCGTGTCGCTCCGTCCGCGTCCTACCTGCGAGGGTGGGCGCGTGCCCGCCGTTCCGCCCCCTCGCGCCTGCCTCTCCCGGCGTCTTGCCGGACGAGGCCGAAGGCCGACGATCCGGGACCGGAGAGCCACGAACGTTCGTGGGGATGGCCGGGAGCGTTTCGGGCAGGCCCTCGGCTCGCCGGTCCCGGCTCGGCGCTGACGCGCCGTCCGGGAGGACGCGGGGAGGGGCTGTGCCGGAGGATGAAGGGGGTCAGGAACGGACACGGCAAGCGCCGTCAGGCGGACGTGAGACGAAAGGCGTTCGCTCCATTCCACGGCTGTCATACCTGCGAAGGCAGGTATCCAGTATCCGCTGGGGCTGCATGATTGTGCGAGGGCAGCAGCCTCCGACCGCCCGGCGGTAGCGCCGAAGCTTGATCCTCGCGACCTGTGGTTACTGGGGCCCGGTCTTCGGCTTCACTGAGACCGGGACGACAGGCTGAGCGTGGGGTTCGCGCGGGCGCGTCCTCGCCGCCGCTCTGGCAGCCAATAGGCCCCGGCGCGCGCTGCGCTTGGCCGGGGTTGTTTGTTTGCATTGGTGGTAGAGTTTGGGTGGTCTCCCGGACACACCCGTCCGGGAGACCAGCGGCCGGCGACCGTGCCGGGGTCGGGTTTGCACCCGTAGTCATCAAGGTTCCCGG
>NZ_FYAW01000009.1:0-468776 GCF_900185735.1 Stappia sp. P2PMeth1 | reverse complement strand
GCTCGGAAACCTGCTCCAGCTCCTCGCAGCCGGGAATGCAACGACGCAGAACATCCGCGTCGTTCAGCGCCAACCAAACAGCCCCACGACCCGCCAACAATCGATACTCGCCAACCAAATCCATGGAAGCTCCTCCCGGCCCGGCCAACCGGCGGGGCAATGTCCGCAGGGCCGCTTGTCCAGTCTCCCCCCGGACGCTGTCAGGAAAGGCCAGCCTCCCGCGCTTGTACACTGTACTTTCGGTCGAAGCCGAACGCCCGCTTGTCACCGGCAAGCCGAAGATCCTAGAGTGGGGCGTCGTCGCAAAGTCGTCCGACAGCCAGTCTGTCATGGGGAGGAGAGGCATGCGGCGCGAGGGAGGAGCGACGTGCAGCCGAATGGCGGCATCGATCACGCCTGCGGTGTCGTCGCGCTCGAATGCGACGACCCCGGCGACACCGGATTCTGGGCTCGCGTGGCGACCGCGCGGCAGCGCGTTGGTGCAGGGTTCGCTCTGGCCTTTTTTTCCTCCGCCCGCTTCCCGCCCGCCGCGGTCGCCTCTGCCCTGACAGACAGTTGCCCCGGCCTCCGTCATGCCGCCTGCTCCACCGCCGGCGAAATCACCCGGAACGGCATCTGCGAAGGCAATCTCGTGGTCATTCTGTTTCCGGCCGCGCGCTTTCGCATCGCCGCCCACCGGATCAGCGACATCCGACGCGCCGGCATGGAGCGCATCGTCTCGGAGGTCGGCGATGCGAAGCGCTGCTTCGTGGAGTCCGCGCCCGCCGACCGCAGCGCGAGCCGCTTCGCCCTCTGTCTGATCGACGGCCTGTCCTTCGCCGAGGAAGCGGTGAGCGCGGCCCTGCACTGGGGCCTCGACGACATTCCGTTGCTTGGCGGATCGGCTGGCGACGACATGCGGTTCGGGACGACCACGCTTATCCTTGACGGCGAACCGGCGAGCGATGCAGCCATCGTGATCCTGGTCGAGACCCAGGTTCCCTTCCACATCTTCAAGACCGACAATTTCGTGCCGACCCCCCACAAGCTGGTTGTCACCCGCTCCGAGCCCGACCGGCGCATCGTGCACGAGTTCAACGCCGCTCCGGCAGCGCAGGAATATGCGCGGGTCATCGGCATGGATCCGCAGAGCCTGTCGCCGATGAGCTTTGCCTCGCATCCGCTGGTCGTGCGGGTCGGCGGCGAATATTACTGCCGCTCCGTCCAGAAGATGAATCCCGACGGGTCTCTCTCGTTCTTCTGCGCGATCGACGACGGTATCGTGATGACGGTTGCCGAACCCGCCGGCATGACGCGTACCACGCGCGCCGCCTTCGACGCCGTGCGCGAGCGCATTGGCGGCATCGATTTCGTCCTCGGCTTCGACTGCGTGCTGCGCCGCATCGACGCCCGCAACCGGCAGGTGACGCATCGGATCGCCGCCATCTATCGCGAGAACAACGTCATCGGCTTCAACACCTATGGCGAACAATACCTGTCGATGCACCTGAACCAGACCTTCACCGGCATTGCCTTCGGTCTTGGGCAAAGCGGCAGGAGCGGTTCATGAGCATTCTCGATATCGCCGACGTCGAACGCCTCAAGCGCATCAACGACGCGTTGATCCACCGTGTCGAGCGCGCGATGGATCAGCAGCGTAACGCCTTCTCGCTGTTCCAGACCGCCATCGCCCTGGAGGGACAGGTCCGCAGGCGCACGGACGAGTTGACCTCGACCCTGCGCAACCTGGAACGCACCAACGCGGAACTCGCCCGGCAAAAGGAGATTTCCGAACGCGCCGACCAGTCGAAGACACGGTTTCTCGCCGCCGCCAGCCACGACGTGCTGCAGCCGCTGCATGCGGCACAACTGACCATGTCGGCGCTCTACGACCTGCAGGATACCGAACGCGGCCGGGCGATGGTCGCTCAGGTCGAGCGCTCGCTCGACACGATGAACGAGTTGCTGCATACGTTGCTCGACATTTCCCGCCTCGATGCGGGGGTCATGGTGCCGAACCACGCGGCGGTGCCGCTCGTTCCGGTGATCGAGTCCCTGCTCTCCGACCTGAAACCGATCGCCGAGGCGAAGGGTCTGCGTCTGCAGACCTCGATCACCGGCGATCACGTCCGCTCCGACCGGACCATGCTGCGGCGCGCGCTGCAAAACCTCATCTCCAATGCCATTCGCTATACGGATCGCGGCGGCGTGCTGATCGGCACCCGTCGGCGCGGCGACATGGTGGCGATCGAGGTAGTCGACACCGGCTGCGGCATCCCCCTCGACCAGCGCGAGCGGATCTTTGACGAGTTCCACCGGGGGCCGGCAGCCAAGGAACGCGCCGGACGTGACGGCGATTGTGCCCTCGGCCTCGGCCTTTCCATCGTGCGACGCCTGGTGACCGCGCTCGGCCACGAGCTCAGCCTGAGTTCGGAAGTGGGCAAGGGGAGCCGCTTCCGCATCCTCGCCGAACGCTGCGAGCCGCCTGCGGCCGGCGAGACACGGTCCCAGACAGCCCAGCGGCCAGTCAGCGACGCCACCCTCGCGGGCCGCCGTGTTCTGCTTCTGGAAAACGACTTCGAGGTGACGCGTGCCATGTCGACCCTGCTCGACGGCTGGGGCTGCGAGCACCGGGTCGCCGCCTCTCAGGCGGAAGCAGCGGAGGTTCTGGACAAAGGTTTCCTGCCCGACCTGATCATCGCCGACCAGCATCTCGACCAGGGCGACCACGGCACCCAAACGGTCGCAACGCTGTTGCAGCGTCTGCGGCGACGCGTGCCTGTCATCCTTGCAACGGCAGACGTCTCGGAGCCGGTCATGGCTCAGGCGGCGCAGCTTGGCGCGGAATTCATGTCCAAGCCGGTCAAGCCCGCACAACTGAGAGCGCTTATGGCGCACATGCTGGCCACCGCGCCTTAGTCAAGAACCCTCAGCCCCGAATGCGCCCGCTCTCGCCGTGTCCAAGGGGATTGGCAGGGTCGAGCCCGGAGATCTGCTCCAGCCGCGACATCTCGATAACCACCTGGGTGCGGCTGTGGACGTTGAGCTTGCGCAGGATTTCCGAGACATGTGCCTTCACTGTGGTCTCGCCGACCTGCAATTCGTAAGCGATCTGCTTGTTGAGCAGGCCGTCGCAGATCATGCCGAGCACCTTGAGCTGCTGCGGCGTCAAGGTGGCGACCCGGTTGATCATGTCCCTGGCATGCGCGTCGATCTGCTCGTCGCCGGCGTCTGCGAGATTGTCCGGGACAAAAACCGCGCCATTGATCACCTTCTGGATCGCGTCGGCAAGGGCCGCCTTCTTGGCCGACTTCGGGATGAAGCCGGCGGCCCCGTAGGCGATCACCTGCGAGACCACCTTGGGATCCTCGTGGCCGGAGACAACCACGACCGGCAGGCGCGGAAAATTGGTACGCAAATGCAGCAAGCCGTCCATGCCGCGCACGCCGGGAATGCTGAGATCGAGCAACGCAAGGTCGAAACCGCCCTCCGCCGCAAGGATTTCGCAGGCCTCCGGCAGCGAAGCGGCATCAAGCGTGTCGGCATCCGGATAGGCCAGCGTCACCGCACTGTGCAGGGCTTCCCGAAAAAGCGGATGGTCGTCGATGATCAGGAATTTCGCCATGGCACCGGATTGAACTGTCATGTCGGTCTCTCCGACCATCGCACCGAATGCGTGATCTTCAAAGGTTTTGTCCGAGCAAGGCGGCAGCCGCCAGCGCCCTGGCAACAAGTGTCGCCAAGCACCAGGGTTCCGGCAAGCGGACTAAAGAACGAGAGACGGCGACAAGGGCACCAGCCGGGGACTCATGCGAAGCGGGTGAAGAGCTCCGCCTCGCTGCTTTCGGTATCGCCGACCGCTTCGAAACAGACCACAGGGCCTTCCGACAGGGCCGCATTGTAGGCGAAACCCTCCGCGCACAGGCCGGCGAAGATCTCGATCATGCCGGCCTTGCCGATCTTGTGCGGATGCAGTTCCAGCACGATCCGCTTGAGGCCGCCGACGCGCAGGTTCCGGAACAGGTCGAGCTCCGCCCCCTCGATATCGGCAATGAGAACGGTGATGCCCTTGTCCGCGATGAAGGCCGAGGCATCGACGGCCGGCACACGCACCGTCTCGGTCACGCCTTCCTGGTCCTGGCCGATGCCGGAGCGCCAGAACTCCCGATGCAGGGTGAACTCGACGTAGCCCGTCTTCAGGGTCTGAGGGTCGGAGACGAAGGCCGCATTGATCACCTCGACACCGGTCACACCGTTCTTGAGATGGGTTTGGCGGATATGCGGGATGAGACGCGCGTCCGCCTCGACGGCAGCATAATAGGCAGGCCCGACATTGCGCATCACACCGGCGGAGATGAAGCCGATGCCGGCGCCGAGTTCTAGCACGCGGTCGTCCTTGCGCACAAACCGCGAGGCCATGGAGAGTTCCGAGGCTTCATAGCGGCCGCGGCGGATCTCCTCGATAATGCGGTCGTTGGCAACGGTCTCGTCCAGAGACAGCACCAACCCGCTGGTGCGGTGGGTTACCAATTGCCCCGACATCCGATCCACTCCCGTCACTCCGGCATGCGATGGTGCCACGGCCCGACCCGCAACCAATTGCATCCGTATTTTTATCGATGCTCGCATTCCGAGCAGACTTGCCGTCTTGTCGCAAAGGTTCCGCCCCTGCGCAAGAGGCGCAGTGGATCGTGAGAAAGCAGCTCTCAGCGGTAAGCCGAACCGGCGCGATCGAGGATCGCGGCAACCAACGCCTCGGCGGCCTGCTCGAGGTCGCCGCTGTTGTCGATAACGCAAGCCGGTGCGACGGGAAGCGGCTCGTTGGCGCGGGCGATGCGGGCGGCGATCTCTTCGGCGCTCTCACGACCGCGCGCGGCAAGCCGCGCCGCCAGCACTGTCGGGGTCGCCGTGATCTGGATGACGCAAAGTGTGGGAAACCGCTCCTGCATGGCCGCAAGGGCCACGCGAGACCCATTGACCACGGCGGGATGCCCGCTTGCGAGATGCTCCGACAAGGACGCGGGAAGCCCGTAGCCAAACCCATGCGCACGCCAGCTAAAGGCGAAGGCACCAGCGCGCTCCGCCTCTTCGAAGGTCTCTGCCGTCATGGGCTCGTGCGTCTCCGCATCGGTGCCGGTTGGCCGGGTGATCGTCCGTTGCACAAAAAGCAACTCCGGTCGCCCGGACAAGGCCGCGCGTGCCCGCGCGAGCAGCGTATCCTTGCCGACCCCGCTCGGCCCGACGACCGCGATCAGCGGCCCCTGCCCTTCCGACGCTGCCCCCTGCATCGCTCAGACCACCCGGCGACCTTCGCGCCAGACCGTGCGCACGATCGGGATATGTTCCTCGACCCGCACCCGCACGAGATCGGCGCGTTTGCCGATGGCGATCTCTCCTCGATCCTCAAGCCCGGCAAAGCGGGCCGGGGTACGGGACACCATGGCGATCGACTGCGGCAGATCGATCCCGTCGACCACCTCGCCGAGAAAGAAGGCCGACTGGACGAGACTGAAGGGAATGTAGTCGGACGACAGGATGTCGAGCAGTCCATTGGCGGCGAGATCGCGCGCCGAGACATTGCCCGAATGCGAGCCCCCGCGGACAACATTGGGGGCACCCATCAGAACCGCCAGCCCCTGCGCTTTCGAGGCCCGTGCGGCTTCCAGCGTGGTCGGAAACTCCGCCACCCGGATGCCGAGCTCGACGGCTTCCTCGACATGCGCGTTGGTCGCATCGTCGTGGCTCGCCAGCACCACCCCGCGCGCCCTTGCGCGCTCGGCGAGGATCCGGCGGTTGTTATCAGACCATTCCGCAGACTGGGCCATACGCCGTTCGCAGAAGTCGTTGAACTCCGCGTCGCTCATGCCCCGCTTGCCCTTGTAGTAGACCGCATAGGCCTCGAGGCTGACGAACTGGCGCTGGCCGGGCGAATGATCCATCAGCGAGGCGATGCGTACGAGCGGGTCGTTTTCGAACACCTCGAAACTCTCAAGACAGTTGGGAGCCGAGACCTCGCAGCGCAGGTGGATGAAATGATCCGCCCGCAGCCTGTCCTTGGCCATCCCCGCCTCGATCGCGTCGGCCAGCCGCCGCATGTCGGCATCGGTGATGTCGGTATCCTCGTCGAGCCCGACGCGCAGGGCATCGAAGACGGTGGTGATGCCGCTGGTTGCGATCTGCGCGTCATGGGCACAGACGGCAGCAATAGGATTCCACCGCACCTTCGGGCGAGGTGCATAATGGTTTTCCAGGTGATCAGTGTGCAACTCGATGAGGCCGGGGATCACATAGTCGCCGCCCATGTCCTCCGCAGCCGGCAACGACGAGACGCCGCTGTCGATGCCCGCGATCTTGCCGTCGCGCAGGTGCAGCGAACCCTCGACGACCTGGTCGGCCAGCACGATCCGCGCATTGGTGAGTATGGTGTCCATCGATCCGTCTTTCTCGAAGGGAACGTCTTGTCAGCCGCCTGTTCCCGCAAGCGGCGCCTGATGCAGGCAGATGAAAGGAGCGCCTGGATCAGGCTCGACGAAGATCGCCAGCCTGTCGAAGGCGACAGGATGCGCCAGCAAGGCCTCGAACTGTCCAGCAAGCGCGCGGTGAACGGCCAGTGCCGTTTCCCCCTCCAACCTGTCGCTCAGCGTCATGTGGAAGCGGAATGCGTCGAAAATGTAGGGGTAGCCCCAGTTTTCCAGAAATTCCCGCTCGCGCGGCGACAGCCGCTCCGGACGACGGCGGGCGATTTCCTCCGCCGTGAGAGGCGCTCGAAACGGCTCGAACCGCCGCACCACGGTGGCAGCCAGCGCGTTGAGGTCTTCGGCGGGACCGGCCGGCGTCAAGGCGAAGAAGCCATCAAGATCCGAAACCTTGAGCGCGACCGGAGCGATTGGCGGCGTGTCACGGCAGAAGGCGTCGACAGCTTCGACCAGATCGGCCTCGCTTCGGGTCTCGGCGAGGCGGAAAGGCGCCTTCAACGTACCGTGGAAACCGTACCGCACGGCCGATGCGATGAGGCAGGCGCGGGCCTGTGGCGAGAACCCGCCGACATCCGTCGGCTCGACGGCGCGAGCAAACGCGCTGCGGCCGAGCCATTCCTCAGCCGCGCGAACCAGCGGATGCCCGGCATCGGGCGTAAAATAGATCGCGTATCGCATACGTTCCGCTTTTTGTGGAACCGGAAGCGGGAGCATCGCCGCGCCAGTCGCGGCGATGCCATGCCTCGCATCCGATGGTGGCGGGCCTGCCGGAGGCTTGGGGGTTCCGGCAGGGAGCCGTCGAATTTACGTCCGCCCGACCCGTCCGATCAACAGGCCTCTGAGCCATCCCGAAAGCGAGTCCATCGCCATCACCATCAGCACGATGAGAATGATGTAGTAGCTGACTTCTTCCCAGTCCTTCTGGGTGATGATGGCCTGGGTGAGCAGCAGGCCGATGCCGCCGCCGACAATGGCGCCGATCACGGTGGCGCTTCGGGTGTTCGATTCGAGGAAGTAGAGCACCTGGCTGAGCAGCACCGGGACGATCTGCGGCATCACCCCGAAGCGCGCCTGCTGGATCGGCGAGGCTCCGGTCGACTGAACGCCTTCGATCTGCTTTCGGTCGACGTTTTCCAGCGCTTCGGAGAACAGCTTGCCGAAGGAACCGGTGTCGGTCATCAGGATCGCCAGCGATCCGGTCAGCGGCCCGGGACCGAACGCCCGGCTCAGAATGATCGTCCAGATCAGCCCGTCGACACCACGGACGAAGTCGAACACGCGGCGCAGCGCAAAACGCAAGGATCTCGCCGGCGTAAAATTCGATGCGGCCAGAAACGCGAGGGGCAACGCCACGACAGCGGCGCCCATGGTTCCCAGGAACGCCATCAACACCGTTTCGAACAGCGCCCAGGCCACATCGCCGTGCCGCCACATCTTGTTCGTCCAGAACTCCGACAGCATGTGGACGATGTTCGGCCTTGCCGGATCGACGCGATCTTCCGAGACAGCAAGGCTCGCCAGTTCGCCCACCGAGCGACCACTGAACGGACTGTCGAGCGTGAAGAAGAACAACTCCCAGCCCGGCTCATAGTGGAAGGTCTCGGTCCGAGTGCGGGTCATCGAAAAGCGCCCCTGCGGGGTCGTCACGGTGACACGCGCGGGCGAGGCGTTGATCCAATCCGGAACCTCGCCTTCCGGCAGATCGAGACGGATGCCCTGCCCGTCCGGCTCGACCTGGATCACGCCATAGCCGGGGATGGTGAAGCGCGCGCCGGTCCCCTCATAGACCACCTCGTGCTCCTTGCCGAGGTCGATCCGGGTAACGCCGTCCTGCATGCTCACCCACGCGGGCAGCCGGCCGGGCGGATAGGTGCCCTTGTTCTCGCCCTCGATCGCGACACTCACCTCGCCGCTGCGATTGTCTCGCGTGACATGCGTCTTGTAGCTCCAGAAGTCGGACAACAGGATCGCCGCATTGTCGGTCCTGGCGCTCGCCACCAGGCCCGGAATGTTGAAGGCGAAGAAGATATAGATCAGATAGACGAGGACCACCGCCGGGAAGGCGAAGGCAAGACGCTGCTTGCGGCCGAAGGCGGCAAGAACCGCCTCGCCCAGCGACCCCTCATGCGTGGTGGAGAGCATGGCGGCCATGTCAGTGTCCCTTCACCAGCTTGTGCCGAAAGTGGCTCGAAACCTGGTCGATGACGACGATTGTGGCGAAGAGCAGCAGGAAGATCGCCACGACCTGGTCGTAGCGACCCTGGCCCCACTGCATCGCGGTCTTGAGGTCGTAGCCGATGCCGCCGGAACCGACGAAGCCCAGGATTGCGGAGGCCCGCACGTTGATCTCGAAGCGCAGCAACGCATAGGAAAGCCAGTTCGGCGTAACCTGAGGCAGCACGCCGAGCCACATCGCCTGGCTCCAGCTCGCACCTGCCGAAGACAGGCCCTCGACCGGCTTGCGGTCGGCGTTCTCGCTCACTTCCGAGAAGAGCTTGCCGAGAGCGCCTGTGGTGTGGAAGGCGATGGCGATCATGGCCGGTACAGGCCCGCCGCCGAGCAGGAAGATCAGAATGAGCGCGATGACGATCTCCGGGATCGCCCGCATACCATCCATCATCCGGCGGAACAGCGGGATAAGCCGCGGGAAGCGGGCAAGGCCGCGCGTCGACAGAAGCGACAGCAGCGCCCCGCCGCAGGCACCGACGAGCGTTGCCACGCCGGCAATGTTGATCGTCTCGATCAGCGAGGGAAGAAACTTCCACATCAGACCCGGCAGGTTGGCCGCCTTGGCCACCGCCTCGCTCACGACTTCGGAGGGGAAATCGAAGAACTGGTGGATGCCCGCCCAGAAGCCGCCGGCATTGCGCGCGTCGGCCAGTTGGAAACCCGAGACCATCAGCAGGACGAAGACCAGCAGCAGGATGCCGCTGTACATCTGCCGCTGGCGGGCATGGGCGAGATAGTCGGCGCGGATATCGCCCGACCTTGCGAAAGCCGTGTCCGTCATGAGGTCCTGCTGCAGGTGGCTCTGGCGAAAACGCACGGGCGGGACACAGGCCCCGCCCGGCAATCACGAAGACAGATCGATCAGTTGCTCTGGGCCTTGCGGACCGCGATGATCGACTCGTAAGCCTCATGGGCGATCGGCTCGAAGCCGGCCGTCTCGCCGGCAGCCACGTTGTAGGCGCATTGCGCGTCCTTGCCGTGCAGGTCCTTCAGAAGCTGCGTGACCTTCTCCTTGACGTCGGCCGGAAGGGCACGACGCAGCACGATCGGGCCTTCCGGGATCGGCTTGGAGCGCCAGATCTCGACCAGGTCGTTCATGTCGACCAGGCCGGCATCGACCGCCTTGCGCAGGGCGCCGGAATTGTAGCCGTCTTCCCACTCGCCCTGGCCGTCGGCCCAGGTCACGCCACCGTCGACATCGCCGTTCTTGACCGCAACGATGGTTTGCTCATGGCCGCCCGTGAAGACGACCTCGGCGAAATAGGCACCGTTGTCCATGGACGCACCGGTGATCTGCGGGATCTCGATGGACGGGATCAGGTAGCCGGAGGTCGAGTTCGGATCGCCGAAGCCGAACTTCTTGCCCTTCATCTCCTCAAGCGAGGCAATGCCGCTGTCCTTGCGGGCAAAACCGATGGAATGGTAGGAGAAGGAGCCGTCGAGATTGGTCTTGACGAGCACGACGTCGACCGCTTCCGGGTTCGTCAGATAGGTCTTCGCATAGGCCGAGGCACCGAGCCAGGCCATGTCGATCGAGCCACCCAGCAGACCCTGGATCACGCCGTCATAGTCGGCGGGGGTGAAGATCTTGGTCTCGACGCCGAGCAGATCCTGGACATAAGCGCGCAGGCACTCGTTCGAGGCCAGACGGTCCTGGGCATTCTCGCCGCCGAGGACGCCGATGCGGAACTCGTTGATCTCCTGTGCCGTCGCACCGACGGACAGGGTCGCGACCGCGGTGGCGGCCAAGAGAAGCTTCTTGAGCATATGACGTCTCCTGAAAGAGTCGTTTGTCGTTGTTGCGTGTGACCGTGCGCGGACGCCGCGCCGGATCCTGCGGCTCATGCGGAGGCGTTGGCCGTCCGCAGCATGGCCGGGGATGGTGTACCCACCGCCGCTGTCGCAGGCCGGGCGGTGATGCTGGTCGAGGTGATGGCCTCGGAAACCTCGTTGCCGTCGCCGTCGGTGCCGTAGATTTCCCGCACCGCTTCAGCGGTCAGTTCGTCAGCGGTCCCGTCGAAAACCACGCGGCCTTGCGCCATGCCGATGATCCGTTCGCAATAGGTGCGCGCGGTGTCGAGCGTGTGCAGGTTGGTGATGACGGTGATTCCCTCGCGCTCGTTGATGTCCTTGAGCGCGTCCATGACGATCTTGGCGTTCAGGGGATCGAGCGAGGCGATCGGCTCGTCCGCCAGCAGCACCTTCGGCGACTGCATCAGCGCGCGGGCAATCGCCACGCGCTGCTGTTGGCCGCCCGACAGGGCCTCGGCGCGCTTCAACGCATGCTCGGCGACACCCAGCCGCTCCAGAATGTCGATGGCACGCAGGATGTCCGCCTTCGGAAACAGGTTGAAGACGGTGGCGAGCGTCGAGCGGGCATTCAGCGTCCCATGCAGCACGTTCGACACCACATCGAGCCGCGGCACCAGGTTGAACTGCTGGAACACCATCGCGCAATCCCGTCGCCAGGAGCGAAGCGCGGATCCCGAAAGGGCAGAGACCTCGGTGTCGCGGAATACGATCTTTCCGCCGTTCGGATCGACAAGCCGGTTGAGCATTCGCAGCAGAGTGGATTTTCCGGCTCCCGAGCGGCCAATGACGCCGACCATCTGCCCGTCCGGGATGTCGAGCGTCACGGCATCCACCGCGGTCAGCATTCCGAACTTTCGCGTCACACCGTCGAGCTTGAACATCTGCGCCTCAATCTTGATGATTGAAGCTTGCGTACTCCGCACAGATGACAAGGAATCTGCGATTTTATGACAATTCCCTGACGTTTACCGGATGCGGAACAGTAGTGCGACGGCTGAACACTTCAGAAAGCCCGCTCATAGCGCTCCAGAAACGCCGCCGCGTCGAGAGTGCGGAAATCCTCGAGCGTTTCGCGCAGCCGGTCATGGCTCCAATCCCACCAGGCAAGTGCCTGCATCCGCGTAACAATATCCGCCGGAAACCGTTCGCGGATCAGCCTTGCGGGAACCCCGCCGACGATGGTGTAGGGCGCGACGTCCCGCGACACGACCGCACCCGATCCGATGACAGCGCCGTCCCCCACCGAAACGCCGGGAAGGATGGTCGCGCCATGACCGATCCAGGTGTCGTGGCCGATCCGTACCCGCGCCGCGCGCCGCCGCTGGAAAAACTCCGCCTCCTGATCGGCATCGTCCCAGTAGTCGTTCGCCCGATAGGTGAAATGATGCAGCGTTGCCCGCTCCATCGGATGATGGGTGGCATTGATGCGGACGCAGGCGGCGATGTTCGCGAACTTGCCGATCTCCGCGTTCCAGATCATCGCGTCGCGCATCACATAGGAATAATCGTCCATCCGGGTTTCGCTGATGCTGACCCGCGCATCCACCTCCGTGTAGCGACCGAACGCGCAGTCGCTGACCTCGGCGGTCGGATGGATGAAGGGAGTTTCGGAAAGTCGTGCCATCGTCTCCCCCTTAGGCCGCGCGGGCCGGCGCGAAGCCGCGCACGTCGATGATCCGGTCCGCGACGGCCTCGCGCACTTCCTCGTCATGGAAGATGCCGATCTGGGCGACGCCCTGCGCCTTCTTCTCGGCGATCAGTTCGATGACGATCCGCCTGTTGGCGGCATCGAGCGAGGCCGTCGGCTCGTCCAGCAGCAGCACCGGATGATCGGTGATGAAGCCGCGGGCAATGTTCACGCGCTGCTGTTCGCCGCCCGAAAAGGTCGCCGGCGGCAGTTGCCAGAGCCGCTGCGGCAGGTTGAGCCGGTCCAGCATCTCACGCGCCCGTTCGCGGGCTGCCGCCGCATCGGCGCCGCGCAGGACCAGCGGTTCGGCAACCACATCGACGGCGGCGACGCGCGGAACTGTGCGCAGGAACTGGCTGACATAGCCGAGTGTCTCTCGGCGGATGGCCAGCACGAGACGCGGCGAGGCGGCGACAAGGTCGACCAGTTCCCCGCCGTGGCGGATCAGGATCTCGCCGCTGCTTGCGGCGTAGTTTCCATACAGCATCTTGAGGATGGAGCTCTTGCCCGCACCGGACGGACCGCCGAGTACCACGCATTCGCCGGCGCGAACCTCGAAGGCGGCGCCGTCCACCACGGGCAGTTCGAGGCCGCCCTGCAGATGCATGCAGAAGGTCTTGGAAAGCGCGCGCGCCCGGACGGCCATCGCGGCCTCCTTTCGGCTGACGGGATCGGTCATGGTCACACCTGCAGGATGGAAGAGACGAGAAGCTGGGTGTAGGGCGCCTGCGGATCGTCGAGCACACGGTCGGTGAGCCCTTCCTCGACCACCCGGCCGTCCTTCATCACGATCATGCGATGCGAGAGCAGTCGGGCCACCGCCAGGTCATGAGTCACGACAATGGCGGCAAGTCCGAGATCGTTGACCAGCCCGCGCAGCAGATCGAGCAGGCGCGCCTGCACCGAAACGTCGAGGCCGCCCGTCGGCTCGTCCATGAAGACGAGGCGCGGCCCGGTCACCAGATTGCGCGCGATCTGCAGGCGCTGGCGCATGCCGCCGGAAAAGGCCCGCGGCTGGTCGTCGATACGGTCCTCCGCAATCTCCACCCGCGACAGCCAATGGGTGGCAGTGTTGCGAATGCGGCCGTAATGGCGCTCGCCGACGGCCATCAGCCGCTCGCCGACATTGGCGCCGGCCGACACGGTCATGCGCAGCCCGTCGGCCGGGTTCTGGTGCACGAAACCCCAGTCGGTGCGCATCAGCAGGCGCCGTTCGGCCTCGCTCATGCGATAGAGATCGCGCATCGCGCCGTCGCGCATGCGGTAGCAGACACTCCCCGTGCTGGGCTCCAGGCGGGTCGAGATGCAGTTGAGCAATGTCGTCTTGCCCGAGCCGCTTTCGCCGACGATCGCCAGCACCTCGCCCGGATAGACCTCGAACGAGACATCCCGGCAGCCGACCCGCTCGCCGTAATAGCGCGACAGGCCCTCGACGCTCAGCAGCGGCATTTCCTGCAGCCTCATCATCGTCCTGCATCCTCCTGGACCTGGCCATGGCCCGCATAGGCCTCGTCGGGCGACAGACGACCGCGATGGCCGGCCGCGCGGCGGTCCTCGCAATGATCGGTGTCCGAGCAGACAAACATCCGCCCGCCGCGGTCGTCGAGGATCACCTCGTCGAGATAGACGCCCTCGGCACCGCACAGGGCACAGGGCTCGTCGAAGGTCTGGATCTCGAAGGGATGGTCCTCGAAATCGAGGCTGACGACCCTTGTATGCGGCGGGATGGCATAGATGCGCTTCTCCCGGCCGGCGCCGAAGAGTTGCAAGGCATCGCTCATGTCCATCTTCGGATTGTCGAATTTCGGCGTCGGCGAGGGATCCATCACATAGCGGCCGGCGACCAGCACCGGATAGGCATAGGTGGTGGCAATATGGCCGTGGCGGGCGATGTCCTCGTAGAGCTTGACGTGCATCAGCCCGTATTCCTCGAGCGCGTGCATCTTGCGGGTTTCCGTCTCGCGTGGCTCGAGAAAGCGCAGCGGCTCGGGGATCGGCACCTGGTAGACCAGCACCTGCCCTGCCTGGAGCTTTTCCTCCGGAATGCGGTGGCGCGTCTGGATGATCGTCGCCTCGCGGGTCTTCGTCGTCACCGCGACGCTGGCGACCTTCTGGAAGAAGGCGCGGATCGACACCGCGTTGGTGGTGTCGTCCGCCCCCTGGTCGATGACCTTCAGCACGTCCTGCGGCCCGATGATCGAGGCGGTGACCTGCACGCCGCCCGTGCCCCAGCCATAGGGCATCGGCATCTCACGGCTGGCGAAGGGAACCTGGTAGCCGGGAATGGCGATGGCTTTCAGGATCGCCCGGCGGATCATCCGCTTCGTCTGTTCGTCCAGATAAGCGAAATTGTAAGTGGCGAGGTCTTCGCCGAGTGCGGCTGCGGCGCTCATTCGGCGGCCTCCTGCGTGTCATGGTCGCGCGACTGCCGCACCTCGAACTCCGCCCGCATCCGGCGGACGAGATCGAGTTCGGCCTGGAAGTCGACGTAATGCGGCAGTTTCAGATGCTCGACGAAGCCCGTCGCCTGGACGTTGTCGGCATGGGAAATGACGAATTCCTCGTCCTGTGCCGGAGCGACCCGGTCCTCGCCCAATTCTCCGGCGCGCAGCGACCGGTCGACCAGCGCCATCGCCATCGCCTTGCGCTCCGACTGGCCGAAAACGAGGCCATAGCCGCGGGTGAATTGCGGCGGCAGCTTCGCCGAACCGGCGAACTGGTTGACCATCTGGCATTCCGTGACCCGGATGCGGCCGAGCGAGACGGCAAAGCCGAGTTCCGGCACGTCCATCTCCACCTCGACCTCGCCGATGCGGATCTCGCCGGCGAAGGGGTGCGTACGTCCATAGCCACGCTGGGTGGAATAGCCGAGCGCCAGCAGAAAGCCCTCGTCGCCGCGCGCAAGCGCCTGGAGACGCAGGTCCCGAGCCATCGGGAACTCCATCGGCTCGCGCGTCAGGTCGCCGGAGGGCTCCCGCGGCATCTCGGCCGGGTCACCGGTGAAGGCCCGCTCGATCAGGTCTTCCTGGGCGAGGATGTCGGCGACGCGGGTCAGCGGCTCGCCTTCGCTGTCGCGCGCCGGCGCAGTCTCTACCGCCTCGTCGCCGGCAAGGGCGGGATCGAGCAGGCGATGCGTGTAGTCGAAGGTCGGGCCGAGAACCTGTCCGCCCGGCAGATCCTTGTAGGTCGCCGAAACCCGCCGCTCGGCGATCATCTCGCCGGTCTCGACCGGCTGCGAGGCGCCGAAGCGCGGCAGCGTCGTGCGATAGGCGCGCAGCAGGAAGATCGCCTCGATCATGTCGCCCCGCGCCTGCTTGACGGCCAGCGCCGCCAGATCCGGCGCGTAGAGCGAGGCCTCCGCCATCACCCGGTCGACGGCCAGCGCAAGTTGTTCGACGATCTGCTCCACTGTGATAGACGGCAACGACCGGTCGCCGCGACGGCGGTCGGCGAGCATCTTGTGGGCGTTGGCGATGGCCGCCTCGCCGCCCTTGACTGCGACATACATCAGCCGGCCTCCGGCTCGTTGACATGGGATACGACCGTGCTGCGCGGCAGCGCCATCATGCACAGCCCCGCCACCAGAACGACGTCCACGCCGCGCGGAAAGAGCGCCCGATTGGCGGCGCGCTGCGTCATGAACGTAGCCGGAAGACCGCGCGGGGCGATCCGCCTCTGCCCGTCGATACCGGGTCCTTCAAGCCTGAGGGCGGCGCCGCCATCCAGCGCCTCCACCTCGACCACCAGCGTCGTCGAGCGGTCGGGATACTCCTGCGTTCCAGACGCAAAATCGGCCATGTCCGGCATGGTCTCGCCCTTCACGAAGGCGAAGGCGGATCTCTCCGGCCCTTGTGCCAGCGGCGCTCCGCACTGGAAAGACAGCCATGCGCGCACACTCTCGCTGTCGATTTCGCGATCCAGCCAGACCGGCGTGTCGGGGTCGCAGAGCGCGAGCGCGACGGCACCCGAGCCTTGCCCAAGGGGAGCGGGCGGCGCGACGCCTGCAGGAAGAGTGTGAACGGTGCCGGGTCGGGCCGTCGCGTCCATCAGCGCGCGGAAGACGGCCTGCGCTTCGAACACCGGATCGCTGAACCCGCCGGAAACGGCGAGCGTCGAAAGACGGGCATCGGACATCAGTCGTCTCCCCGGACCATGGTGAAGAAGTCGACGCGGGTTGCAGCGGCCTCGCGCTTGACGCGGGAGACCTCCTCGGCACGGGCTGCGGCCAATGGCGCCAATACCTGCGCCTCGATGTCTGTTCGGCGCGCGCCCTCGCTCCACATGGCCGCGAGCACAGCCGAAAGCCGCGCCTTTGCCCTGTCCTGCCCCAACGCATAGGCATGACCGACAGCCCCGCTCGCAAGCCGGACCGTCGCCCGCGTCACCGCAGCCTCTCCGAGATTGAAGGGCGCGCCGTCACCGCCGATGCGGCCGCGCACCATCACCAGACCGATCTCGGGTCCCCGCACCGGCGCCGCCTCCGGCAGGGATCCGAGCGCCTCGGCACAGGCGGCGATCTCATCGCCCGGCGAGGCAGCCAGCACATCCATCAGCCGTTTCAGTCCCTGTTCAGAGCCGCCTGCCGTCTCTGCCTTCGCCATCCGCAACTCCGTCGTCTCTCCTGGGCTGCGAGCGCCTGTATCAACAGGCGCTCTCGCAAGCAGCCCCGCGCCCATCGGCGCCGCCCAACATGCGCTACCTACATCCGTACACGTTATTTGTCTAGTATTATAGACAACCGACAGTTCACACTGTACGCGGATCGAGTGACGGAGGCATGACGGGCCGCGCCAATCCGCGATCCGACCGGGTGGCTGTCTGAGCCGGCGTCTTTGCTCTAGAAGGAAGATGGCGGCCGAACCGAGGGCGAAAGGAAGCGCATGACCGGCATTGAACGGCAAACGGGCGTTGCCCTGTGGCGGCAAATCGCCGACGAGATTCGCGCCGCCATCGGCAATGGCGATCATGACGACACAGGTCGCCTGCCGACAGAGGCGGTGCTCGCCGCCCGTTTCGACGTCAACCGCCACACCGTGCGTCAGGCTCTCGCAGCGCTTGCCCGAGAGGGCATCGTCGAAACCGTTCAGGGCCGTGGTACAGCCATCGTTCCGCGCCGCCGCGTGACCTATCCGATCGGCCCCCGCACCCGGTTTTCCGCCGGCCTCGGCGGACAGGTGACACAGGCCGTCACCCGTTTGATCGACGTATCGGAAGAGCCGGCCTCTGCCGACCTCGCCGCCCTGCTGCACCTGCAAGCGGGCGCGCCTCTCCTCAAGCTGGAAACGCTGGGCGAGGCAGACAGCATCCCCCTGTCGCGCGCCGTCCACTGGTTCGATGCACACCGGTTTGCCGGCCTGCCCGATGCTTACCGCCTGGAAGGGTCGATGACGCGGGCGCTCGCCGCTTGCGGCGTCCCGGACTATGTCCGTCTTTCGACCGAAATCTCGGCCGCTCCGGCCACCGCATCCGACAGGGCAGACCTTGCGCTGCAGCCTGGAGCCGTCGTGCTTCTCACCCGTTCGGTGAACGCGGATTCCGAAGGACACCCGATCCAGGCGAGCCACAGCCGCTTTGCGGCCGAACGGGTCAGTCTGTCGGTGGCCAACGACCGCGACAAACCCCTCCCGGCGCGCGGCTGAGAGCATCGCGCTTGCGCCAGATCACTGCATGACGTATATAATTTATATTATTCGCAACTACGAATGTAAAGGGGTGTTGGGCCGTTGAGCGAAACGCATCCCGATCAGGAGGAAACTGCCTTGCTTGCCAACAGACGACAGTTTCTCGCGCTGGCCGCCGCTGCGTCGGCGCTTGTCGCGCAGACTGGCTCCGCGCGTGCCCAACCGGTGGCGACCGGAGCACAGATCCTCATTCTTGGAGCCGGTGCTGCCGGCACGGCGCTTGCCAATCGTCTGGCGACGCGGCTGCCGGGTGCCCGGATTACGCTGCTCGACCCTCGTCAGGCACACTACTATCAACCCGGCTTCACCCTGATCGCCGCCGGCCTGAAGCCCGCATCCTACTCGGTCTCCACAACCGCCGAGTGGCTGCCCCGCAATGTCGACTGGATCGCGGAAGCTGCCGCGGAAGTCGATCCTGAGGCCAAGCGCGTGGTCACGACGTCCGGGCGCGCCCTCTCTTACGACTACCTTGTCGTCGCGACCGGCCTGAAGCTCGACTTCGACGCGATCGAGGGCATGTCGACGGATCTGATCGGCAGCAACGGCATCGGAGCCGTATATGCCGGCCCAGATCAGGCCGCCGCCACCTATGCGGAAATGAGCCGCTTCACGGAAAAGGGCGGCACCGCCCTCTTCACCCGCCCCGCGACCGAGATGAAATGCGCGGGCGCCCCGCTCAAATATGCCTTCCTCACCGACGATACGGCCAGACGCAAGGGCACCCGCGGCAAGGTGAAGATCATCTACGCCGCGCATGGCGGCGCCTTCTTCTCGGTGCCGATCGTCAACGAGAAGGTCCGCATGCTGTTCGAGGAGCGCGGCTTCGACACGGTCAAGAACCACGTGATGGTCGCCATCGACCCCGGCAAGCGCATCGCGACCTTCGATACGCCCGAAGGGCGCAAGGAGATCGGCTACGACTTCACCAACGTCATCCCGCCGATGCGGGCACCCGACGCGATCCGTTTCAACAGCCCGCTCTCCTGGCAGGAGGGCCCGTTTGCGGCTGACGGCTGGGTCGAGGTCGACAAGCATTCCTTGCGCCACCTGCGCTATCCCGAGGTCTTCGCCATCGGCGACATCGCCGGCGTTCCCAAGGGAAAGACGGCCGCCAGCGTCAAATGGCAGGTGCCCGTGGTCGAAGACCATATCGCGGCCCAGATCGCCGGCAAGGAAAGCACCGCCAGCTATGACGGCTACACGTCCTGCCCGCTGATCACCCGTATCGGCCGGGCCATGCTCGTCGAATTCGACTACAAGGACAATCTCGTCCCCTCCTTCCCCGGCCTGATCGCGCCGCTGGAGGAATTGTGGGTTTCCTGGCTGATGAAGGAGATCGCCCTGAAAGCCACCTACAACGCCATGCTGCGCGGCCGCGCCTAAGGGAGGACGCCATGAAGGAACTCACGCTTTCAACCATGATCGCCGTGTTCGAGGAGATGTTCGGACCGGCGCTGTTCTGGCTCCTCGTCGTGGTTGCCGCGGCGATCACGGTGGCCTTTATCTTCGTCCTGCTGCGCCAACGCCGCCTGGTCGGAAACTGGCTGCTGCGCGCCGAGTTGCTCGCCCCTATCGGAGCGCTCGCCGCGATCTACTTCGTGCTGACGATCACCAGTTCCGGTTTTTCCGATCTTGGCGGGCCGATCGACGCGATCGTGATGATCCTGATCGGCGTTGCCGGCGCCATCGGACTGACCATTCTTGCCTATGTGGCGCAGGCCCTGATCGGAAGCCGGCGGGTTCAGTAACGCCGCCCGTCGAAACGATGCCGGACGCTCACGCGACTGCGAGGCGTCCGGCAAGCCGTTCAAGCATCGCCAGACAGGCGTGCAACTGCTCCAGCGAAACGAACTCATCCGGCTTGTGAGCCTGGGCGATCGAGCCCGGCCCGCAGACGACCACCGACATGCCGAGTTGCTGGAAAAGCCCGGCCTCGGTTCCGAAGGACACCACATCGGCGCCGTTGGCGCCCGTCAGTTCGGCAACGATGCGCCGGGCCTCGTTTTCCTCGACCGGTTCGAGGCCAGCAACCTCGCCCACCACCTCGCGGCGGATCGAGGCCTGCGGATGCACGCTGCGCATGGCCGGCAACAACTCGTCATGGACATAGGCATCGATGGCCTCGCAGACGAAGGTGCGGTCAGCCTCGGTGACGGGGCGCATCTCCCAGTCGAGGCTGGCGAGCCCGGGGATGACGTTATGCGCCACCCCTCCCATCAGCCGCCCAAGCTGCAGCGTCGTCCAGGGCGGCTCGAAGCGGCTGGCAGCCGGCGCCCTCCCCTTCAACTGCTCCTTCAGCTCCATCAGTCGTATGCCGTAGCGCAACGCGTATTCCACCGCGTTGACGCCGGCATCGGGGACGGAGCCATGCCCTTCCAATCCGCGAAAGGTCGTTGTGTATTCGCAGCAGCCCTTGTGTCCCTCGATGATCCGCATTTCCGTCGGCTCGCCGATCACGGCGAGCGCCGGCCGCACCCCCATGCCGGGCAGCTCGCTCACCAGCTTGCGCGCGCCAAGGCAGCCGACCTCCTCGTCATAGGTCAGGCAGATGTGGACGGGGCGCGACAGCTTCGACGCGGCAAAGAGCGGCGCCGTCGCCAGCACCGCGGCGATGAACCCCTTCATGTCGCAGGCACCGCGCCCATAGAGCAGCCCGTCCGCCTCGCGCATGCGGAATGGATCGGATGACCAGTCCTGATCCGCCACCGGTACGACATCGCTGTGGCCGGACAGGACGATGCCGCCATCCTCGTTCGGACCGATGGTCGCGAACAAGTTGGCCTTGCTCCCGGTCTCGTCGACCATCACCCGGGTGTCGGCGCCGAGTTCTCCCAAGCGGTCGGCGGCCCAGGCGATGAGTTCCAGGTTGCTGTCGCTCGAAACGGTGGCGAAGGCGATCAACTCCGCGAGCAGGCTTTTCGTGTCGTCGATCAGCGCCATGCGGTCCCGCGTCCCATCTCAGTCCTTGACGAAGAGCGCGCGCGGGCGGTTGCACAGACACTCCGCCGGCCCGTCCTCCCGGATCAGGATGCTCTCGGTGATCTCGAGCCCCCAGTTGTCCATCCACAGGCCGGGCATGAAGTGAAAGGTCATGCCCGCTTCCAGCACCGTATCGTCTCCAGGGCGGAGCGAGATCGTCCGCTCGCCCCAGTCCGGCGGATAGGAGACGCCGATCGGATAGCCGCAACGCGCCGCCCGGTCGATGCCGGCGCGCTCCAGCGGAGCGCCCAGCGCCCGCGCAATGTCGCTGGCCCGGTTGCCCGCACGCGCAGCTTCCAGCCCCGCCTCAAGGCCCTCCACCAGTGCGGCCTCCGCGTCGAGCAGGTATTGCGGCGGCTTGCCGAGATAGACCGTTCGGCAGAAGGGCACGTGATAGCGGCGGTAGCAGCCGGCGATCTCGAAGAACGTCGCCGTGTCGGCGGCGATGTGCCGGCCGTCCCATGTCAGGTGCGGAGCGGCGGCATCCGAGCCGCTCGGCAGCAGCGGCACGATGGAGGGATAGTCGCCCCAGGCATCCTCGGTGCCGCGGATCGCATCGGCATAGATGTCGGCGACGAGATCCGTCTTGCGCATGCCGGGCTGAATCCGGTCGAAAATGCCGTCGATGATCTTCTCCGAGATCCGGGCGGCGCGACGCATGAACACCAGTTCCTCGTCGGACTTCACCGCGCGCTGCCAGTTCACCAGCGCCGTCGCATCGACAAAGGTCGCCTGCGGCAGCCCTTCCTGCAGGGTCAGGAAGGCCTTGGCGGAAAAATAGTAGTTCTCCAGCTCGACACCGATCCGGGCTTTCGCCAGACCCGCCTCGCGGATCAGTTCCGCCAGCGTCTGCATCGGATGGCAGATCGTCGACTGGACAAAGTGGTCCGGATAGAAGGCAACCCGTTCATCCGCCATCCAGACCGTGCGCACCGCGCCGTTCGCGTCCTGCCGCCGTCCCCACCAGATCGGATCGACGTCATGGAACACCAGCACGCCCTGGTGGACATAGAAGGACCAGCCGTCATAGCCGGTCAGCCAGGCCATGTTGGCGGGATCCTCGACGAACAGCACGTCGATATCCTTCTCGCGCATCGCCTTGCGGACCTTTTCGAGCCGCCTTGAGAACTCCGCATCAGAAAACGGAAGATCAGTGCCCGGCATTCCTGTCTCTCCTCGTCGGCCGGCTCCATCGACCGGAGGCTTCACGCGACCAGCCGGCAAATCGTTCTGCACTTTGCACGCTGGCCCCACCATTTGAAAACCCGTCAGACGGAGGCCGAGGTCGGCGTCTTGCACTGCCCAGTGTCGTCTGGCAGATGGACTCTCCTGCCTCAATCCCGCTATGACGCCTGCATGATCCGCCTCGACGACCGCGACATCGCCATTCTGAAGGTGCTTTCCCGCGAAGGCCGCCTGTCCAAGGCGGAGCTGGCGCGCCGGATAAATCTCAGCCCGACCCCCTGCTGGGAGCGTCTGAAGCGGCTCGAAAAAGCCGGGGTCATCGAGGGCTATCGGGCCGAGGTCGCCCTGCGCAAGACCGCCCCCCACGTCACCGTCTTTGTGACTCTGGAGCTGGAAAACCACAGTTCCGCGGCCTTTCAGGCCTTTGAGCGGGCTGTGGAGGCGTATCCGGAGATCGTCCAGTGCTGGGCGCTCGGTGGTGGTTTCGACTACCTGCTGCAGGTGGTCACCCGAGACGTCGACAGCTATCAGCGGCTGATCGACCGCCTCCTAGACCAGGGGCTCGGGCTTGCCCGCTACTACACCTACATCGTCACGAAACCGGTGAAGACCGGGTACGCCCCGCCCCTTGATCTGCTGCTTGGCAAGGCAGACTGATCGGCCTGCCGGTACGCCGCAAAAAAGACGAATCGTCTCCACGGCAGGTCTGGTTAAGACGCTTGTTCCCCCGTTTTCGCGCCATGCTGTCCCTGTGCCGCACATGGCGGCGCACTGACCCCAGCCACATGCGGGAGACGGAACATGACGGCACCGAACACCAGGTCCGCGGAACGGACCGCCCCCCTTCTCGACGATGCCCGCCTGCTCAGGCAGTTCTCCTATGTCGCCGGACGCTGGTCGGCGGCGGCGGACGGCCGCACCTTCCCGGTGCGCAACCCGGCCGACGGCAGCCGCATCGGCGACGTGGCAAGCCTGTCCGCGGACGAGGCGCGTGCCGCCATCGATCCCGCCCATCGCGCGTTTGCAGGCTGGTCGGCCCTGCTTCCGCAGGAGCGGGCGCATCTGCTGCGCCGCTGGTTTACGCTCATCTGCGACAACCGCGAAGACCTCGCCCGGCTGATGACGCTGGAGCAGGGCAAGCCGATTTCCGAGGCGCGCGGCGAGATCGACTATGCCGCCGCCTTTGTCGAGTTCTACGCCGAGGAAGCCCGCCGGCCGGACACGCAGAGCGTCACCTCGCACCTGCCGGACGCGGAGATGGAGACCTGGCTAGAGCCGGTCGGCGTGGCAGCGCTGATCACCCCCTGGAACTTCCCTTGCGCGATGATCACCCGCAAGGCGGCCGCGGCCCTTGCCGCTGGCTGCACCGTCCTCGTCCACCCCTCGCATGAGACGCCCTTCTCGGCCCTGGCGCTTGCCGAACTGGCGGAGCGCGCAGGCTTTCCGGCGGGCGTGTTCAACGTCGTCACCGGCGATGCGGCAACCATTGTCGGGACGTGGATGGAGGACACCCGCGTTCGCGCCGTATCCTTTACCGGCTCCACCGAAATCGGCCGCCTGATCTACCGGCAGGCCGCCTCGACGGTGAAACGTCTGGTGCTGGAACTCGGCGGCCACGCCCCCTTCCTCGTCTTTTCGGATGCCGATCTCGACCGCGCGGTCGCCGAGGCCATCAAGGCGAAGTTCGCCACCTCCGGTCAGGACTGCCTCGGCGCCAATCGCTTCCTCGTCGCCCGGCCGCTCTACAAGGCGTTCTGCAAGCGCTTCGCGGAAGCGGCTGCGGCGCTCTCCGTGGGGCCAGGGCTCGAAGACCCGGCCATCGGCCCCTTGATGAACGAGCGCGCCGTCGCCAAACAGGAAGCGCATGTCGCCGATGCGCTGGAGCGCGGCGCCAAGCTCCTCACCGGCGGCAAGCGCCTTCCGGCCGGTCCGCTCTTCTACGCGCCGACCGTGCTGTGCGACGTGCCGGAGGACGCGTTGATCATGCGCGAGGAGACCTTCGGCCCGGTAGCGGCGATCCGCCCCTTCGACAGCGAGGACGAGGCCGTCGGAATCGCGAATGACAGCGAATACGGCCTGATCGCTTACATCCACAGCGAGGACCCGCGCCGCATCTACCGCCTGTCGCGGGCCCTGCGCTACGGCATGGTCGCGGTCAATCGCACCAAGGTGACCGGAGCGCCGATTCCCTTCGGCGGCATGAAACAATCCGGCATCGGCCGGGAGGGCGCGGCTGACGGCATGCGCGCCTTCATGGACCTCAAATATGTCTGCCGCGACTGGGCCTGATGCCCATCGGCCTCAACCAAGGGAGCTATCCATGCTGACCAACGACCAGCTCGACAAGTGGGACCGGGAGAACTTCTTCCACCCCTCCACCCATCTGGCACAGCATGCGCGCGGCGAAAGCCCCTCGCGCATCGTCACCGGGGGTGAAGGCGTCTTCATCCAGGACCGTGACGGCAACCGCCTGCTGGATGCGTTCGCGGGGCTTTACTGCGTCAATGTCGGCTACGGCCGCACCGAGATCGCCGAGGCCATTGCCGCCCAGGCGAAGGAACTCGCCTACTATCACGCCTATGTCGGTCACGGCACCGAGACTTCGATCACGCTGGCGAAGATGGTCGTCGAGCGCGCACCCGCCAACATGTCGAAGGTCTATTTCGGCCTCGGCGGCTCGGATGCCAACGAGACCAACGTCAAGCTGGTCTGGTACTACAACAACGTCCTCGGCCGGCCACAGAAGAAGAAGATCATTTCGCGCTGGCGCGGCTATCACGGCTCCGGCCTGATGACCGGCTCGCTCACCGGCCTGGAGCTGTTCCACAAGAAGTTCGACCTGCCCTTCGCGCAGGTGCTCCATACCGAGGCGCCCTACTATTTCCGCCGCCCGGACCTCGACATGAGCGAGGCCGACTTCACGGCCCATTGCGTCGCCGAACTGGAAGAGCTGATCGCCAATGAGGGCGCCGACACCATCGCCGCCTTCATCGCCGAGCCGGTCCTGGGCACCGGAGGCATCGTGCCGCCGCCGGCTGGTTACTGGAACGAGATCCAGCGCGTGCTGAAGAAGCACGACATCCTGATGATCGCCGACGAGGTGGTCACCGGCTTCGGGCGTCTCGGCACCATGTTCGGCTCCGATCACTACGGCATCGAGGCCGACATCATCACCATCGCCAAGGGCCTGACCTCGGCCTATGCGCCGCTGTCCGGCTCGATCATCTCCAAAAAGGTCTGGGAGGTGCTGGAGCGCGGCACCGACGAGAACGGCCCGATCGGCCATGGCTGGACCTATTCCGCCCATCCGATCGGTGCCGCCGCCGGCGTCGCCAATCTCAAGCTCATCGACGACATGGGCCTGGTCGCCAATGCCCGCGAGACCGGCGCCTATTTCAACCAGGCCATGCGTGCCGCCCTCGCCGACCACCCGAAGGTCGGCGACGTGCGCGGCGAGGGGCTGCTGTGCGCGGTGGAATTCGTCAACGACAAGGCCTCGCGCCGCTTCTTCGACGCCTCCGCCAAGGTCGGCCCGGCGGTCGCCAGCGCCCTCCTGAAGCGCGGCGTCATCGGCCGTGCCATGCCCCAGGGCGACATCCTCGGCTTCGCGCCGCCGCTTTGCCTCACAAGCGCGGAGGCCGACCGCGTCGTCGAGGCGACGCGCGCCGCCGTCGCCGAGGTCTTTGCCTGAACCGGCAAATCGCCAACACGGCACAAGAGGGCTGGAGCACACGCTCCGGCCCTTTTTTCTGGCTTAGGCCGATAGACCTGCTTCGGCAGGGCCGTTGCCGGTTCCGCCTCCGGGCTCATCCGGCTCCAGCAGGTCGGCAACCGTGTGGAACGCCCGGATGATCGATGCCTGCTCCTCGGCGCTCATCGCCGCCATGCCGGAAAAGAAGCGTTTGTGAATGAGCGGCGGCGCCTCGGCCAGCACCGCCTTGCCGCTTTCCGTCAGCTCCGTGTGCACGATGCGGCGATCGATCGTACTCCTGCGCCGGGTGATGAGACCGCGCAGCTCAAGCTTCTCCAGGATCGTCACCGTCGTCGGCGGGCTGATATTCGCCACGCGCGAGATCTGCGCCGTTGTCGCCGCCGCGAAGTCCCGCACCGCGTTGAGCACGACGATCTGCGGGATCGTCAGGCCGGTCTCGCGCGCCACCCGCTTCGACCGGACATCCATCGCCTGCACGATCCGCCGGATCGAGCGAATGACATCGCTTGCATCCTTTTGGGCGGCTGCGCGTTCCTCCGTCACGGCTTTCTCCTAGCGCTGGATCCTATCCGATGGCTTGCACAAACAATTACAGCACAAAAGATTTGATTTCAAATGATTTGTATTCTAACTAATAGCGCAAGCCAGCCGCCGAAGCGACGGGCCCCGCGCCCTTTCTGGTGGCAGATGTCATCCGCAAGCCTCCGGGAAAACCGGCCTTGCGGCAACACGAGAAGCAGCAAAGGGGCTTCCTTTCATGTGCGGTATTGCCGGCGAATTTCGCTTCGATGGACAGTTTGCGGATGCGGAGGCGGTCGCCCGGATGACCGAGCGTCTGTCGCCGCGCGGTCCCGACGGATCCGGCGTGATGGCACAGGGGCCTGTGGCGCTTGGCCATCGGCGGCTGAAGATCATCGACCTGTCGGAGAAGGCGGCCCAGCCCATGGCCGATCCGGCGCTTGACCTCGCCATCGTCTTCAACGGCTGCATCTACAACTATCCGGAGCTGCGCAAGGAGCTGGAAGCCAAGGGCTACAGCTTCTTCTCTCATGGCGATACCGAGGTGATCCTCAAGGCATTCCACGCTTGGGGCGCCGACTGCGTGAAGCGGTTCCACGGCATGTTCGCCTTCGCCGTCCATGACCGCCGCGACGGGTCGGTCACGCTCGCCCGCGATCGCTTCGGCATCAAGCCGCTCTATCTTGCGGAAAAGGGCAAGCGCATCCGCTTTGCCTCCACCCTGCAGGCGCTGCTGGCCGCCGGCGACGTCGACACCGGCATCGACCGAGCGGCACTCGCCTGCTTCATGAGCTTCCATGCGGTGGTGCCGGCCCCGCGGACGATCCTCGCGGGCGTGCGCAAGCTGCCGCCGGCGACCGTGCGCCGGATCGAGGCGGACGGGCGCTCCAGCGAGCACCGTTACTGGAACGCCTCCTACACCCGCCACGAGGAAGACAGCAGCCTCTCCGCCGACGACTGGCGCGACCGGGTGCTCGAGGCGCTGCGCCTCGCCGTGCGTCGCCGCATGGTCTCGGACGTTCCGGTCGGCGTGCTGCTGTCCGGCGGCGTCGACAGCTCGCTGATCGTCGGCCTACTCGCCGAGGAGGGGCAGAAAGACCTGATGACCTTCTCCATCGGCTTCGAGGAGGCCAATGGCGAGAAGGGCGACGAGTTCGTCTATTCCGACCTGATCGCCGAACGCTTCGGCACTGATCATCACAAGATCTTCGTGCCCTCGGCCGATCTCATGACCTCGCTGCCCGACACCATCGCCGCCCAGTCGGAGCCGATGGTCTCCTACGACAATATCGGCTTCTTCCTGCTGAGCCGCGAGGTGTCCAAGCACATCAAGGTGGTGCAGTCGGGCCAGGGCGCCGACGAGGTGTTCGGCGGCTATCACTGGTACCCGCCGCTCGCCGGCTCCAACGACATCGTCGCCGATTATGCCCGCGTCTTCTTCGACCGTTCGCGCGAGACGCTCGGCCGCCACCTGTCGCCAGACTGGATGACAGACCGCGACGAGGCCCGCGACTTCGTGGCCGACCACCTGATGCAGGATGGGGCCGAAACGCCGGTCGACCGGGCGCTGCGCCTCGATGCCGAGATCATGCTGGTCGACGATCCCGTCAAGCGGGTCGACAATATGACCATGGCCTGGGGCCTGGAGGCGCGCGTTCCCTTCCTCGACCATGAGCTTGTCGAACTGGCCGCGCGCATTCCCCCGGAGCTGAAGCTGGCGCAGGGCGGCAAGGGCGTCCTCAAGGAGGCAGCGCGCAAGGTCGTCCCGCATGACGTGATCGACCGCAAGAAGGGCTACTTCCCCGTCCCCCAGCTCAAATACATCCAGGGACCCTATCTCGACATGGTGCGCGATGCGCTCACCTCGGCGCCGGCGCGCGAGCGCGGGCTGTTCCGGCAGGACTATCTCGATAGCCTCTTCGCCGACCCGACGGCCCATATCACGCCGCTGCAGGGCTCGGAACTCTGGCAAGTCGCCCTGCTCGAACTCTGGCTGCAGACCAACGACATCTGAGGATACGACGATGACGGCAAGCAAGACCGGCGGTACCGGGGGAAAGCGTGGCGAGGGATCGGGACGACCACCCCGCGAAACCCGCCAGAAGGACGCACGGCACCGGGACGCCTATTCTCATCGGCTCAAGCGTATGCGCGAGCACGGCCTGAAGCCCCCGATCGACAACCAGCCGAGCGACGCGCCGGCGGTCACCGTCGACTGCGCCCTAGACCTCGGCTGGGGACGCCTGATCTTCGGACAAACCTTCTCCGAGCCGGAACGGCTGGTCGCGACGCTGGAGGGCGAGTTGCCCGACCGTCGCGACATCGCCGTCTATGTGCGCGACCCGCATGTGCTGCTCGCCAACGCGCCGCAGGAGATCTTCCTCGACCCCTCGCACACGTTCCGCCTCGACCTCTCCACCTATCGGGCCGCCAAGCGGACGCCCTCGGGCTTCTTCCTGCGCCGCCTGACGTCACAGGCAGATGCGGAGGAGATCAACCGCATCTATGCCGCTCGGGGCATGGTTCCCGTGCCGCCGGACTTCTTCTGGTCAAAGCGCGACGCCCGTTCGATCTGCTATTTCGTGGCTGAGGATGAAGTCAGCGGCGAGATCCTCGGGACCGTTACCGGCGTCGACCATTTCCGCGCCTTCAACGATCCCGAGCGCGGTGCCTCGCTCTGGTGCCTCGCTGTCGATCCTCAGGCCCGGCATCCCGGCGTCGGCCAGGCTCTCGTGTGCCATCTGGCGGACTACTTCGCCGCGCGTGGCCTTGCCTATCTCGATCTCTCGGTCATGCACGACAACGAGCAGGCCATCGCACTCTACGAGAAGCTCGGCTTCCAGCGGGTGCCCTATTTCACCGTCAAACGAAAGAACCCCTTCAACGAAACCCTCTTCACCGGCCCTGACGTCGATGACGCGCTCAACCCCTATGCGACGATCATCGTGCGCGAGGCGCGCCGACGCGGCATCCGCGTCGAGGTGACCGACGCCGAACGCGGCTTCTTCTCCCTGTCGCAGGGCGGACGCACAATCCGTTGCCGCGAGAGCCTGAGCGAGCTTACCAGCGCCGTCGCCATGTCGATCTGCGACGACAAGACGGCCACGCGAAAGGTGGTCGAAGGGGCCGGCGTGCAGGTGCCGGCGCAGATCCTCGCCGATGCCGGCGACAGCGCGCTCCAGGATTTTCTGGCCCAGCATGGCAAGGTCGTTGTCAAACCGGCTCGCGGCGAGCAGGGTCGGGGCGTCTCCGTCGGGCTTGCGAGCATGGAGGACATGCGCGCGGCGATCGAGGAGGCCCGCCAGCTCTGCGACACGGTGCTGGTGGAGGAATTTGTCGAAGGACAGGATCTGCGGCTGGTCGTCATCAACTACCGCCTCGTCGCCGCCGCCGTCCGCCGGCCACCGAAGATCGTCGGCAACGGCCGCAGCAGCATTCGCGAGTTGATCGAGGCCCAGAGCCGCCGCCGCGCTGCCGCCACCGGGGGCGAGTCCCACATTCCGCTCGACGCCGAGACGCGGCGAACCATCGCCCAGGCCGGCCACGATCTGGAGGACGTGCTGACGAGCAGCGCCGAATTGCAGGTGCGCCGCACCGCCAATCTGCACACCGGCGGCACCATCCACGACGTCACCGACATCGTCCACCCGGCACTCGTCGAGGCGGCTGTCCGCTCGGCTCGCGCCATCGACATCCCGGTGACGGGCATCGATCTGATGGTCGCCTCGCCCACCGGCCCCGACTATCGTTTCATCGAGGCCAACGAGAGACCGGGCCTCGCCAACCACGAGCCGCAGCCGACGGCGGAACGCTTCGTCGACTTGCTGTTTCCGCTCTCGATGCCGGCGACCGCCCGCCAGGCCGTCATCGACCAGCATGCGAACCAGGGGGCGGCATGACGCGGCTGACCATCGATACCGATTATCTCGCGCAGACCCTGAAGGCACTGCTCGCGATCCCGAGCCCGACCGGCTACACCGACACCGTGGTGCGACACGTTTCGGCCGAGTTGGAACGGCTGGAGCTGCCGGTCGAACTGACCCGGCGCGGCGCCATCAGGGCGATCCGCCGCGGCCATCAGACGCGAGGCGCGCGCGCCCTTGTCTCGCATCTCGACACGCTCGGCGCCCAGGTGAAGTTCCTCAAGGACAATGGCCGGCTGTCGCTGGTTCCCATCGGCAACTGGTCGGCGCGTTTTGCCGAAGGCGCCCGCGTCACCCTGTTCTCGCATTCCGGCGCCTATCGCGGCACCATCCTGCCGCTGAAATCGTCGGGCCATACCTTCAACGACGAAATCGACACCTCTCCCATCGGCTGGGATCACGTGGAATTGCGCGTCGACGCGCTCGCCTTCGGCCGCGCCGATCTCGACCGGCTCGGCATCGAGATCGGCGATATCATCGCCATCGATCCGCAGCCGGAGTTCCCCGACAACGGGTTCATCATCTCCCGTCATCTCGACAACAAGGCCGGCGTCGCGGTGATGCTCGCCGCACTGAAGGCCATGACCGAGGCCGAGGCCGAAACACCGGTCGACATCCACTGGCTCTTCACCATCGCCGAGGAAGTCGGCGTCGGGGCTTCCTCGATCATCACCCACGACGTCGCCTCCCTGGTCGCCGTCGACAACGGCACCACCGCGCCGGGACAGAATTCGAGCGAGTTCGGCGTCACCTTCTCCATGGCCGACCAGACGGGCCCGTTCGACTATCATCTGACGAAGAAGCTGGTGGAGCTGTGCCAGGAGCACGACATCCGCTACCAGAAGGATGTCTTCCGCTACTATCGATCCGATTCCGCCAGTGCCATCGAGGCCGGCGCCGATGTGCGCACCGCATTGATCACCTTCGGCGTCGACAGTTCGCATGGCTATGAGCGCATCCACATGCATGCGCTGCGTTCGCTCGCCGAACTGATCACCGTCTATGCGTCGAGCCCGGTGGAGATCCCGCGCGACTACCAGGAAACGGCCGGCGTCTCCGGCTTCACCCGCCAGCCGACGGCGGAGGCGGAGCAGACGCTGACCCCCGACGCCGAGAACTCCGATCTGCCGTAGCGAACCTTCACGCCGCGCCACGGCACTGCGCGCGCGTTCATCGGCGGGCGGCAAGCCAGCCGGGCCCCGGCCTGCGATATCATTCCCGCCCCATCGCGCGACGGGACAATACAGCGACACCCGCCGCCTCGCCGTCCGCGGCATCCCCGACACCCGGCACCAGCCGGCTCGCCACGCCCTGTCGGTGCAGCGCATCGAGAAACGCGGCCGCTTCCTCGCTGCTGCCGTCGCCCGGGACCAAACGCACGACCTGGCGTCCCTGTGCCGCCAGTTGCGCCGCCAACGCCACGCCCTCGCGATCCGGCGAACCCTTGCCGCTGACACCGGCAACCAGCAGCCGGCGTGCCTCCCGCCGTGCCAGATCCAGCACCTCGCCAGATACCCCCTCGCCATAGAGGACCACATCCGCGCCTTGCAGCGCGCGGATCGCCTTCATGGTCAGGTGCTCCGCTGGCCCCGGCCCGGCACCGACCAGCGTCACGGATCCGGTCTCCATCGCACCGGCCAGCGCCAGCCGCGACACCACCGCCTCCCAATCTCGCCCACCCCCGACGGGCGGCCGGCCCGAGAAGGCCTGGCCGGAAAAGTCTTCCCAGAACAGCCGCCGGCGGCGGCCGGCGGGCAGCCGCGCCATCACTCCGGTCCTGATGCGCGCGGCGAGAGCGGCCCAGTCGGCGAGCGCATTCGGCAGCAGGGTCTCGATCCGCTGGCGGATCGCCTGCCCCAGGATCGGCGCGGCCCCGCTTGTCGAGATGCCGACGACCACCGGCGAGCGGTTGACGATGGAGCCGAACTGGAAGTCGCAGAAATCCGGCCGGTCGATCACATTGCACGGCACGCCGGCGGCTTTCGCAACGGCGGCGAAGCGCTCTGCCTCCCTGTCGTCCTCGGCATCGGCGAGCGCCACCGCCATGCCGGCGAGGCTGTCCGGGCTCCAGTCCCTGGCATGATGGACGAGCCGGCCGTCGACGGCGGCGTCCTCCAGCAGGCCGCGCATCGCATCGCCCGGCTCGGGCGAGCAGACATGGACCTCGGCGCCGGCTGCCGCCAGCAGTTCCGCCTTCCAGGCGGCCGCATCGCTTCCACCGGCGACCAGGACCGGACGACCGGCCAGCGGCAGAAATACCGGCAGGCAGGCAAGCTTGCCTACCCGTGGCGCCCTCACGCCCTCCACTCCCTCAGACGGCTTCCGCAATCGGCGCATGATCCGCTTCCTCCTGTTCGAGCCGGGCAAGGATCGCGCCGATCTCCGAACGGCAGGAACCACACTGGGTCCCGGCCTCCAGCGCCTCGCCGATCGCCGCTACGCTCACCGCGCCTCCGCGCGCAGCCGCAGCGATCTGGTTGATGCCAATGCCGCGGCAGGAACAGACGATGGCGCCGATGTCCCGCGCGGCACCGCCGGGACGACCCGCCAGCAACGAGAACCGCTCACGCTCCGCAAGCGCGCCACTGGCAAGCAGCCCCGACGCCCAACTGCGCGACACGGCCACCGGCGCGCGCGAGAAGAAGAACGCAGCAAGGAGCCGCTCTCCCTCGAACCAGGCCATGCGCAGGTCGCCGCTCGCCGTGTCCAGGTATGAAAGGCCTGCTGCTGGACCGCAGCCGGACAGCCGGCCTGCTAGGGCGACAAGGTCCACGTCATCCGCTCCGGCGCATTCCAGCCTGACGCCGCCGTCCGCCGGCGCCAGTGCCCAGTAGTCGGTGCCGACGCTTGCCGGGCGCGCTCTCATCACCGCAAACCCGTACCAGCGCGCGGCGAAGCGCCGAACCGAGACCGGCGTGAACTTCGATCCCGGCTGCCCGGAGATCGGGTCCGTCTCAGGCGCCACCACCGCATCGATTCGCCCAGGGGAGGAAAACTGCCCGCTCCAGTGCATCGGCGCGAAGACCGAGCCTTCCTGTGCCCGCTCGCTCACCAGCACCCGTAGCAAGGCCCGCCCATGCGGGCTTTCGACCACGGCGAGATCCGCATCCTCGAGCCCGGCCGTCGCGGCGTCGCGTGGGTGGATCTCGCAGAACGGTTCGGCGAGATGGGTGAAAAGGCGCGGGCTCAGCCCGGTCCGGGTCATCATGTGCCACTGGTCGCGAATGCGGCCCGTATTGAGCACCAGCGGATAGCGCCGCGGATTTGTTCGCGGCGGCACATACGCGACCGGCACCAGCACCGCCCGCCCGTCGCCGGTGTAAAAGCTCCCGTCGCCAAAGAACCGCGCCCGGCCTTCCTTTGCACCCGCCGGCTGTGGCCACTGGAACGGCGCCAGCGTCTCGTAGTCCTGCGCCGCAATCCCGGCATGGGCGCCGATGTCGAAATCCCGCCTGCCGCCATTGCCCGCTGCCGAGAGCGCTGCGTGCTCACGGAAGATGTCAACGGGCGCGCGGTAGTCGAACGCGTCCGCATGGCCCATCCGCCGCGCCACCTCGGCAAGTGTCCACCAGTCCGGCCGCGCCTCGCCGGCAGGTGCGCGAAAGGCCCGCTGCCGCGAGATCCGGCGCTCGGAATTGGTGACCGTGCCGTCCTTTTCGCCCCAGGCCGCGGCTGGCAGCAACACGTGGGCACAGGGCACCGTGTCGGTGCGGCGGGTCACGTCGGACACGACGACGAACTCGCAGGCCTCAAGCCCCGCGCGCACCGCATCCGCATCCGGCAGGCTGTCGACCGGATTGGTCGCCATGATCCAGATCGCGCGGATGCGTCCCTCGCGCACCGCCTGAAACATCTCCACGGCTTTCAGCCCCGGTCGCTCGGCGATGCGCGGGCTTTGCCAGAAGTCCCGCACCAGCTTGCGATGGTCCGGATTTTCCAGCGCCATATGCGCCGCCAGCATGTTGGCGAGGCCGCCGACCTCGCGTCCGCCCATCGCGTTCGGCTGGCCGGTCACCGAGAAGGGGCCGCAGCCCGGCCGGCCGATCCGCCCGCTCGCCAGATGCACGTTGAGGATGGCATTGACCTTGTCGGTGCCGGTCACCGACTGGTTCACGCCCTGGCTGTAGACGGTCACCGTCCTCGGCGTCTCCGCCACCCAGCGGTAGAACAGGGCGATGTCACTGGGTGCGAGACCCGTCTCACGCGCCGCCGCTCGAAGGTCTGCCGGACCGGCGGCGGCAAGCGCGGCCTCCACGCCGCTCGTATGCCGCGCAAGATAGGTCCGGTCGAGCTTGCCCACCTCGGCAAGATGCGCGAGCAATCCGTTGAACAGCGCCACGTCCGTGTCGGGACGAAGGGCGAGATGCAGGTCGGCGACCGCGGCCGTCGCCGTTCGCCGCGGGTCCACCACCACGACCCTGAGCCCGGGCCGCGCCGCCCGCGCGGCCTCCAGCCGCTGGAACAGCACCGGATGACACCAGGCAAGGTTGGAGCCGACCAGCACCACAAGGTCGGCCTGCTCCAGATCCTCATAGGTGCCGGGCACCGTATCGGCACCGAAGGCGCGGCGGTGCCCCACCACAGACGAGGCCATGCAGAGCCTGGAGTTCGTGTCGATATTCGCCGAGCCGATAAAGCCCTTCATCAGCTTGTTGGCGACATAGTAGTCCTCGGTGAGGATCTGACCCGACACATAAAAGGCAACGCTATCCGGCCCGTGCTCGGCAATCGCTTGCGAGAACTTCGCCGCGACGAGATCGAGCGCCGCTCCCCAGTCGGCCCGTTCGCCGCCGATTTCCGGATGCAGCAGCCGCTCAGCGTCGACAAGCGTATCGGCCAGCGCCGATCCCTTCGAACACAATCGTCCGAAATTTGCCGGATGGTCCGGGTCGCCGGCAACGCTGACCCGGCCGTCGTCATGACGGGTGGCGATCACCCCGCAGCCGACACCGCAATAGGGACATGTCGTGCGCACGCTGTCCGGCATGAGCCTATTCCTCCGCCGCCGGCAGCCGCGCTCCAGCGATCAGCAGCACGCCGTCGCGCACCGTCACCGGATAGGTCGCGACCTGCCCCTCATCGGCGCCCTGCGCCACGCCGCTGGCAAGGTCGAACACCCAGTTGTGCAAGGGGCAGGTCACGGAGGTGCCATGCACGATGCCCTGGCTGAGCGGTCCGCCCTTGTGCGGGCACCGGTCATTCAGCGCATAGACCCGGTCGTCCTCAGTGCGGAACACCGCGATGCAGCCCGCCGGCGTCTTCACCACCCGCGCACCGGCACGGGGAATGTCCTCCAGCCGGCCGATCTCGATCCACTCCGCCGTCATCGCGGTCATTGCGCGGCCTCCAGTTCAAGGATCGCCAGCGGGTTGAACTCGTGCTTGTCCTTGCCGGAGACGCGCTCCGACCACGGGTCAACCTGGGCGAACTGCTGCGAGAAGACGAAGCGCTCGTAATAGGCCGCACGGCGGCCCGCATCGTCCATGATCTGCCGGCGGATCTCGTCGAGGCCGATGCGCTTCGCCCATTTGTAGATCCGTTCCAGGTAGTGGCCCTGCTCGCGATACATCTGCACCAGCGCGGCGATGTGCCGGAGCGCCTCCTCTGCCGTTGCCACATGGCCGAGAACTTCCGTACCCTTGATGTCGAGCCCGGCCGCGCCGGCGAAATGGATCTCGAAGCCGCTGTCGACGCAGATCACCCCCACGTCCTTGCAGGTCGCCTCCGCGCAGTTTCGCGGGCAGCCCGACACGGCCATCTTGACCTTGGCCGGCGTCCACGAGCCCCACATGAACTTCTCGATGGCGATCCCGAGGCCCGTCGAATCCTGCGTGCCGAACCGGCACCAGTCCGAGCCGACGCAGGTCTTCACGGTGCGCAGCCCCTTGGCATAGGCATGGCCGGAGACGAAGCCGGCCTTGCCGAGATCCTCCCAGACCGCCGGCAGGTCCTCCTTGCGGATGCCCAGCATGTCGATGCGCTGGCCGCCGGTCACCTTCACGGCCGGGATATCGAACTTGTCGACGACATCGGCGATCGCCCGCAATTCCTTGGCAGAGGTCATCCCGCCCCACATGCGCGGCACCACCGAATAGGTGCCGTCCTTCTGGATGTTGGCGTGCACCCGTTCGTTGATGAAGCGCGACTGGTAGTCGTCCGCGTATTCGTCGGGCCAATCGCAAACGAGATAGTAATTGAGCGCCGGCCGGCACTTGGCGCAGCCGCCGGACGAGCGCCACTCCAGCTCCTGCATCACCGCCGGAATGCTCTTGAGCTCTTTCGCGCGGATCAGCCGCCGCACCTCGTCATGGCCGAGCGGCGTGCAGCCGCACATCGGCTTGACCGCCTGCGGCGTGAACGCGTCCCCCAGCGTTGCCTGCATCACCTGCTCGACCAGCCCGGTGCAGGTGCCGCAGGAGGCGGACGCCTTGGTATGCGCACGCACCTCGTCGAGCGTCGTCAGTCCCTTTTCCCGGATCGCGCCGACGATCCGCCCCTTGCACACGCCGTTGCAGCCACAGATCTCCGCCTCATCCGGCAAGGCTGCAACGGCCGCCATAGGGTCCAGCGGGGCACCCCCCTGGAACGACTGGCCGAAGATCAGCGTCTCGCGCATCTCCGAGATGTCGGTGCGGTTGCGGATATGGTCGAAGAACCACGGTCCGTCTGCCGCCTCGCCATAGAGCACCGCCCCGACGATGCGGTTCTCTTTGAGAACCAGCCGCTTGTAGATGCCCGAGGCTGCATCGCGCAGCACGATCTCCTCGCGGTCCTCGCCATCGGCGAAATCGCCGGCGGAATAGAGATTGACGCCGGTCACCTTGAGCTGGGTCGCCGTTTCCAGCGGCCGGAACGCCGCTGTCTCGCCCAGCAGCGTCTTCGCCGCGACGCTCGCCATGGTGTAGAGCGGCGCCACCAACCCGTAGCAGACGTTCTGGTGCTCGACACATTCGCCCACCGCCAGGATGTCCGGGTCGGAGGTCAGGGCCTGATCATCGATGAGGATGCCGCGCTCGACCTCAAGGCTCGCATCGACCGCGAGCCGCGTCTCGGGACGGATGCCGACGGCCATCACCACCAGATCCGCCGGATAGACCGTGCCGTCATCCAGCAGAACCGCCTCGACACTCTCATTTCCGAGGATCGCCTTGGTCTGTGCCTGCGTGTGAACGGTGATGCCGCGCCCCTCCAGTTCCTTGCGCAGCAGGTGGCCGGCGGCCGGATCGAGCTGACGCTCCATCAGGTGCCCCATCAGGTGCAGGACCACCACCTCCATGCCGCGCGAACGCAGCGCCGCCGCCGCTTCCAGGCCCAGCAGGCCGCCGCCGATCACCACGGCACGGGCTCCGGGCTGCCCTGCAGCCTCGATCATCGCCTCGACATCATCGAGATCGCGAAAGGCGCGCACGCCCGGCAAGTCGCGCCCGGCGACCGGGATGATGAAAGGCGCCGAACCCGTGGCGATCACCAGCTTGTCGTAAGGCGTTTCGCCGCCTGCGCTCGTGACCGTCTTCGCATCCCGGTCGATGCGCGTTACCGCTTCTCCGAAACGGCAGGTGATGCCCTTGCCCGCGTACCAGGCGGCGTCATGGGTGACGATGTCCTCGTAGGCCTTGTCCCCCGCCAGCACCGGCGACAGCATGATGCGGTTGTAGTTGCCGCGCGGTTCGGCCCCGAACAGCGTGATGTCATAGGCGTCCGGCGCCGCCTCCAGCAGGGTTTCCAGCAGGCGGCCGGACGCCATGCCGGCACCGATCACGACCAGTTTCTTCTTCGTCGTCATTGTCTCACTCCGCGGCTGCAAGGCGGGCGTCCTTCTGGCGCGCGATGCGCACCGCCCGACGCTCGGTGATGGCGGCAAGCTGGGCCGCATCCGGGTTGGCGCCGCCCTCATAGGCCTCGAGAAACTCCAGCAGCTCCTCGCGATAGGCGTAGTAGTCGGGATGGGAGATCAGCGCCTTGCGCGAGCGCGGCCGCGGCAGATCCACCTCCATGATGTTGCCGATGCGGGCATTCGGCCCGTTCGACATCATCACCACCCGGTCGGCGAGCAGGATCGCCTCGTCCACGTCATGGGTGACGCAGATCGCCGTCACCGCGCTGCGGGCCCACACATCCATCAGCACGTCCTGCAATTCCCAGCGGGTCAGGCTGTCGAGCATGCCGAAGGGCTCGTCGAGCAGCAGCAGCTTGGGCGACAGGGCGAAGGCCCGGGCGATGCCCACCCGCTGGCGCATGCCGTTGGACAGCTCCGACGCGCGCTTGTGCATGCTGTCGGCGAGCCCGACGCGGCCGAGATAGTGCTCGGCGATGTCCCGCCGCTCCTCGCGTGTTGCGCCCGGATGCACCTGGTCGACACCGAGCGCGACGTTCTCGTAGGCCGTCAGCCAGGGCATCAGCGACGGCGCCTGGAACACGACGGCCCGGTCGGGTCCGGCTTTGGTCACATGGGTGCCGTCCAGCACCACCGCGCCGCCGGAGATCGGGTTGAGGCCGGCGGCCATCGACAGCACCGTCGACTTGCCGCAGCCCGAATGGCCGATCAGCGTCACGAACTCGCCCTTGCGCATGGTCAGTTCGAAGCCGTCGACCACGGTCAGCGGTCCCTTCGGCGTCGGATAGACCTTGCGCAACTCGCTGAACTGCAGGAAGCGCTCGTCCGCCTGCCGCACCTCGCCCTGCTCAGCCCGTCCCGCCGGGCGGAGTTCGGGCAGGCGCAGCACGGCGGCCTCCTCCCCGCCCCGCGCGGCGCCGGCCTCCATCAGATACGCGGTCACCTCCGCCCGCAGCGCGATGAAGGCATCGTCATGGTTGAGCTCGCTGCGATCGCGCGGCCGCGCGAAGGGCACGGCAAACTCGCGGCCGAGCGTTGCCGGCCGGCCGGGAAGCAGCGGCACGATGCGGTCCGCCAGCAGGATCGCCTCGTCCACATCATTGGTGATGAGGACGATGGTCTTCTTCTCCTTCTCGCAGATGGCCGCAAACTCGTCCTGCAGCTTCGCCCGGGTCAGCGCGTCGAGCGCCGACAGGGGCTCATCCAGCAGCAGTACCTCGGGGCGCATGGCCAGCGCCCGCGCCACCGCCACCCGCTGGCGCATGCCGCCGGACAGTTCCGCCGGCCGCCGGTCGCGGGCATGGGCGAGGCCGACCATGGCGATATAGTCCTCGGCGATCGCCACCCGCTCCGCCTTCGGCAGCTTGCCGAAGACGCTGTCGACCGCCAGCATCACGTTGCCGAAGACGGTCAGCCACGGCATCAGCGAGTAGGACTGGAAGACGACGCCGCGCTCCGGCCCCGGCCCGTCGATCTCGCGGCCCTTGTAGATCACCCCGCCGCTGTCGGCCTCGATAAGCCCCGCCAGCAGCGAAATCAGGGTCGTCTTGCCGGTGCCGGAATAGCCGACAATGGCGATGAACTCGCCCTCGGCGACCTTCAGGTCGATGTCGGCAAGCACCTCGGTACGCGCATGGCCCTCGCCATAGCCCTTCGACAGCTTGGAGATTTCCAGGATCGTCATCGCCTCACCTCGTCGCGGAGAAGGTGAAGGCGCGCTGCAGCGCATACATCACCCGGTCGAGGGCAAAGCCGATCAAGCCGATGGTGAGAACCGCGACCATGATGCGAGCGAGCGACTGCGAGGAACCGTTCTGAAACTCGTCCCAGACGAATTTTCCGAGCCCCGGGTTCTGCGCCAGCATCTCGGCTGCGATCAGCACCATCCAGCCGACGCCGAGAGACAGGCGCAGCCCGGTGAAGATCAGCGGCAGCGCCGAGGGCATGACCAGCTTCACCACCGTCTTGCGGGTGGAGAGCTGCAGCACCCGGCCGACATTCATCAGGTCCTTGTCGACCGAGGCGACGCCCAGCGCCGTGTTGATCAGCGTCGGCCACATCGAGCACAGCGTCACGGTGACCGCCGAGATCAGCAGCGATTTTGGCAGCCAGTCGGCCGGGTCCGCATAGAGTGCCGAGACGATCATCGTGACGATGGGCAGCCAGGCGAGCGGCGACACCGGCTTGAAGATCTGGATCAGGGGATTGATCGCGCCATTGAAGGAGCGCGACAGGCCCGAGGCGATGCCGAGCGGCACGGCGATCAGCGTCGCTATGCCGAAGCCCAGCCCCACCGTCACCAGCGAGGTGACGATCTGGTCGAGATAGGTCGGCTTGCCCGTATAGCTGCGCCACTTCACCTGGTCGTGCCGGCCGGCCGCCTCCAGCTTGGCGTTGCGCTCGTCCTGACGAGCAAAGAAGTCCGCGGCCTTTTCCCGTTCGCGCAGATGGTCCTGCCACAGGTTGCCGGCCTGCTCCCAGACCTCCGCCGGCCCGGGCACGGCACCGAGCGAGGTCTGCACCTTTGGCGCCAATACCGCCCAGGCGACCAGAAAGACGGCGATGCCGACCAGCGGAATGACCAGCAATCGCTTGAGCTCTCCGAGCTGCTCGCGCGGATCCTCGCCGAGCGCCAGTCGGCCCAGCGGCACCAGCCAGGAGAGACCGAGGGCGTCGAGCCATCCGGCCGCCCGCGACAGGGCGGAAAGAAGCAAGCTGCGGCGGGAGGCGCCAGCCGCATCCGGTGCGGTGGTTTCGGCATGTGCCATGGAAACTGTTCCTCTTGTCCTTCGCGGGCGAAAGCACCCGGCCGGCCGGCAGCGGCCCGCCGGCCGGGCGCACGCGGCCTCAGCCGCCGATCACCTCGTTGCCTTCGACCGTCTGCCCGCTCTTCAGGCCGATCGGCAGGCTGTCGATGTAGGCGTTGGGGGCGCGGCCGTCGTAGGGAATGCCGTCGATGATGTCGGCGGCCGGGGTCGGTGCCCGGTAACCGTCGCTGTCGAAGGGGAAGTCGGCTTCCGCGGCCAGCCCCTCGTCGACCAGCAGGCGCGCGGCCTTGAGGTAAATCTCCGGTAGGTAGACCTGCTTCGCCACCTCCGCATACCACTCGTCCGGCTTGTGTTCGGCGATCTGGCCCCAGCGGCGCATCTGGGTCAGATACCAGACCGCGTCCGAATAGAAGGGATAGGTCGCGTGGTGGCGGAAGAAGACGTTGAAGTCCGGCACCTCGCGGATGTCGCCCTTCTCGTATTCGAATGTGCCGGTCATCGAGTTGGCGATCACTTCCTGGTCGGCGCCGACATATTCGGGCCGCGACAGGATCTCGACCGCCTCCATGCGATTGGCGTTGTCGTTCTCGTCCAGCCACATGGCAGCGCGGATCAGCGCCTTGGTCAGCGCCAGGACGGTGTTTGGATTCTCGTCGACGAAGGCCTTGGTCAGGCCGAACACCTTCTCCGGATTGTTCTTCCAGATCTCGTAATCGGTGATAACCGGCACGCCGATGCCCTTGAACACCGCCTGCTGGTTCCACGGCTCGCCGACGCAGTAGCCGTTGATCGTGCCGGCCTCGAGCGTTGCCGGCATCTGCGGCGGCGGCGTCACCGACAGCAGCGCCTCGGCCTTGATCTGCCCGGAAATGTCGGAGGTGGAGTAGAAGCCGGGATGAATGCCGCCGGAGGCGAGCCAGTAGCGCAGTTCGTAATTGTGGGTCGAGACCGGGAAGACCATGCCCATGTTGAACGGGCGTCCCTGCGCGCGGAAAGCCTCCACGACCGGCTTCAGCGCGCTTGCCGGGATCGGATGCACCGGCTTGCCGTCGGCCTGCATCTCCAGATGCGGCTTCATCATCTGCCACACCTCGTTGGAGACGGTGATGCCGTTGCCGTTGAGGTCCATCGAGAAGGGCGTGACGATATGCGCCTCGGTGCCGAAGCCGATGGTCGCCGCCAGCGGCTGGCCCGCCAGCATGTGGGCGCCGTCGAGTTCGCCGGTGATCACCCGGTCGAGCAGCACCTTCCAGTTGGCCTGCGGCTCCAGGGTGACGAACAGCCCCTCGTCCTCGAAGAACCCCTTCTCATAGGCGATCGCCAGGGGGGCCATGTCGGTCAGCTTGATGAAGCCGAATTTCAGCTCGTCCTTCTCGACCATCAGCATGTCGGCCTGTGCGCTCGCCGGCAGGATCGCGGCGAACGCCAGAAGGCCGATGGCCGCGCGGCGGACAGGGTGCGGGATCTGCATCACGTCTCTTCTCCCTCTGCTCGGGCCGTCCCTCTGAGATCGGCCTCGGGCCAACAAAAAAGCCGCCGTCGAGACGCAAGGCGCGGGAGGGCGCTGGCTGGTCTCAACGGCGGCTTTGCCGGAACGCCCGTCCTTGGGCGTGCTATGTCGTGGCCATCTTTGGCACGTTGTTTCCCTTGCAGGAGGCGTGCCAGTTGCGGATTTCCCGACAGTAAATTGATTTCACAGAGAGAATCGCAACACCTGAAAACCGGGCAGATCCACAGGCGCCGAAAGCCCGGGCACTTCGCACAGGCAGGTGACCAATCCTTGTGCAGCGCAACAAGAAACGGTGGCGCGAATACGAAAGGGAAAGGGCGTCAGGCGCGGACCGGGAAGGCTGCCGCATAGTCGGCAACCGCATCGGGATCGAAGCCCACGCCATCAAAGAAGGTGAGGCTCGCGGCTTCGGCCCGCAGACCCGTCGCGGCCTCCAGCAGATCGGGGCGATAGGTCGCCCGCACCCTCGCCTCGCGCTCGGCGCTGTGCGTTACCTGTCCCCAGCGGAGCATCTGGCTGTAGAACCACAGCGCGTAGGCAGGCTGCGGGCTGAGCGCGGCCTGCCCCGCAAAGGACAGGAAATCCGGGCGTGAAAGCGGCTCGTCGCGCGACAGCAGCAGTTCGCCCGACAGTGCCGGACGGCAATACTCCGCCGGACAGTCGAGATAGTCCGGTCCGGACAGCAGTTCCGCCAGCTCGCGATGGTTCTGCGGGTCGGCGCACCACGTTGCCGCTCCCGCCAGTGCCCGGATCAGTGCCGCCAGCAGGTCGGAATTCGACGCGGCCCATTTGCGCGTCACGCCCAGCACCTTCTCCGGGCTTTTCGGCCAGATCGCCGCCTTGGTGGTGACGATGCGGCCTGTGCCGGCAAGGACGGCCGCCGTGTTCCAAGGTTCGCCGACACAATAGCCGTCGAGCCGATCGGCCGCCAGTGCGTCCGCCATCAGCGGCGGCGGCAGCACGGTGATCTCCACGTCCCTGTCCGGATCGATGCCGGCGGCCGCAAGCCAGTAGCGCAACTCGTAGGCGTGGCCCGAGAACGGGTGCACGACGCCAAAGCGCAGCGGGGCGCTCCCGCCGGATGCAGAGATCACCGCCTTGAGCGCCCGACCCGTTCCGGCCGGATCGCCGTCGCGAGGCGCGCCGTGGTCGCACATGCGCTGCCACAGGATGTTGGAAACCGTGATGGCATTGCCGCCGAGCCCCAGCGTCATCGGTGCCAGCATCGGCACGGCGAGCGAGGTGATTTCCAGGGACGCGGCAATGGGCATCGGCGCCAGCATATGGGCAACGTCGAAATGGCCGATGGCGATGCGGTCGCGGATATTGGCCCAGGAGGTCTCGCGCACCAGCTTCAGGATCACTCCCTCGCGCGCGGCAAAGCCCCGCTCCGCCGCCGTCACCAGCAGCGCACTGTCGAGAAGCGGGATGAAGCCCGCAATCACCGTGTCGCCGTCCGCTCGCCTCATGCCTCGTCCCGTTTCTCCAGCAGCCCTGCGGAGATCACGAGGCCTTCCGCCACCTCGATGATCCTGCGGCCCTGGTTCATCGCCGTCTTGCGCAGCAGCCGATAGGCCTCGTCCTCGCCGATGCCGCGGTTGCGCATCAGGATGCCCTTGGCCCGTTCGATGGTCTTGCGCTCGGCCAGTTCGTTGCGCGCCGCCTCCAGTTCCTGCGACAGCCGGTTGAACGCATTGAAGCGGCTGATCGCCATGTCGAGGATCGGCTTGACCCGCTCGCGCTTCAGCCCGTCCACCACATAGGCGGAGACGCCCGCGTCCACCGCCGCCTCGATGGCGCCGGCCTCGGAGCGGTCGACGAACATGGCGATAGGCCGGCGGACCGCGCGCGAGACCTGAAAAATATGCTCGAGCTGGTCGCGATTGGGGTTTTCCAGGTCGATGACGATCACATCCGGATCGATCTCGGTAATCTTCCGCACCAGGCCGTCCATGCCGTCGACAACGATCACCCGCTCATGCCCGGCATCGCGCAATCCCTGCTCGATGATGGACGAGCGGATCCGGTTCGTATCGATCACAAGAATGGCGAGCTGCTCACGCATGCCCACATAATGCGCATGCCATAAAATTGTTCAATCAAACTTTGCTGCAGCGCAGCGCGGGCTGGTGGAAAAACACCGAACGGCAGGCCAGCCGCTCAGTCGCCGATGGGCTTGGGGCCCACATCCTTGGACAGCGGCACCAGCGAGGTGCGGATCCGGCGCAGGTATTCGCGCACACGTTCGGGCCGCTTGCGCGCGGCACCGGCGGCCAGCACGTCGATGATCGCCACATAGGCGAGCCGCGAGGCGCTCGGCTTGTAGATGTCCTGGTCTTCCGGCAGATCGAGGCCAAGCGCGATGTCGGTGGCGGCGGCCAGATCCGAGCCGGCCTTGGTCAGGCTCAGCGTCTGGGCGCCGTACTGGCGGGCGATGGCGACGCTGTCGAGCAGCTCGGCCGGCGTCCCGCTCGCCGAGATCGCGAAGACCACGTCGCCGCGCTCCAGCGTCGAGGCAATCATCCGCTGCAGGTAGCCGTCCGAATGCGCCTCCGCCGGCACGCCGAGGCGAAAGAAGCGGTTTGCCCCCTCCCGCGCCACATTGGCCGAACCGCCGCCGACGCCGAAGAAGACGATCCGCCGCGCCCCGGCCAAAAGGTCGATCGCCGCCTCCAGGGCCAGCGGATCGAGCTGCGCCCGCGCCCGGTTCAGCGTGTCCATCAGCGCGCCGAACACCTGCGCCACCAGCGCGTCGGAAAACGACCCGCTGTCGGGCGCCTGCACGTCCATATATTGCAGCGAAACGGCGACGCTCTGGGCAAGACGGATCTTGAAATCCTTGAACCCGTCGCAGCCCAGCGTCTGGCAGAACCGGTTGACCGTGGCATCCGACACGCCCGCCCCATTGGCGATCTCGCTCTGGCGCTGATAGGCGATGGTCTCCAGGTTCGCCAGCACATAGTCGGCAACCCGCTGCTCGCGCTTGGGGAAGGCGCCGTCGAGCCGCCTGAGCTGCGCGATGATGTCGATCACCTTGGCCACGCCCCCGGACCCTTCCCTGCCATCCGCCCCGGTTTCGGAAACCAGACTAGTCGGCTTTGTAGGCGATGACATCCATCTCGACCTTCGCATCCACCATCAACGGCGACTGCACCGTGGAGCGCGCCGGCGGATGCGCCCCGAAATGCCGCTCGAACACGGCGTTGAAGCTGGAGAAGTCGCGGGCATCGTCCAGCCAGACATTGACCTTGACCACATGCTCCAGCCCGCAGCCGGCCAACGCCAGCACCGACCTGATGTTCTCGATCACCTTTTCCGTCTGCGCGACGATGCCGCCGGCGATGATCTCTCCGCCCTCCGCCGGCACCTGGCCGGAGACGTAGACGAAACCGCCGGCGCTCACCGCCTTGGCGAAGGGACGTTTCTGGCCGCCGGCGGCGAGATCGGCGGTATCGTGACGGATGATGCCCTTGGTCATGGAAATCCTCAGCTCTATATGAAAGTTTCTTTCATTATCTACCGCAGTTTAGCGGGAAATTCAAATTCCCGTTTGACAGTTTCGGCAGATTATGAAAATTTTTTACACAACGAACAGCCGGCGCAGACACGGCGGATCGTGGGGTGACCGGTCGGTGGATGCACGCCGGCATGGATCATCCGAGCTACCCAGAGGACCCTGTATTTGGAGGAGTGGAATGTTCCGACGCACCCACTGGAAAACCGTGTTCGCCGCGGCGATCGCGACATCCATGGCCAGCACCGCCTTCGCGGCCGGCACCCTGCGCTACGCCACCGTCGGCGAGCCGCCGAGCCTTGATCAGCATGTCGTCACCTCGGATCTGTCGACGACTATCGCCCATCACATGTTCGAGGGTCTCTACACCTTCGACGCCAGCAATTCGCCGGTGCCGCTGCTCGCCGAGAGCGACCGTCTGGAAGATGACGGACGCACCATCGTCATCACCCTGCGCCAGGGCGTGACCTTCCACAACGGCACCGACATGACCTCGGCCGACGTCGTCGCTTCGCTGAAGCGCTGGGGCGAGTTCGGCTCGCGCGGCAGCCTGCTGTTCTCGAATGTCGAGAGCATCGAGGCGACCGGCGACCACGAGGTCACGCTGCGCCTCAAGAAGCCGTTCGGCCCCTGGAAGAACCTTTTGGCCTTCATCAATGGCGGTCCGGCGATCTATCCGGCCTCCGTCATGGAAGGCGCCGGCAAGGAGCCGATCGCGCCGGAAAACTACATCGGCACCGGCCCCTACCGCTTCGGCGAATGGCAGCCCAACCGCCATGTCGAGCTCGTCCGCTTCGACGACTACGATTCGCCCGAAGGCGAGCCAAACGGCTATGGCGGCGCCCGTAAGGCCGAGTTCGATGCGCTGCGCTTCATCCCGGTTCCCGATGTCGGCACCCGCGTCAGCGGCCTCCAGGCCGGCGACTACGATTATGCCGAGACCATCCCGGGCGATCTGTTCGACGCCCTCGATGCCAGCCCGGACGTCACGACGATCCTCAACGGCGGCCCGATCTTCGGTCTCGTCTTCCTCAATTCCAAGGAAGGCCCGCTGAAGGAGAACTTCGCCCTGCGCCGCGCCATCCAGACGGCGATCAACAAGACGCCGGCGCTCCAGGTCGCCATCGGTCCGGAGAAGCTGTGGCGTGCCAACGGCTCGTTCATGCCGCAGGGCAACGTCTGGTACACCGAATCGGGTGCTGACAACTTCAGCAAGGGCGACGCGGCCGCCGCCAGGGAGCTGGCCAAGGAAGCCGGCTACAACGGCGAGCCGATCAAGTTCATGGTGTCGACCAACTACCCGTTCCACTACGACACGGCGATCGTCTATACCAAGCAGCTTGCCCAGGCCGGCTTCAACATCGACCTGCAGGTCTATGACTGGGCAACGCTCATCAAGAAGCGCGGCGAGCCGGACCAGTGGGACCTGTTCTTCACCCATCACGGCTTCGTGCCGGATCCGATCCTGATCTCGGTGATGAACCCGACCTATCCCGGCTGGTGGACCACCCCGGAAAAGACCGAACTGGCGGAGAAGTTCACCGCCTCGGCCGATCCGGCGGAGCGCCAGAAGCTGTGGGGCGAGCTGCAGGCGCTGATCTACGAGCAAGTCCCGACCATGAAGACCGGTGACGTCTACACCTACAACATCGCCTCCCCGGAGCTGAAGGGCCTCGGCGAAGCAACCCTGATCTGGCCGCACTTCTGGAACGTCTCGAAGTAACGCACGGTCCTCTCGGCCCCCTCCGGCCTTTGCGAAACTCCGTCCCTAGGGCGACACTCGCAACAGGCCGGGGGCGGGCTGGCCGCCTCCCGACATTTCGCGGAAAGTCACGCTCATGCTCGGATATGCCCTGCGGAGACTGCTGACGCTCGTGCCGACGCTGCTCGCCGCCTCGCTGCTGGTCTTCCTCTTCGTGCACCTGATCCCCGGTGATCCGGCTGCCGTCCTGCTCGGCGACAGCGCCACGCCCGAGGAGATCGCCAGCCTGACGCGCGAGCTCGGCCTCGACCAGCCGCTCTACACCCAATACCTGCTGTGGCTCGGCAATGTGCTGCAGGGCGACCTCGGCACCTCGATCTTCTTTCGCATCCCCGTCACCGCGGTGATCGCCGACGGCGCAGAGACCTCGATCCTGCTCGCGCTGATGACGATGGTCTGGATCGTCATCCTCGGCGTGCCGATCGGCGTCATCGCCGCCAGCTATCGCGGCACCTGGGTCGACCAGGTCACCTCGGGCGGGGCCATGCTCTTTGCTTCCGTGCCGACCTTCTGGCTCGGTCTCTACCTGATCCTGATCTTTTCGGTGACACTCGGCTGGCTGCCCTCGTCCGGCTATCCCTCGATCCGCGACACGGGCGGGCTTGCCAACCTGCGCTACCTGCTGCTGCCGAGCTTCACCCTCGCCGCGCCCAACGCGGCGCTGATCATCCGCCTGGTGCGCGCCTCCATGCTCGACGTGCAGCGCGAGGACCATGTGCGCACCGCCCGCGCCAAGGGCCTCGCCCCGTGGAAGGTCTCGGTGAAGCACGTGTTCCGCAACGCGCTGATCGCCGTTGCCGCCGCCTTCGGCTTCACCTTCGCCGCCCTCGTCTCCGAGGCGGTGGTGACCGAAACCGTCTTCTCGCTGCCCGGCATCGGCCGCCTCGTGGTCCAGTCGATCCTGCGCCGTGACTATCCCGTCATCCAGGGCGTCATCCTGGTGATCGTCGTCCTCTACATGGTCATCAACCTTCTGGTCGACCTCGCCTATGCGCGCCTCGACCCCAGGGTGTCGCTGAAATGACCCGGACCCGTTCTCTCAAGCCGCAAAGCCAGGGAGCTGAGGCATGACCGCGATCCTCACCATGGGCCGCATCTTCCGCGGGCGCTGGCTCGCCACTGCCGGACTGTGCTGGCTGATCCTTGTCGCGCTCGCCGCGATCTTCGCCCCGCTTGTCGCCCCTTACGATCCGCTGGAGTTCGATCCGCTTGTGCGCCTGTCGCCGCCGAGCCTGGAGCATCTGTTCGGCACCGATCACTTCGGCCGCGACAGCTTCTCGCGCAGTCTCTATGGCGCCCGCATGGCCATCGTCATCGGCTTCGGCAGTGTCGTCGTGGCGCTGGTCGCCGGCGGCCTTGCCGGCATGATCTCGGCCTATTTCACCCGCCTCGGCCATGTGATCATGCGCATCGTCGACGTGCTGATGGCGTTTCCGGCGCTGCTGCTCGCCCTCGTGCTGATGACCCTGCTGGAGCGCAGCGTCGTCAACACGGTGATCGTGATCGGCATCGTCTATGCCACCACCACCGCCCGCATCCTCTTCGGCATGACCTTGAAGCTGAAGGGCGAGGTCTTCGTCGATGCCGCCACCTGCTCCGGCGCCGGCCATGCCAGCATCCTGTTCCGCCACATCCTGCCGAACCTCGTCTCGCCGCTCCTGGTGCAGGCGAGTTTCATCTTCGCCTTCGCCCAGTTGCAGGCCGCGGCCCTCGACTTTCTCGGTCTCGGCCTGCCGCCGGAAGTGCCGAGCTGGGGCAACATGCTGTCGGAATCGCGCATCTACGTCACCCGGGCCTCCTGGCTGCTGCTGTTCCCCGGCGCCCTGATCATCCTCTCCGTCTTTTCCATGAACCTGGTCGGCGATGCCCTGCGCGACAGCATCGACCCGCGGTTCCGCAACGACATCAAGGGGGTGTGAGATGACGCGCCCGAATGGAACTACGGACGACCTGCTGCTCGACATGCGCGGCCTGACGCTCGGCGTCGCCACGCCCGACGGCCTCCTGCCGGTGGTGCAGGACCTCTCGCTCAGCCTCTCGACCGGCGAGACGCTCGGCATCGTCGGTGAGAGCGGCTGCGGCAAGAGCCTCACCTCGCTCGCCATCATGGGCCTGCTGGAGGGAACGCCCGTGCGCGTTCTTGCCGGTGAGATCTTCTTCCGCGGCCGCGACCTCCTGCGTCTGTCGCCGCGCGAGCGCCGCGCGATCATGGGCAACGAGATGTCGATGATCTTCCAGGAGCCGATGACCTCGCTCAATCCGGTCTACCGGATCGGCGACCAGATCATCGAGGCGATCCGCGAGCATCGGCCAATGTCGCGCCGGGCAGCGCGCGACCGGGCGCTGGAACTGCTGACCATGGTCCGCATCCCCGATCCGGCCGGACGCATCGACAGCTTCCCGCACCAGCTTTCCGGCGGCCAGCGCCAGCGCGTGATGATCGCCATGGCGCTCGCCGGCTCGCCGCGCCTCTTGATCGCCGACGAGCCGACCACGGCCCTCGACGTCACCGTTCAGGCGCAGATCCTCAAGCTGATCGTCGAACTGCAGAAGGACACCGGCATGGGCGTCATGCTGATCTCCCATGACCTTGGCGTCATCGCCGAGACCTGCGACCGCATCGCCGTGATGTATCGCGGCCGCGTGGTCGAGACGGCGGGTGCGCGCGAGCTGTTCCAGGACATGCGTCATCCCTACACGCGCGGCCTGCTGGATTCGATTCCCGAAGCCGATGAGGACGTCGACCGGCTGTCCGCGATTCCCGGACGTGTCCCGACGCTCGACGAGACCATCACCGGCTGCGCCTTCCATCCGCGCTGCGCGCGGGCAGGAGCCGGCTGCGACAGCGACCAGCCGGCGCTCACCGCCTTCGCGCCTGCCCATTTCGCCCGCTGCCACTACCCGCTGGAGCCGGACGCATGACCGACGCAGCCTCCCTCCTCCAGGTCCGCGACCTGAAGACCCACTTCACCTTCCGCGCGCCTTCCACCGGCGTGTTGCCGGGGCCAAAGCGCGTCCTCAAGGCAGTCGACGGCGTCTCCTTCGACCTTGCCGAGGGCGAGGTGCTGGGCATCGTCGGCGAGAGCGGCTGCGGCAAGTCCACGGTCGGGCGCACGCTGACGAAGCTCGAGCCGGCGACGAGCGGCGAGGCGCTGTTCCGCGGCCACGACATTCTGGGGCTTTCGGCCAGAGCCTTCCGGCCGCTGCGGCGCGAGATCCAGATGATCTTCCAGGACCCCTTCGCCTCGCTCAACCCGCGCCTCACCATCGAGCAGACGCTGGCCGAGCCGGTCCGCATCCACGGACTTGCCCGCACCCGCGAGGAGGTGCGCGCGCGCATCTCCGACACGCTGGTGAAGGTCGGCCTCGATCCGAAGGTGATGACCCGCTATCCGCACGAGTTCTCCGGCGGCCAGCGCCAGCGCATCGGCATCGCCAGGGTGATGATCGTCGAGCCGCGCCTCGTCATCGCCGACGAGGCTGTCTCCGCGCTCGACGTATCGATCCAGGCGCAGGTGCTCAATCTCATCAAGGACCTGCAGCGCGACAGCGGCATCTCGATGCTGTTCATTTCCCATGACCTCGGCGTCGTGCGGCACATCTCCGACCGCGTCGCCGTCATGTATCTCGGCCGCATCGTCGAGACGGCGCCGAAAGCCGCCATCTTCGAGAAGCCGGCGCATCCCTACACGCGCCTGCTGCTCGCCTCCATCCCGCGCATCCGGCCGGGCCGGCAACCGGTCGTCGATCTCGGCGAACCGGCCAGTGCCGCCTCGCCGCCCTCCGGCTGCGCCTTCCATCCGCGTTGCCCGCTCGCCACCGACATCTGCCGTTCGACGCGGCCCGGTCCGGTGGACCTTGGCAACGGACGTTCCAGTGCCTGCCACCATGCCGGCCAGCTTCTCGGGGAGGCCGCCTGATGGCCGAAATGAAACGCGTATTCGTCGGGTCCCTGGCAACGGAGACCAACACTTTCTCGCCCCTGCGCACCGACCTGCAGGACTTCCGCGACAGTTTCTATGCCGGCCCCGGCGAACATCCGGCGACGCCGACGCTGTGCAGCGCGGTGTTTCCGGTCGCCCGTGAGCGTGCCCGCCAGTACGGCTGGCAGGTGATTGAGGGTACCGCCACCTGGGCGGAGCCGGGCGGGCTCGTCAACGCCCGCACCTGGGAGCTGCTGCGCAACCAGATGCTGGCCGAGATCCGCGCCGCGCTGCCGCTCGACATCGTGCTGCTGGGCCTGCATGGCGCGATGGTCGCCGACGGCTGCCTCGACTGCGAAGGGGAGATCCTGGAGGCGGTGCGCGCCATTGTCGGCCCCGACACGATCGTCGGCGCCACCTTCGATCCGCATAGTCACCTTTCGGCAAAGCGCACCACCAATGCCGACCTGCTGGTCGCCTTCAAGGAATTCCCGCACACCGATTTCGTCATCGCCGCCGAGAGCCTCGTCGATCTCGCCCACCGCACATCGGTCGGCGAGGTGACACCGGAAATCTCCGTCTTCGACTGCCGGATGATCGAAGTGCTGCCGACCAGCCGCCAACCGATGCGCGGCTTCATCGACAAGCTGAAGGCGTTGGAGGGGCACGACGGCGTCCTGTCTGTCTCGGTGATCCACGGCTTCATGGCCGCCGATGTGCCGGATCTCGGCTCCCGCCTCGTCGTCATCACCGACGGCGACCGCCCGAAGGGCGACCGGCTGGCGCGCGAACTCGGCATGGAGCTCTTCTCCTTCCGCGGCCGCACCCGTCCGGACTTCCTCACCCCGGCTGAGGCACTCGACAGGGCGGCCGAGATCGGCGGCCATCCGGTGGTCATCGCCGACGTGTGGGACAATCCGGGCGGCGGCGTGCCGGGCGATTCCACCATCGTGCTGCGCGAGATGATCGCGCGCGGGCTCACGGACGCCGCCCTCGCCTCGATCTGGGACCCGGTCGCGGTGCGCACCTGCATTTCCGCCGGCGAAGGCGCGACGCTGCCCTTGCGCTTCGGCGGCAAGATGTCGGCCGCCGCCGGCGAACCCATCGATGCCGAGGTGACGGTGGAGAAGGTGGTGCGCAACGCCGTGCAGAGCTTCGGCACCAGCGTGGTGCCGCTGGGCGATTCGGTAACGATCCGCATCAAGGGCCTGCGCGTCGTGCTCAACACGGTACGATCGCAGATCTTCAGCCCGGACGCCTTCTCCAACATGGGGATCGACCCGGCGGCGATGAAGATCCTGGTTGTGAAGTCGACCAATCACTTCCACGATGCCTTCTCGCGGATCGCCTTCGACATCCTCTATGCGGCGGTCGACGGGCCCTACCCCAACGATCCGGCGACCAACACCTACCACACCCTCACGCGCGCCATCTGGCCGCGCGTCGAGGATCCCCACGCCGCCTGAGACGAACGGAACCACGCCATGACCGCCGACGCGCCCTTCCAGCCGGAGACCCCCGCCCTCGTGCTGGACGAGGCGGTGGCGCTCGCCAACATCGCCCGCTTCCAGGCCCATTGCGACCGGCTCGGCCTCAAGAGCCGGCCGCATATCAAGACGCACAAGCTGCCGCGCTTCGCCAAGGCGCAGATCGCGGCCGGCGCGCGCGGCATCACCTGCCAGAAGATCGGCGAGGCGGAGGTGATGGCCGATGCCGGCATCGACGACATCCTCATCACCTTCAACATCCTGGGCGAGGCCAAGCTCCAGCGGCTGAAGGCGCTCGCCGGGCGCATCGCCCGTCTTGCCGTCGTCGCCGACAGCGGGACGACGGTGGACGGTCTGGCCTCCGCCTTCGCGGATAGTGCGGCAACGCTGCATGTGATGGTGGAATGCGACACGGGCGCGGGACGCTGCGGCGTCCAGACGCCAGAGGAAGCGGTGGATCTCGCCGCCCGCATCAAGGCTGCGCCCGGCCTCGTCTTCGCAGGGCTGATGACCTATCCGGCCCCCGGTAAGGCCGGCAATGTCGAGCGCTTCATGGGCGAGGCGCTCGGCCTGCTCGCCGCGCACGGCCTCGAATGTCCGGAAATTTCCAGCGGCGGCTCCCCGGATATGTGGCATGCGGGCGAGGCGAAGGGCGGGTCCCGCAACCTCGTCACCGAATACCGGGCCGGCACCTATATCTACAACGATCGCTCCTTGGTCGAGCGCGGCGCCTGCACCCTCGACGACTGCGCCCTGACGGTGCATGCCACCGTCGTCAGCCGGCCGACGCCGACCCGCGCCGTGCTCGATGCAGGCTCCAAGGCGCTGTCCTCCGATCTGCTCGGCCTCACCGGCCACGGCACCATCATCGGCCATCCGGAGGCGCAGATCGCCGCGCTCAGCGAGGAGCATGCGGTGGTCGAAATCCCCGCCGGCAGCCTTGCCGTCGGCGACCGCGTCCGCATCGTGCCCAACCACTGCTGCGTGGTGACGAACCTGTTCGACCGCGCCTGGCTGCTGGCGGCCGATGGCGGCGTCGAGGAGATCGACATCGCCGCGCGCGGCCGCATGACCTGACCGGCTGGCCCGGCGGCGTCACGCCTCGTCGGGATCGAAATAGGCGCCATGCGCTGCGCGAATGTCGTCGATGATGCCGGCGATCCGTCCCAGATGCGAGCGCATCCGCGCCACGGCCGCCACCTCGTCGCCGGCCCGCACCGCCTCCAGAATGGAGACGTGATCCTCCATCGCCAGCCTTGCGCCGTTCTCCAGCGACAGGTAGCGCACCCGGTCCATATGCGCCTTGTGGTCGCGGATCAGCGCCCAGACATGCCCCTGTCCGGCAATCTCGCAGATCCGGTTGTGGAAACTGTCGTCGAGCGCGTGGAAGCCGGCGCGATCATCCCGGTCCGCCGCCTTTTCCTGCTCGCCGATCAGGTCTTCCAACTCGCCGAAATGCTCGGGGCGGATATTGGCCATCGCCGCGCGCACGGTCTCGAGTTCCAGCGCGGTGCGGATGAAGCGGGCCCGGTGGACCGCCTCCACGGAGATCGGCGTCACCACCGTGGCGCGCTGCGGGCGGATCAGCAGGAAGCCCTGCTGCGACAGGCGGTAGAAGGCGTCGCGCACCGGCTGCCGGCTGACCCCCATCTGCTTGGCGACTTCCGCCTCCGACAGTTTGGTGCCGGGCAACAGGTCGAGCCCGACCACCCGGTTGTAGAGTTCCGCGAAGACCAGATCGGTCACGGACGGCACGCGGGTCATGTCGAGCGTCCTGAGCTTGATCTGTTCCGTCATTCCCCTGCCCTCCCTGCGGCCGCCCTGTCCGCCTCCGGATGATCCGAAGCCGCATACGGAACCGCCGCGCTGCCGGACGTGTCGTCCGCGCCGGTTTTCCGGCATTTGCCGGGAGGCCCGTCCTAGCGACTGCCGCCCCGTTTGACAATTCGCCGCCGTCGTTGTTCGGAGGCGTTGACTCAACTTGCCGACTAACATATTAGATTACTAGTTAGCACGCCACCCCAAGAATGAGATGCGAGAACGCGACAGGGGGAGGCAGGGAGGATCGGAATGGCGCTGTTGGACGAGGACCGGCTGTTTCCGGTGGAGCCGCGCACGCGTGGCCTTGCCCGCGACATCTACCGGACCATCCGCGACCTGCCGATCGTCAGCCCGCATGGCCATACCGACCCGGCCTGGTTCGCGCTGAACGAGCCGTTCCCCGATCCGGCCGAGCTCTTCGTCGTGCCGGACCACTACGTCTTCCGCATGCTGGGTTCGCAAGGCATCCCGCTGACCGATCTCGGCGTGCCGAGGGTCGACGGCGGCGCCAGCGAGCGCGACCCGCGCCGCATCTGGAAACTGTTCGCCGACAACTTCCACCTGTTCCGCGGCACGCCCTCCGCGCTCTGGCTGACCCATTCCTTCCAGGAGGTCTTCGGCATCGACGAGCCGCTCGGCCCTGAGACCGCGACGCGCATCTACGACCACATCGCCGACTGCCTTGCCCGGCCGCAGTTCCGGCCGCGCGCCCTCTACGATCGCTTCAACATCGAGGTCATCGCCACCACGGAATCCGCGCTGGATCCGCTGGAGCATCACCGCGCAATCCGCGACAGCGGCTGGGGCGGCCGGGTCATCACCGCCTACCGGCCGGACGCGGTCACCGATCCAGAATTCGAGGGTTTTGCCGCAAACGTTGCCCGGCTCGGCGAGATCACCGGCGAGGAGACGACGACCTGGTCCGGCTACCTTGCCGCCCATCGGGCGCGCCGCGCCGTCTTCAAGGACCATGGCGCCACCGCCACCGACCACGGCGTGCCCAGCGCCCGCACCGAGGACCTGTCGCCCACCGAGGCTGCCGCCCTCTTCGACAGGGCGCTGGCCGGGCGCTGCACGGCGGAGGAAGCCGACCGGTTCCGCGGCCACATGCTGACCGAGATGGCGCGCATGAGCCTCGATGACGGGCTGGTGATGCAGATCCATCCCGGCGCCTTCCGCAACCATTCCCCTGCCGTGATGGCCCGGCACGGCCGCGACAAGGGTTTCGACGTCCCCACCCGCACCGACTATGTCCGCGCGCTCAAGCCGCTGCTCGACGCGGTCGGCCACGAGCCCGGCCTCACCATCATCCTCTTCACGCTGGACGAGACGTCCTACGCACGCGAACTGGCGCCGCTCGCCGGTGCCTATCCGGTGCTCCGTCTTGGCCCGCCCTGGTGGTTCCACGACAGCGCGGAAGGCATGCGCCGGTTCCGCGAGATGGCGACGGAGACCGCCGGCTTCTACAACACCGTGGGGTTCAACGACGACACCCGCGCCTTCTGTTCCACCCCCGCCCGCCACGACGTGGCGCGCCGGTCGGATGCGGCATTCCTCGCCACACTCGTCGCCACCGGGAGGCTCGGCGAAGGCGAGGCATATGAGGTCGCACACGACCTCACCTACACTCTGGTCAAGGCCGCCTACAGGCTGTGACCGGGCGAAACTGCTCTAGGGAGGAACTGAACATGAAGCATTGGAAGACCATGACGGCAGCCTTCGGGCTGCTCGCCGCCTCGGCCATGACGGCGCAGGCGGCCAACATCGTCCTGCGGTCCTCGGACACCCATCCGGACGGCTACCCGACCGTCGAGGCGGTCAAGTATCTGGGCGAGCTCGTCAAGGAGCGCTCCAACGGCCGCATCGAGATCGAGGTGTTCCACTCGGCCCAGCTCGGCCAGGAGAAGGACACGATCGAACAGACCCAGTTCGGCGTGATCGACATGAACCGCGTCTCGCTCGGGCCGTTCAACAACATCATCGAGGAGACCCAGGTTCCCTCGCTGCCCTATATCTTCCGCTCCGTCGAGCACATGCACAAGGTGATGGACGGCGAGATCGGCCAGGAAATCCTCGAGGCCTTCTCCGCCCATGACCTCGTCGGCCTCGCCTTCTACGACGCCGGCTCGCGTTCGTTCTACAACCGCCAGAAGCCGGTCGAGACCATGGCCGACCTGTCGGGCATGAAGTTCCGCGTCATGCAGTCGGATCTCTTCGTCGACATGGTCAACGCGCTCGGCGCCAACGCGACGCCGATGCCCTATGGCGAGGTCTATTCCTCGATCCAGACCGGCGTCATCGACGGGGCCGAAAACAACTGGCCGTCCTTCGAAAGCTCCGGCCACTACGAGGTTGCCGGCCACTTCACGCTCGATGAACACCTGATCGTCCCGGAAGTGCTGGTCATGTCGAAGAAGAGCTGGGACAAGCTCTCGGCCGAGGATCAGGAGATCATCCGCCAGGCGGCCAAGGACTCCGTCCCGCACATGCGCAAGCTCTGGGCCGAGCGCGAGGCAGCCTCGGAAGCCAAGATCCGCGAGGCCGGCGTCCAGATCGTCAGCGAGATCGACAAGACGCCGTTCATCGAGGCGATGAAGCCGGTCTACGAGAAATACGTGACCTCCGACAAGCTGAAGGACCTCGTCGCCCGCATTCAGGCGACCGAGTGATCCCGACGTGACTTCGAACCCGCGGCGGCCGGTCCGCCGCGGGCTTCTTCTTGCCGGGAGGACGCATCTTGCAAGGGACAATGCGCGCCGTCGCGCGGATCACGGGCATCATCGGCCGCATCGCCCTGTGGCTGTCGGCAACGGGCCTGGTGCTGATGACCGCTTTCATTTCGGTCCAGGTGTTCTACCGCTATGTGCTGAACGACAGCCAGTCCTGGACGGAACCTGCCTCGGTCATGCTGATGGGCTGGTTCATCTTCCTGGGCGCTGCCGTCGGCATCCGCGAAGGCTACCACCTGTCCTTCGACGTGCTGCTCTACGTGCTGCCGCTGAAGGTCAAACTGGCGCTGCACTCCGTCTCCGACGCGGTCGTCATCGCCTTCGGCGCCGGCATGGTCTGGTACGGCGCCGAGCTTGCCGCCAAGACCTCCGGCAACAAGCTGCCCTCGCTCGGCATCTCCGGCGCCTATGACTTCCTGCCCCTCGTCGCCGGCGGCGTTCTCATCGTCCTGTTCTCGCTGGAGCGGCTCGCCCGCCGCGCCGCAGGCCTGCCGACCGCGCGCTTCGGCGAAACCGAACTGGAGGATTGACCGATGGAACTGTTGATCCTCTTCGGCACCTTTACCACCCTGCTGCTGATCGGCACGCCCGTCGCCTTCTGCCTCGGCGTCTCGTCCTTCGCCACCATCGTCTATCTCGGCCTGCCGCCGGTCGTGGTGTTCCAGCGCCTGAACTCCGGCGTCTCCGTCTTCGCGCTGATGGCGATCCCGTTCTTCATCTATGCCGGCGAGTTGATGGTGCGCGGCGACATCGCCCGCCGCCTCGTCGCGCTTGCCGGTGCGCTGGTCGGCCATATGCGGGGCGGCCTCGGCCAGGTCAACATCACCGCCTCCGTGCTGTTCGGCGGCATTTCCGGCTCGGCCGCGGCCGATGCCTCGGCGATCGGCGGCCTGATGATCCCGCAGATGAAGGCGCGCGGCTATGACGTCGCCTACGGCGTCAACGTCACCGTCGTCTCCTCGATCATCGCCCTGATGCTGCCGCCCTCGCACAACATGATCATCTATTCGATCTCTGCCGGCGGGCGGATCTCCATCGCCGACCTGTTCACCGCCGGCATCCTGCCCGGCCTGCTGCTGGCGCTGGCGCTGATGTTCGCCGCCTGGCACGTCGCCCGGAAGCGCAACTATCCCATCGACCCGTTCCAGGGCTGGGCCATGGTCGGCTACCTCCTGATCAACGCGATCCCGGGCATCCTGCTGATCGCCATCATCTTCGGCGGCGTGCGCTCCGGCATCTTCACGGCCTCGGAGAGCTCGTGCATCGCCGTGGTCTATGCCCTGTTCATCACCGCCATCGCCTACCGCACCATGAGCTGGCAGACCTTCGTGCTGGCGACCACCGCCGCGGTGCGTACCACCGCCATGGTGCTGTTGGTGATCGGCTGCGCCGCCTCCTTCGGCTGGCTGCTCGCCTATCTGCGGGTACCGACGACCCTCGTCGCCGTCATGCAGGACATCTCCCAGAACCCGCTTCTCGTCCTGCTCCTGATCAACATCATCCTGCTGATCCTCGGCACCTTCATGGACATGTCGCCGCTGATCGTCATCACCACGCCGATCTTCCTGCCCGTTGCCCAGGCTTTCGGCGTCGATCCGGTCCATTTCGGCGTCATCCTGATCCTCAATCTCGGCATCGGCCTGTGCACCCCGCCGGTCGGCGCCGTGCTCTTCGTCGGCTGCGCCGTCGGGAGGATCACCGTCTGGGAGGCGGTGCGGTCGATCTGGCCCTTCTACTTCGCCGCCGTCGGAACCCTGCTGCTCGTCACCTATGTGCCGGCCCTGTCGCTCTGGCTGCCCTCGCTGTTCCACTGATCGAACCGGAGCCCGTTCATGTCACCCCCCATGTCGCCCCTTGCCACCTTTCCAGAAGTTGCGACCGGACCGGGGATAACCCGCCGCGTCGTTGCCGACAGTCCGCAAATGATGGTCGTCGCCTTCACCTTTGAGGCCGGCGCGGAAGGCGCGCTGCACAGCCATCCGCATATCCAGTCGACCTATGTGGAAAGCGGCCGCTTCGTCTTCACGCTTGACGGCGAGGAGTTCGAGGTCGGCCCCGGGGACAGTTTCATCATTCCCTCCAACGCGGTGCACGGCTGCCGCTGCCTCGAGGCAGGGCGCCTGATCGACGGCTTCACGCCCCGCCGCGACGACTTCCTCTGATCCCGAACATCCCCCTTTGAAGGAGCCGCCATGCTGAGCGTCGAGACCCGCCACGCCGTCCACCAGGACCATGCCAGGGGCATGGACACGGACGAGCTGCGCCGCCACTTCCATGCCGGGAGCCTCTTCCGCGACGGCGAGATCCGCCTCGTCTACACCCATTACGACCGCTTCGTGCTGGGCGGCGCGGTGCCGGGCGCCGGCAAGCTCACCCTCGACAAGGTCGAGGAAACCCGCACCGCCACCTTCCTGGAGCGGCGCGAGATGGCCGTCGTCAATATCGGCGCGACCGGCGAGGTCTCGACGGATGGCAGAAGCTGGACGCTGGAGCGCGGCGACGTGCTCTATCTCGGCATGGGCACCGGCCCGGTCACCTTTTCCGGCGGCGGGCGCTTCTACATCACCTCCGCCCCCGCGCATCGCACCCTGCCCTCGCGGCTGATCCGCCTGTCGGAGGCCAACAGCCTGAAGCTCGGCGCCACCGAGACCTCCAACAAGCGGACCATCAACCAGTTCGTCCATCCGCTGGTGATGGAAAGCTGCCAGCTCGTGCTCGGCTACACCACGCTGGAGGACGGCTCGGTCTGGAACACCATGCCGGCCCACGTCCACGACCGGCGGATGGAGGCCTATCTATACTTCGACATGACGGACGACCAGCGCGTCCTGCACCTGATGGGCGAGCCGCAGCAGACCCGTCACCTCATCGTCGCCAACGAGGAGGCCGCAATCTCGCCGCCCTGGTCGATCCACTCGGGCGCCGGCACCGGCAGCTACACGTTCATCTGGGCGATGGCCGGCGACAATGTCGACTATACCGACATGGACTTCGTCAGCATGGCGGAGATGAAATGAGCACCTCCTTCTCGCTGTCCGGGCGCAAGGCGCTGGTGACCGGCGCCAATACCGGCATCGGCCAGGCCATCGCGCTCGAACTGGCGGCAGCCGGCGCGGAAGTGACCTGCGCCGGCCGCCGCTCCTGCATTGAAACGGTCGCCGCGATCGAGGCCGCCGGCGGCCGTGCGACTTCGCTGGCCCTCGACCTGGCCGACCCGATGGCGGCCCGCGACGTCTTTGGCGGCACGGGGCATTCGATCCTCGTCAACAATGCCGGCATCATCCGCCGGGGCGACAGCGCCGACTTCACCGAAGACGACTGGGACGCGGTGATGGACGTCAATCTCAAGGCGCTGTTCTTCACGACCCAGGCCTTCGCCCGCGACCTGCTGGCGCGCGGCGAGGGCGGCGCGGTCGTCAACATCGCCTCGATGCTGTCCTTCCAGGGCGGCATCCGCGTGCCGTCCTACACCGCCGCCAAGCACGGCGTTGCGGGGATAACCAAGATCCTCGCCAACGAGTGGGCGGCAAAAGGCATCAACGTCAACGCCATCGCGCCCGGCTATATCGCCACCAACAACACCAAGGCGCTGCGCGAGGACCCGAACCGCTCCGCCGCGATCCTCGACCGCATTCCGGCCGGCCACTGGGGCGCGCCCGAGGATATTGCCGGCACCGCTGTCTTTCTCTGCTCTCCGGCCGCCCGCTATGTGCACGGCGCGGTGATCCCTGTCGATGGAGGCTGGCTTGCCCGCTGACCTGCCCCGCCTGAAACCGCGCCACGAAGGCCCCCGCCCCGGCACCGGCATCGTCCATCTCGGCCTCGGCGCCTTCTTCCGCGCCCATGGTGCCCTCTACATCGCCGAGGCGATGGCCGCGTCCGGCGGCGACTGGGGCATCATCGGCGTCTCCTTGAAGCGGCCCGACCAGCGCGACCGGCTGGCGCCGCAGGACTTCGCCTATACCGCGCTGGAGCTCGGCCGCAACGGGGAAATCCCGCGCCTCGTCGACGTGCTGGCCGGCGTCCTCGTCGCGCCGGAGAACCCGGAAGCGGTGGTCGCCCTGATGGCCGCACCCGCCACGCGGATCGTCACCCTCACCGTCACCGAGAAGGGGTATTGCCACGAGCCCGCGACCGGCCGGCTGTCGCTCGCCCATCCCGATATCGTCGCGGACCTTGCCGAGCCGGCACGGCCCGCTTCCGCGCTCGGCTTCCTGGTGCGCGCGCTCGCCCGCCGCCGCGCGGCGGGGATCAAGCCCTTCACCGTGCTGACCTGCGACAACCTCCCCCACAACGGCGCGATGCTGCGCGCCCTGGTGCTCGAACTGGCCGAGCGGATCGACCCGGGCCTTTGCGAGTGGATCGCGTCGGAAGGCCGGTTCCCCTCCACCATGGTCGACCGCATCGTGCCGGCGACCAGCCCTGCCGATCTCGACCATGTCGCCCGCCTGATCGGCTGCCGCGACGAGAGCCCGGTGTTGCACGAGCCGTTCCGCCAATGGGTGATCGAGGACGATTTCGTCGGCGGCGACCGGCCGGACCTTGCGGCCTGCGGCGCGGAACTCGTCGCTGACGTCGCTCCCTACGAGCTGATGAAGCTGCGCTGCCTCAACGGCACGCACAGCTCGCTCGCCTATCTCGGCTATCTCGCCGGGCACGAGACCATCGCCGACACCGTCGCCGACCCGGTCTTCTCGGCCTTTCTCGATCGCCTCTGGGCAGACGAGATCCTGCCCGGCCTCACTCCGCCGCCCGGCGTCGATCTCGCCGCCTATGCGGCCCGGCTGAAAGAGCGCTACGCCAATCCGGCGATCCGCCACCGCACCTGGCAGATCGCCATGGACGGCTCACAGAAACTCCCGCAGCGCATTCTCGGACAGCTCACGGAAGGCCTTGCCGCCGGCCGGCCGATGTCCGGCCTTATCCTCGCGGTCGCCGCCTGGATGACCTATGTCGGCGGCACCGATCTTTCGGGCCGGCCGATCGACGTGCGCGACCCGATGGCGGAGCGCCTCAACGCCTTGTGCGATGCAGCCGAAGGCTCGGCAGCAAAAGTCGCCGCCCTCCTGGAACTTCGCGAGATCTTTCCGGCGAGCCTTGCCGGCAACACAGCGTTCCGCGCCCGTCTCACCGAGGCCCATGCGGGCCTTGCCGAGCGGGGCGCCCGCGCCATGGTCGAGGCCTGTCATGCTTGAAAGCTGGCGCTGGTACGGACCGCTCGACCGCATCGGGCTTGACGAGATTGCGCAGACCGGCGCGCGCGGCATCGTCACCGCGCTGCACGAGATCCCGTACGGGGAAATCTGGAGCCGGCAGGCCATCGCCGCCCGCAAGGCGATGATCGCCGCAAGCGGTCTCGACCTCTCCTGGCAGGTGGTCGAGAGCCTGCCCGTGCACGAGCATATCAAGCGCGGCGACGGCGACCTCGCCCCGCTCTTTGCCAATTACCGCCAGTCGCTCGCCAACCTTGCGGCCGAGGGTATCTTCACCGTCTGCTACAACTTCATGCCGCTGCTCGACTGGACGCGCACCGACCTGGCGAGCCCAGTGCGCGGCGGCGGCACCTGCCTGCGCTTCGATGCCGCGCGCATGTGCGCGCTGGAGATGTTCATGCTGGAGCGCGAGGGGGCGGAAAACGACTACCCGGACGAGGTGCGCGCCCGCGCCCGCCGGTGGTTCGAGGCAAGCGATGAAGCCGCGCGCGAGGAGCTCGTCGCCGCGATCATGGCGGGCCTTCCCGGCGCCTATGACCGCTACGACATCCCGGCCCTGCGCCGGGCATTGACGCTCTATGCCGGCATCGACACGCAGGCCCTGCGCGCCAACTTCGCCCGCTTCCTCGACGAGGTGGTGCCGGCGGCCGCAGAGCTCGGCATGCGCCTGTGCGTCCACCCGGACGACCCGCCGCGCGACATTCTCGGCCTGCCCCGCATCGTTTCGGATGCCGAGGATATCGCCTGGATCCTCGGCCGCGACGAGACGCCGGCCAACGGCCTGACCCTGTGCTCCGGCTCGCTCGGTGCCAATCCGGCGAACGACGTACCGGCCATCGCCCGCCGTTTCGCCCCGCGCATCCATTTCGCGCATCTGCGCAACGTGGCGAAGGAAACGGATGGCAGCTTCGAGGAAGCCGCGCACCTTGCCGGCGACACCGACATGGTGGCGCTCGCCGCAGCACTGCTCACCGAGGAGCGCCGCCGCCGGGACGAGGGCCGGCGGGACGCGGAAATCCCCTTCCGCCCCGACCACGGACACGTGCTGCTGTCGGACTTCGACCGCGACACCCATCCGGGCTATCCTCTGATCGGACGCATGCGCGGCCTTGCCGAGTTGCGCGGCGTCGTCACGGCCCTCTCCCACCCCGGAACCCGTCATGCCTGACAACGAAATCGGCCTCGCCGCCCATCCCCCGCTCGTCCTGTCGGAGCGCGACAATGTCGCCGTGCTTGCCGCCCGCGCGGAGGCCGGCAGCGATCCGCTGAATCTCGGCGCGCCGCTCTCCGCCGCGGTCGCGCCCGGGCACAAGATCGCCCGCCGGGCGATTGCGACGGGCGAACCGGTGGTCAAATACGGCCAGGTGATCGGCTATGCGACGGACGAAATTGCCGCTGGCGCGCATGTCCATTCGCACAATTGCGAGATCGGCGCCCATGAGCGCGCCTACCGCATCTCCGACAAGCTGGACGAGGCCCGCGCCGCCATCCCGCGCCTTGCCGAGGGGGATATCGCCGGCAGCTTCCTCGGCTACCAGCGCGCCGATGGGCGCGCCGGCACACGCAACATGATCGCGCTGGTCGCCACGGTGAACTGCTCGGCGACCGTGGTGCGCCGGGCCGCCGACATCCTCAACGCCTCCGGCGTGCTGGACGACTGGCCGAACATCGACGGCGTCGTCGCCTTCGCCCACGGCACCGGCTGCGGCATGTCGTCCAGCGGGCCGGGCTGGGAGATCCTCCAGCGCGTGCTGTGGGGCCATGCGACCCATCCCAATGTCGGCGCTGCGGTTTTCGTCGGCCTCGGCTGCGAGGTGATGCAGGTGGCGCGCATGAAGGCGCTCTATTCGGACGGCGCGGAGACCCGCTTCCACGGCCTTGCGATCCAGGAGAACGGCGGCACACGCGCCACCATCGAGCGGATCGTCGCGACCGTCCACGAGCTGCTGCCGGAGGTGAACCGCACCGCCCGCCGGCCGGTGCCGATCTCGGCGCTGAAGCTCGGCCTGCAATGCGGCGGCTCCGACGGCTGGTCGGGGATAACCGCCAACCCGGCGCTCGGCATCGCCTGCGACCTCTTGGTGGCGCAGGGCGCGACCGTCGTCCTGTCGGAAACCCCGGAAATCTTTGGCGCCGAACAGCTTTTGCTGTCGCGCGCGGCCTCAAAGGAGGTCGCCGACCGCCTGATCGAGCGCATCCGCTGGTGGGAGGACTACGCGGCGCAGAACGGCGCCTCGCTCGACCAGAACCCCAGCCCCGGCAACAAGGCCGGCGGCCTCACCACCATCCTGGAAAAGTCGCTCGGCGCCGTTGCCAAGGCCGGCGCCACGCCTCTGAACGAAGTGGTCGGCTACGGCGAACAGGTGAAGGGGCCGGGCCTCGTCTTCATGGACACGCCCGGCTACGACCCGGTCTCGGCGACGGGACAGATCGCCGGCGGCTGCCAGCTCGTTGCCTTCACCACCGGGCGCGGCTCGGCTTTCGGCTCCAAACCGGCCCCGACCCTGAAGATCGCCACCAGCGACCGGCTCTACCGGGCAATGCGCGAGGACATGGACGTCAATGCCGGCGAGGTGCTGGAAACCGGCGTCTCATTGGCCGAAAAAGGCCGCGAGATCCATGCCCGGCTGATCGCCGCCGCCTCGGGCGAACGCACGAAATCCGAGGCTTTGGGCCTCGGCGACCACGAATTCGTGCCCTGGCAGATCGGCGCGGTGCTGTAGGGATCGGGATCGCCCCAAAACGCAAAAAGGCCGGGCGAACCCGGCCTTCCCTTGTGCCTCGATGAGTGCTGCCAGTACATCCGTGGTCAGCGCTCAGAAGCACGATTGCGTTCGTCGGGGCGTCGCCGTTGAGGGCGCCTGACAGGCGGGGATATGTCCGCCAAGCCTGTCAGTCCCGACGCTGCAGGTCCTTACGCGGCCTGCAGGTTGTCGGCGGCAGCCTTGCCGCTGCGGCGATCGGTGACGATCTCGAAGCTGACCTTCTGGCCCTCGACGAGGCTGGTCATGCCAGCGCGCTCGACCGCAGAGATGTGAACGAAGACGTCGGGCTTGCCGCCGCCCTGCTCGATGAAACCGAAGCCCTTGGTGGTGTTGAAGAACTTCACGGTACCGGTGTTCATGGCGATTTCCTTTTCATATCGCGAACGGGTAGATGCCTGCCCAGCAAAAGCAAACGGCAGACGGTTCAGATCGATTTTGAGAGAGGAAGATCGCCGTTCACGCGCCACGCGCGCTCAGGAACAAAGTTCGACAACCCAGATCGATATGCCCCTATATGGACGCCAACGGTGACCAAAACAAGGCCTCATATCGCGGGGACAAAATAAATCGCACGGCCACCCCGCCAGCCCCTTTCGCTGTCGCAGGCCTCCCGCCCGGTCATCCGTCCCCCCGCCCGCTGGACCGGCAATAGAACAGCCCGGTCAGCGGCAGATCCGCAGCAGGATGTCGTGGCCGCCGCCGCTGCGATGCGACAGGTTGGTGGCCAGCGCCAGCGACCCGTCCGGCAGGACAGCGGCGGGCCCGGCCGAGGTCGCCCGCTCGAGCCGAGCATCGTCCTGCGGCGGACGGTTGTCGCTGCGCGTCTCCGGCGACCAGGCACCCGAAGCGCCGTCGAAGCGCAGCATCCGGTCGATCCCCCAGCCACGCTGGACCAGCCAGAAGCCGCCGTCGCGCGTCGGCTCGACCTGCGGCACCCCGGTGGAGCGCTTCATGTCCAGCCCCTCGATGGGCTGCGGCGCGCTCATCGCTCCGTCCCGGATGCGCACCCAGCTATTGCTACCCCTTTGATGTTCAAGGACAAACAGCGCATCTCCCCAAGGCGAAGCGCCGCCCGCCAGCAGAGTGTGCGCCCCTTCGGGCTCCAGCACCGGCCCGATTGCTGCCCCGTCAAGGCCGACCCGAACCGCCCGCAGCGGCGCCCCCACATCCGACCACCAGAGCAGCAGTTCGCCGCCGAGACCGACCGCGCCGGTATAGCCGTTGGTCATCGCCACCCGGTCGCTGCCCGTCGCAGTGATCCGCGCGGGAGCGCCCCAACGGCCGGACGCCGCCTCGCGCGTCACCATATAGAGGTGCGGCCGGGCCAAGCTTGCCCCGTCCGCGAAGGGCTCGCTCCAGATCGCCGTCAGGTCGCCATTGGGATGCGAGGCGCCAATGACATGGCCGATCCGGGCGCCAGAACCGCCGGATTGCACCTCTTCCACCTGCCAGCCTCCTGCCCGCCCGGCGCGCACAGCCACCAACGAGCGATCCGAAAAGCCTTTAAGCATCAATAGGATCAGGCTTCCGTCGCCAGCACGATGGGCATGCAGGGGACCTGCCGCGGGCGACGGGGCGCGGGTCTCGATCTCGCCGCCCGACGGGCCGCCGGGATCGATCAGACCCAGTGCCTGATCGCGGTAACCGGAGGCGGAGCGGACGGTGCCGGTCCAAACGCCGACGTGGCGGAGGGTCTGGTCGCGGAGCAGCACCGGGTCGCCGGACCCGACTTCGCCGCCGCCGGACGGCAGCGGCCCGGCCAGCGCCGGGCTGAGGCGCGCGAGCCGGACATCGGGCCGCAGCGCCGTCCACAGCACCTGCGGCGTGCCAGCGGCGTCGGCGAGGACAAAGTGGCCGAGGCCGCGCTCCGAGGGAACGAGCTGGCGGCTCTCGCAGACCGGCGGCGCCGAGACATCGACCGGGGCGGAGGCCACAGGTTGCGGCCGGGCAGCGGGCGCAAGCGGCGCCGGCGCGGCGGCCGCCGCCTGGCGCTGCCGCTCCTCTTCCTCCGCATCCTCGCGGGCATAGAGCGAGCCGCCCTCCAGCACCTCGCCATAGCCTTCCCGCACCAGCATCGCCTCATAGGCGGGCGTCGCCACATCGAGCACCCGCCGGCTCTGCGGGTGATCGGGATTGTTGAGATGCAGGTCGTGGTAGGGGTCCCAGGGACCGAGCGTGACGTCGCGGCCGCCGATCCGCGATCCGGCAAGGCCAGCCACCGCCGGATCGTGCAGCACCTGGCACATGCCGGTCACGGTCAGCCGCGCCAGAACATAGCCGTCGAGCTCGAACCCGTGCACCTCGCCCTGCAGGTCGTCGAGCAGTTCCACCCGCAGCCAGGATCGCGGGTCGCGGGGATTGCCTGAGCGGACCCGGAGGCCGGTGCCGTTTTCCAGGGTCGCCAGAACCGGGTGCTGGGTGCCCGGCCCGGCGCGGACATTGAGCGTGTCGCCGCTCGCCGTGCAGCTCTCGATCAGCCAGCCGGCGCCGTCGTCGGAGGCAGACCCGGACGCGACCTCGGCAAGCATGACGACGGGGACAAGAAGCAGTGTCAGAAGGAAACCAATCGCCCGCATCCCGTCCCCTTTGCCGGTCTTTCGCAACAGCCGTGCCGTCATGCTGGGCGACAAACGGCCGGGGATCAACCCCTTGCGGCAGCCTTTTCCGGCCGGATCGGTCTTGCGCGACCCAACTCGCGGAATCACAAGGAAGTTCTGTTTTTTCAAAGGCTTGAACGCAATTTCAGGTTGCGACGATTTTTGCGAAATTCGCTCTCAAAATGCCCGAAAATTGAGACTCGCGTCGCAATCGCCGCTCAGACGGCAAGTTGCCGGGCGACCTCCGACAGGGTCGCCAGCAGCGGCGTCAGCGGTTCGCGCTGCACCATGACGAGGCCGATCGGCTCTCCCGCATCCGCGCTGTCGCCGGAGATCGGCACGGCGGCGATGGCGCCGGCGGAGACGAACATGCCGGCGAGCTTTTCCGGCACCACGGAGGCCCATTTGCCGGTGATAACATGGGCGACGAGGGCGATGATCGAGTTGGATTCGACCTGGGCCTTCGGCGTGACCCCGGCTGCCGCAAGATGCCGGTCGACAATGGCGCGGTTCTGCATGTCGGGGGTCAGGAGGCAGAGCTGCTCGCCGCCGAGCTCGTGCCAGCCGATCCGGTCGCGCGCCGCCAGCGGATCGGACACGGAGACAAGCAGACGATAGCGCTCGGCGTAGAGCGGCAGCACGGTGCGGCGGCGCCGGGCGTCGGCGTCGAGATAGGTGATGCCGGCATCGAGGTCGAGCCGGTCCATCTGCTCGAGGATCTCGGCCGAGGTGCGCGACAGGATCTGGAAGCGCACGCGCGGGTGGCGCAGCGCATAAGGAGAGACGAGATCGGCGACCATCGGCAGCGCCGTCGGGACGACGCCGATGCGCAAGGTGCCCTCCAGATCGGAGCGCACGGCGCGCATCTCCTCGCGCAGGGCACGCATGTCGCCGACGATCCGCAGGGCCAGCGCATGCACCCGCTCGCCCTCCGGCGTCAGCCCCTGGAAACGCGAGCCGCGATGGACGAGCTGGACGTTGAGCTGATCCTCAAGCTGGCGGATCGCCGAAGACAGCGTCGGCTGGGTGACGCCGATGCTCTCCGCCGCGCGGCCGAAATGGCGCTCGCGCACCAAGGCAATGAACATTTCCAGCTTGTCGATCATGCCGCCGTACCCGTTTCCGCCCTTTATCGACGATCCGCCTTGCGGCGTCCGTCGCGATTGCGCCGGACGATAGCACGGGCGCGACCGCGGCAGGCAGAGCATGGGCGCGACCGCGCCAGACAGAGCATGGGCGCGACCGCCACGGGCGGCAGCGGCAGGCAAGAGCGGTGGAAACCGCGTCAGATCGAGCGCTGGTTGACGCGCGCCGACACCTCGGCCGCCGTCTCCACCCGCTCCGAATAGCGGTCGACCAGCGCGTTGGAGCGCCCGCGCACCATCAGCGTGAACTTCACCAGTTCCTCGGTGACGTCGACGATGCGGTTGTAATAGGAGGACGGCTTCATCCGGTCGTCCTCGCCGAATTCGGCGAAGGCGCGGGCGACGGAGGACTGGTTGGGGATGGTGACCATCCGCATCCAGCGGCCGAGAATGCGCATCTGGTTGACCGCGTTGAAGCTCTGCGAGCCGCCGCAGACCTGCATCACCGCCAGCGTCTTGCCCTGGGTCGGGCGGATGCCGCCGAGCGACAGCGGCAGCCAGTCGATCTGCGTCTTCATCAGGCCGGTCATCGCTCCGTGCCGCTCCGGCGAGACCCAAACCATGCCTTCCGACCACATGGCGAGTTCGCGCAATTCGCGCACCTTGGGGTGCTCCGGATCAGCCCCGTCGACCAGCGGCAAGTCGCGCGGGTCGAACATCCGCGTCTCGCAGCCGTGCCAGTCGAGCAGGCGGCGGGACTCCTCGGCGACGAGGCGCGAGAAGGAGCGCGGACGCAGCGAGCCGTAGAGCAGCAGGATGCGCGGGGGATGGAAGGCCTCGCCCGGCAGGGCGTAATCGGCCGGGTCGATCCGGCGCATCTGAGAGAAGTCGATGTTCGGCAGATCGGCGGCGGCAAGATCGGCGACGGAACTCACGAGGCGGCCTCCCCCGCCCCGGAAGCTGCCCCCGAAGCGGTACCGGAAGCGGAGCCGGCGACGACGATCTCGCCATCCTCCTTGCGGAACGTGCCGATCGCCGCATTCGGCAGGATCTCAAGCACGGCTTCCGAGGGGCGGCACAGGCGAATGCCCTTTTCGCTGACGACGATCGGCCGGTTGACCAGAATGGGATGCTCCAGCATGGCGGCAAGGATGGTCTCGTCGTCGACGGCGGGGTCGGTGAGGCCGAGCTCCTCGGCCGGCGACTTCGATACGCGCAGAGCGCTGCGCGGCGTCAGCCCGGCGCCGGCGAACAGCGCCTGTAGCTGCGGCCGGGTCCAGCCGGTCTTGAGATACTCGATGATGACAGGCTCCTCGCCGGAGGCGCGGATCATCTCCAGCACGTTGCGCGAGGTGCCGCAGTCGGGATTGTGGTGAATGACGATGGTCATGAGGGTCCTTAACGTATCACGGGGTCCGGCGCGCAGCAGGCCGGCAGCGACGCCAGCACCGGACGGCAGACATCGGGCGCGCCGCCGCAGCAGTCTTCCATCAGGAAGGCAAGCAGCGCCGTCAGGCCGCCCATATCGGCGACATAGCGGATCGTCCGCCCCTCGCGGCTGCTGCGCAGCAGGCCGGCACGGGTGAGGATCGCCAGATTGGTCGACAGCGTGTTCTGCCTGACGCCGAGCGCGGCGGCGATGTCGCCGGCCGCCATCCCCGCGCTCCCCGCCCGGATCAGCAGGCGCAACACGTCGAGACGGGTCTCCTGCGACAGGGCGGCGAAGGCTGAAAGAGCGTCTGTCTTTTCCATATTTCGAGAATAGTCGATATATGAAGCCCGTCAAGCCCCCATCAAATCCCCGGCGAACCCCCGGCGAGACCCTGGCGAGACCCTGGCGAGACCCGCCCGAAACGAAGGCGGGCCGCGCGCTCCCGCACGGCCCGTCCGGTTATCGGCGCCGCCGGTCGGGTGGCGCGCGCGGGTGGCGCGGTCAGTCGGCTCAGTCAGGCCGGCTGTTCGCCGCCGGTGCCGCGATAGGCTGCGTCCTCGTCGCGGCGCGCGCCGCCGGCCGGCGCGGCGACCAGCCGCGTGTCGGCCAGCTCGCCGCAGGCCTCCAGAATCGGCTGGGCGACCACGACGAAATGGCCGTGGATGCGCTTCAGGTCGCGCAGCACGTCCATATGGATCGAGGTCGTCTCCATCGACAGCTTCACCCCGTCGCGCAGCCGCGCATAGTGGCGCTCGGCATAGTGCCGCTCGAGATCGCGGATCGCCGTCTTTTCGGCGAACAGCCGGCGCGCCAGGTCGACATCGCCGGTGGCGAAGACATTGAGCGCGGTGGCGAAGTTCGACGCGACCCGGGAATGGAAGGTCTTGAGGTCGGCAAGCCCTTCGGAGGAGAAGGCGAGATTGCCGCGTCCCTTCTTCTCCGCCAGTTCCAGGAGCTGCTTGTCGATGACGTCGCCGATATGCTCCAGATTGGTGGTGAAGGAGAGGATCTCCATGAAGCGGCGGGAATCCTCCTCCGACATGCCCTTGCGCGACATGCGCACCAGATGCAGCTTGATCGCCTCGTTGACCGCGTCGACCGCGTCGTCGCTGGCGCGGATCTCGCGGATCAGCTTCGGATCGCCGGTCTCCAGCGCCTCCATCGAGCGGATCAGCATCGCCTCGACCCGGTCGCCGAGCGCCAGCGCCTCGCGATGGGCGGCGGCCAGCGCCTCCGACGACATGTCGGTGGCGGCGCTGCCGAGATAGCGCGGCCGCTTCGGATCGGCGGGCTGCGCCGCCGCCGGCACGAGCCGCTCCAGCAGCCGCGACACCGGCCCGACCAGCGGAATGAAGATCAGCGCGACGACGATGTTGTAGGCCAGATGCACATCGACGGTCAGCCGCGCGCCGACCAGGCCGTGGCTGGTGGCGAGATCGGCCAGCACGCCGGAAAACGGCACCAGCACCGCGGCGACCGCGCCGCGCATCAGCATGTTGCCGAGCGGCACCCGCTTGGTCTCCGGCGGCCCACCCCAGTTGGCCGACAGGGGCGCTGCGGCCGCGCCAACATTGGCGCCGAGCACAGCGGCGATGGCGAGCGTCGGCGTGACCGCCCCCGTCAGCGCCAGGGTGGCGATGACGAGCACCACGGCGAGCGAGGAATGCGCCGCCCAGGTGATGCCGGCGGCCAGGATGGCGGCGAGGATCGGCTCGCTGCCGAGCGCGGCGAGCACCAGCGCGAAGGTCTCGGACTCCGTGAGCGGCACCACGGTCGCCCGCAGCGCCTGCAGCGACAGGGTGAGCAGGCCGAGGCCGATCAGCGCCCGGCCGATGCACTGCGCCCGGTCGGCCTCCATCGACAGGAAGGTGACGACGCCGGCGGTGACGAAGACCGGCCACAGATAGGAGACGTCGAGCGACAGGATCTGCGCGGCGATGGCCGAGCCGACATCGGCGCCGAGCACCACCGCCAGCGCCATGGCGAGCGGCACCAGCCCGCGCCGCGAGAACGAGGTGAGCAGCATCGCCGTCGCCGTGGCGCTCTGCATCAACACGGTGACCCCGGCGCCGGCCAGCGCCGCCGTCGTCCGGTTGCGCGTCGCCGAGGCGAGCACCGCCCTCAGCGAGGAGCCGAACGCCCGCACCACGCCGGTGCGCACCATCCGCACCGCCCAGATCAGCAGCGCAACGCCGCCGATAAGCTGCACGAAGACCGCACTCGCACTCATCATCTCTTCGTCGTCCTCTTGCCCGTCATCTTGGCGCCCGTCATGTCGGTGCCTGTCGTCTTGGCACCTGTCGTCTTGGCACCTGTCGTCTTTTGCCGGCGGTCTCGCGGCCCCTCTCCGGGCCGCCGGACGGACGCCGCCAAACACCGAACCGTCGTCAAACCGTAATGTTCATCCGCCATTGCTGCGCGTGCCGGAGCCAGGGACCGTCCGGCACGGAGCGTTCTGAAGTCTCGCCGTCAAACATGGCGGCAGGATGCCGACAAACCGCTTTTCCATCGGCCGAATACGTGGAAAAACAAAGATGGCAGATATTTGTCGGCTAAGTAAGAGGAAAGCATGAGCGCACCTTTGAATCCGGACGTGACGTTGCGGTTTCTTGCCCTTCAAGGACTTGCGGCCGAAGCCGCGGCCCTTGCCATGCGGTATTTCGACAATCGCGACGCCATGGCCGTCTCGCTGAAAGGCGCCCAGGACTGGCTCACCGAGGCCGACGGGGCGGTGGAAGCCCTGATTCGCGCCCGCATCGCCGAAGTGTTCCCGCAGGACAGCGTGCTGGGCGAGGAAGGCGGCGGCGAGGTGAGCGAGCGGGTGTGGATCGTCGATCCGATCGACGGCACCTCCAATTTCGCCCATGGCGACCGCACCTGGTGCATTTCCATCGGCTTCCTCCTCAACGGCACCCCGGAACTCGGCTGCATCGCCGCCCCGGCGCTCGGCGAGACCTATCTGGCGCGGCGCGGCCATGGCGCGACGCTGAACGGCAAGCCGATCAAGGCGGCCGCCACCGACACGATCACCCGCGCCACGCTGGAGCACGGCTGGTCGCCGCGCCTGCCGGTCGGCCGCTTCATCGACACCGTCCGCGCCCTGTTCGAGGCCGGCGCCAATGTCAAGCGCTCCGCCTCCGGCGCGATGGGCCTTGCCTCCGTCGCCTGCGGCCGCAGCGACGGCTATCTGGAAGGCCATATCAACTCCTGGGACGTCGCCGCCGGGATCGTCATCGCCAGCGAGGCGGGCGCCCGTGTCAGCGACTTCTTCAGCGGCGACTGGACGAACGGAAATCCGATCCTCGTCGCAGCCCCCGCTGTCGCCGAGGAGACCGCGCGCGTCGCCGGTCTGTCGCTCTCCTCGCCTGCCTCAGCCCTGGCAGTTTCCCCAGGGTCGAAGGCGGGAGATTGACGATCGGCCTCGCGCAATTCAAGTTGAACGCACGAATGCACAGGTTTGCAAGCCTGTTTCGTAAAGGGAGGAAATCATGAAAACGACTGCCAGCAAGATCACCGTCAGCCTGCGCGCGCTCGCGTCAAGCGCCGCCTTCGGTCTCGCCGGACTGGTGTGGGCCGTGCCCGCCTCGGCTTCCGGCGAACTCACCCTTTACTGCTCCGTGCAGGAAGAATGGTGCCGGCCGATGGCGCTGGCCTTCGAGCGCGAGACCGGCATCAAGGTCAACATGACGCGCAAGTCGTCCGGCGAGACGCTGGCCCAGATCAAGGCGGAAGCCGCCAATCCGCGCGGCGACGTGTGGTGGGGCGGCACCGGCGACCCGCATCTGCAGGCGGCCGAGGAGGACCTGACGGCCGAATACCAGTCGCCGATGCTGGCCGAGCTGCAGCCCTGGGCCGTGTCCCAGGCCGAGCAGTCCGGCTTCAAGACCGTCGGCATCTATGCCGGCGCGCTCGGCTACTCGTTCAACACCGAGATGCTCGCCTCCACCGGCGCGCCGGAGCCGGCCTGCTGGTCTGACCTTCTGCGCGAGGAATTCCGCGACGAGGTGCAGGTCGCCAACCCGAACTCGTCGGGCACCTCCTACACGATGGTCGCGACCCTGGTGCAGTTGATGGGCGAGAATGCGGCCTTCGACTACATGAAGGCCCTGCACAAGAACATCAACCAGTACACCAAGTCGGGCGCGGCCCCGGCGCGTGCCGCCGCCACCGGCGAATCGCTGATCGGCATCACCTTCCAGCATGACGGCGTCACCCAGGTCGTCCAGGGCGCGCCGATCAAGGTGGTCTCCCCCTGCGAGGGCACCGGCTACGAGATCGGCTCCATGTCGATCGTCAAGGGCGGCCCGAACCCGGACAACGCCAAGAAGTGGTACGACTGGGCGCTGACCCCGGCCGCACAGGAAATCGGCGCGGCGGCGAACTCGTTCCAGGTGCCGTCCAACAAGGCGGCCAAGGCCCCCGAGGAGGCGCCGGACCTGTCGTCGGTCAAGCTGATCGACTACGACTTCGCCAAATACGGCTCGTCGGCCGAGCGCACCCGTCTGCTGTCGAAGTGGGATGCGGAGGTCGGTGCCGCGCCGAAGTGAGGCGCGCCACCGTCCCTCGACCGACAACATCGCGATGATCGACCGTTTTCCGGTGATCCTGGCCGCCGCCGGGCTGATTGGCCCGGCGGTGCTGGCCTACCATGCCGACGACGGCACCCGCCTCGGCGGCGTGCTGGCCGCCGGCCATCTGGCACCGGCACTCGGGTGCCTCGCGCTCGCCCTGTCGGGCGCCGCAAGCCTTGCCGGCGCCCAGCGCGCCGGCGCCCTTTTCGGGTCGATCGGCGGCGCGCTGGCACTCGCCGCGATCATCGTCGCCGGCTTCTTCCCCGTCCTTGCGCTCTCTCTCGGCTTTGCCGCGAGCGAGGTCGCCCGGCCGCTCGGCCCCGGCGCCGGCATTCTCGCCCTAGCGCTGATTGCCCTTGCCGCCGGCGCCATCGCCCGCTTCGGCGCCTTCCGCAACGACCGCTTCGTCTCGGTCAGCGTCGTCACCATCGGCGCGCTGGTGGTGCTGTTCGTGTTCTGGCCGGTGCTGCGCATGCTCTCGGAAGCCTTCCAGGGCGACCGGCAGGCCGACGCCGGCGTGTTCCTCGACCGGCTGCTGCAGGCCGACATCTGGGCGCTCGACTGCCTGTGGTCGAACGCGCGCTGCGGCGTTGCCCCCAACACCGTCATTCTCGGCATTCTCGCCGCCTTCTTCTCCACCACGCTGGCGCTCGGCCTTGCCCTGATCGCGGTGCGCACCAAGGTGCGCTTCCCGCGCGCCTTCGACGCGCTCGCCATCCTGCCGATCATCACCCCGCCCTTCGTCATCGGCCTGGCGCTGATCGTGCTGTTCGGCCGCACCGGCATCATCACCACGTTCCTGTGGGAGTGGTTCGGCATTCCGCGCACCCGCTGGCTCTACGGCATGCCCGGCGTGCTGCTGGCGCAGGTGCTGTCGCAGGTGCCGCTGTCCTTCCTGATCCTGGTCGGCGCGCTGAAGGCGCTGTCGCCGACGCTGGAGGAGGCGGCGCAGACCCTGCGCGCCAACCGCACCCGCATCCTCTTGACCGTGACGCTGCCGCTGCTGCTGCCGGCCATCGCCAACACCTATCTGCTGGCCTTCGTCGAGAGCCTTGCCGATTTCGGCAACCCCCTGGTGCTCGGCGGCAATTTCGAGGTCCTGTCGACCAAGATCTTCTTCGCCATCGTCGGCGCCCAGCACGAGCCCGGCCGCGCCGCGGTGCTCGCCATGGTGCTGCTCGCCTTCACGCTGGCCGCCTTCCTGGTGCAGATGCGCCTGCTCGCCAACACCTCCTTCGTCACCGTGTCCGGCAAGGGCGACAGCGGCGTGCCCGCCGCCCTGCCGAAGGGCCTGCCGGCCGGCCTGTGGGGCGTCATCGTGCCGTGGATCGGCCTGACCGTCGCCGTCTACACGATCGTGCTGATCGGCGGCTTCGTGAAGGACATCGGCCGTCTCGACATGACGCCGACGCTCGACCATCTGCGCACCGGCTTCCTGGTGGAATGGTCCGGCGGCGGCCTGTTGTGGGCCGGCTCGGCCTGGAACTCGTTCTGGACCACGGTGATGGTCTCGGCGGCGGCAGCGCCGCTGACCACGATCATCGGCCTGCTGACCGCCTATGTGCTGGCGCGCCAGCGCTTCCGCGGCCGCAGGACGCTGGAGTTCCTGACCATGCTGTCCTTCGCCATTCCCGGCACGGTGATCGGCGTTGCCTATATCCTCGCCTTCAACGTGCCGCCGGTGGAGATCACCGGCACCGGCTTCATCCTCATCGCCTGCTTCGTCTTCCGCAACATGCCGGTCGGCGTGCGCGCCGGCATCGCCGCCCTGTCGCAGATCGACACCTCGCTGGACGAGGCCTCGGCGACCTTGCGGGCGCGCACCGGCCGCACGCTGGTCGCGGTCGTGCTGCCCCTGATGAAGCCGGCCATCGTCGCCACCCTCGTCTTCTCCTTCGTCCAGGCGATGACGGCGGTCTCGGCGATCATCTTCCTCGTCACGGCGCGCTACAACATGGCGACCGCCTATATCGTCGGCCGGGTGGAGGCGGGCGAATACTCGCTCGCCATCGCCTATTGCGCCTTCATGATCGTCTTCATGATCGCCGCCATCGCCACCATCCGCTTCCTCGTCGGCGAGGCGAGGCTGGGCCGGCGCGGCAGCGACTCCATCGTCGCAGGGGGACACTGATGGGACCTGCAAGCCTCGACTTCATCGGCGTCACCAAACGCTACGGCACGGTGACCGCCGTCGACAATGTCGCCTTCCGCTGCGAGGCGGGGACGCTGACGACGCTGCTCGGCCCCTCGGGCTGCGGCAAGACCACCACCTTGCGCATGATCGCCGGGCTGGAACTCGCCAGCGAGGGCAAGATCCTGATCGACGGCAAGGACGTGACGCATCTGTCGGCGGCCGAGCGCGACGTCACCATGGTGTTCCAGTCCTATGCGCTGTTCCCGCATATGAGCGTGCTGGAGAACGTCATGTACGGCCCGCGCTCGTCCGGCATCGGCAAGGCGCAGGCGGCCGAGATGGCGCGCGAGAAGCTCGCCCTGCTCGGGCTTGCCGGCTACGACGCGCGGCTGCCGTCGGAACTCTCCGGCGGCCAGCAGCAGCGCGTCGCCGTCGCCCGCGCCCTGGTGCTGGAACCCTCGATCCTGCTGTTCGACGAGCCGCTGTCCAACCTCGACGCCCGCCTGCGCCGCAAGGTGCGCGAGGACATCCGCGCGCTGCAGAAGGATCTCGGCCTGACGGTCGTCTATGTCACCCACGACCAGGAGGAGGCGCTCGCCGTCTCCGACGAGGTCATCGTCATGTCGAACGCCCGCATCGCCCAGATGGCGAACCCGCGCGAGCTGTGGAACGCCCCGGCGAACCTCTTCGTTGCCGACTTCATCGGCGATGCCAATGTGGTCGACGGCACAATCACCGAGGTGACCGGCGAGACCGCGACGCTCGACCTTGGCGGCGCCAGCGTCGAGGCGCCGGCGCGCGGCCTCACCCCCGGCCCGGTCAAGGTCGCGGTGCGGCCCGACGCGCTGCGCCTCGAACCGCTCGGCGAGGGCGATGCCGGCGGGCTGACCGGCACGGTGACGACGGCGAGCTATCTCGGCAAATACATGGAATACGAGATCGAGACGCCGCTCGGCGAACTCTTCGTCACCGCCCCCGCCGATGGCGGCGAGGTCGGCGCCGGAGCCAGGGTGCGGCTGCTGCCCAAGGGGCACGGCATCGCCGTCATTCCGCAATAACCGGCACGCGCGCCGCCCACGACACGGCGGGGCGGAAAACCCCGCCGCATCCGCCACATGGACGAGGAGCGCGCCAGCGTGGGCGCGCCTCCCGGCCGCGACAGAGCGGCGCAGGCCATAGGGCTGCGCAATAGCTCCGTGCATGCAAAGATATTTCCGGCAAGGCCCCGGACCTGCGATTTTGCGCCCAGCCAATTTCCGGGCCGGGCTAAACGCCGCGGCCCGCTGGACGTCTCGGGAAACACCATGAACGCCTTCGATCCGACAGCCGAATACAGCGCCATTCGCGACGGTGTCGCCAAGGTCTGCGCCGGGTTCCCCGGCGAGTACTGGCGCGACCTCGACGCCCGCCGCGCCTATCCCAAGGACTTCGTCGACGCGCTGATCCGCGAGGGCTATCTCGCCGCGATGATCCCGGAGGACTATGGCGGCTCGGGCCTCAACCTGTCGGCCTCCGCCGTGATCCTGGAGGAGATCCACCGCAACGGCTGCAACGCCGCCGCCTGCCATGCGCAGATGTACACGATGGGCACGGTGCTGCGGCACGGCAGCCCCGAGCAGAAGCAGCAATACCTGCCCGGCATCGCCAACGGCACGCTGCGGCTGCAGGCCTTCGGCGTGACCGAGCCGACCAGCGGCACCGACACGCTGGCGCTGAAGACGACGGCGAAGCGCGACGGCGACGACTATATCGTCAACGGCCAGAAGATCTGGATCTCCCGCGCCGAGCATTCCGACCTGATGCTGCTGCTGGCCCGCACGACGCCGCGCGAGCAGGCGAAATCCAAGACCGACGGCCTGTCGGTGTTCCTGATCGACCTGCGCGAGCTCAAGGGCAACGGCGTCGAGATCCGCCCGATCCGCACGATGATCAACCACGCGACGACGGAGATCTTCTTCGACAATGCGCGCATTCCCGCCTCCAGCCTGATCGGCGAGGAGGGCAAGGGCTTCCGCTACATCCTGTCGGGCATGAATTCCGAGCGCATCCTGATCGCCGCCGAGTGCATCGGCGATGCCAAGTGGTTCATCGAGAAGGGCTCCAGTTACGCCAAGGAGCGGGTGATCTTCGGCGCGCCGATCGGCCGGAACCAGGGCGTGCAGTTCCCGCTCGCCCGCGCCTATGCCCATATGATGGCGGCCGAGGCGATCGTCTACCGCGCCGCCGCCATGTATGATGCCGGACACAATCCGGGGGTGGAGGCCAACAGCGCCAAGATGCTGGCCGCCGATGCGAGCTGGGAGGCGGCCGAGGCCTGCCTGCAGACCCATGGCGGCTTCGGCTTCGCCGAGGAATACGACGTGGAGCGCAAGTTCCGCGAGGCGCGGCTCTACCAGGTGGCGCCGATCTCCACCAACCTGATCCTCTGCTTCATCGCCGAGCAGGTGCTCGGCCTGCCGAAATCCTACGGGACCCCGAAGGCATGACGCTGATCGACCGCATCCTCGACCTTGCCCTGCTGCCGGCACGCGAGTTGCCGACCCCGGCTCTCGCCATGGCCCGCTTCTCGCTGTTCGACTGGCTGGTCTGCGGACGGGCCGGCATCACCGAGCCGCTGGCCGGCAAGCTGCGGCAGCTTGCGGAAGAGGAAGGCGGCCGCGGCACCGCCTCGGTGTTCGGCGGCGCGCCCGCCCCGGCGCGCATGGCGGCGCTGGTCAACGGCGCGACCAGCCACGCGCTCGACTATGACGACACCCATTTCGGCCATATCGGCCACACCTCCGTCGGCATCTATCCGGCGGCGCTCGCGGCCGGCGAAACGGTCGGCGCCAGCGCCGAGGCCGTGGTCGAGGCGTTTCTGGTCGGCGCCGAAGCCTCGGTGCGCATCGGCATGGCGCTCGGGTCCGTCCACTACAATCGCGGCTTCCACCAGACGGCGACGGCCGGCGCCTTCGGCGCGGCGATCGCTGCCGGGCGGCTCTTCGGCCTGACCCGCGACGAGATGCGCGTCGCCATCGGGCTTTGCGCCACCCGCGCCTCCGGCCTCAAGTCGCAATTCGGCACCATGGGCAAGCCGTATAATGCGGGCATCGCCGCCGCCAATGGCGTCGAATGCGCAAGGCTCGCGGCGCTCGGCTTCACCTCTGCCGACGACGGCTTGATGAACGCGCAAGGCTTCATCCCGACCCATTCCGATGCGCCCGATCCGGACGCCGGATGGGAGGCACCGCCGCCGCAGACGTTCCTGTTCGAAGACATCAAGTACAAGCTGCATGCCTGCTGCCACGGCACCCATGCGATGATCGAGGCGCTGCGCACCTTGCGTGCCGACGAAGGCATCGGCATCGGCGATGTCGCGGCGATGGTGCTGCGCACCAACCCGCGCTGGCTGTCGGTCTGCGACATCAAGGCGCCGCGCACCGGGCTGGAGGTGAAGTTCAGCTACAATTGGCTGGCCGGCATGGTGCTGGACGGGCGCGACACCGCCCGCGACGATACCTATACCGACGCGCTCGCCGCCGATCCGCAGCTTGCCGTCTTCGCCGACCGCATCACCGTCGACGGCGATCCGGCCTTGAGCGACATGCAGGCCGAGGGCCTGTTGCAACTCACCGACGGCCGCAGCCTCGCCGTCTCGCACGATCTTGCCCGCCGGCTGGGCGAAGAGGAACTTGCCGCCGGCCTTGCCGCCAAGGCGGCGGCGCTGCTCGGCGCGGAAGGCGACCGGCTGCGGCAGGCGGTCGAAACGCTGGACCGGCTGACCGCCGCAGACCTCGGCGCCCTGGTGGGGGCACCGGCATGAGCGACTATGGGGAGTGGATCGGCAGGCAGCGGCGGGTGAGCGAGACGCTCGACCGCGAGCTGCTGCAGCGCTACCGCGCGACCCTGTCCGGCATGCTGTGGCAGACCGAGGTGCCGGCCGGCGTGCACTGGTGCCTGGCACCCGACGTGGTCGAGCCCGGCGATCTCGGCCGCGACGGCCATCCGCGCACGGGGATCTTTCTGCCGGCGCTGCCGCTGCCCCGGCGCATGTGGGCGGGCGGCCATCTGGAATACCGCAAGGCGTTCTCGCCGGGCGACGAGGTCACCCGCGTCACCACCATCCGCGACGTGACCTTCAAGCAGGGCCGCAGCGGGCCGCTCGGCTTCGTCACGCTGGACCATGTCTATGAAGTCGGCGGCGAAGCCCATGTCGTCGAGCGCCACGACATCGTCTATCGCGAGGACCCCAAGCCCGGCGCCGCCACCGCGCCGCAGCCGGCAGAAGACTGGCAGGCGCTGGCGCGCTGGCAGGTCACCCCGACGCCGACGCTTCTCTTCCGCTATTCGGCGCTGACCTTCAACGGCCACCGCATCCACTACGACCAACCTTACGCGACCGGCGTCGAAGGCTATGACGGGCTGGTGGTGCACGGGCCGCTGCAGTCGATCTGGATGCAGAACCTTGCCGCCTCGCTGCTCGGCAAGCTGCCCGGCGACTTCAGCTATCGCGGGATGTCGCCGCTGACCTGTGGCCGGCCGGTCACCGTCGAAGCGCGCGAGGCCGAGGACGGCGGTTTGGAGCTGCGCGTGCGGCGCGACGAGGACGGGGTCGTGACCATGCAGGCAACGGCGAAAGCCTGAACAACTCACCTCCGGCGGCCATCCGGCGCGCCGGAGCGAGTTGCAGAAGCATGGCCGGAGGCTAGCTCTCGATCAGGTTGCCTTCCCAGATGCCGCGCCGCACCAGGTCGCGGGCGACCTCCAGCGTGATCTGCTCGACCGCGCGGCAGGCGCGGCTGGTCGAGCGGGAGGGCTTTCTGACCAGATAGACCGGGCGCGAGATCGTCGGCTCGACGATCGGCGCCTTCAGCAATTCGCCGCGGGCGACGAAATCGTGAACGGCGGCGGGCGCGAAGATCGTGTGGCCGGAGCCGCGCGCCACCAGTTCCTTGATCTGGGTCATCGCATCCATCTCGATGACGACGTTGAGATTGACATCGCAGGCCGCCGCGTGCCGCTCGATGGTCTTGCGCAGCCCGTGCGAGACGCCGGGCAGGATCATCTCCAGCTTCTCCAGCGCCTGCATCGGCACCGGCGCGCCGGGCGGCGTGTCGAGCGGCCAGGTGTCGGGCGCGGAGAAGAAGAAGAGCTGCTCGTCCAGCACATGGATGATGCGGAAATGCTCGACCTTCTCCAAGTCGTAGATGAAGCCGATATCGACCGTCTCGTCCTCGATCCAGTTCTTGATATAACCGCTCATCGCCTCGATGGCGCGCAGCCGCACGTCCGGCAGCTCGACGCGGACGGTCTCGGCCAGCGGCACCGACATCACCATGGAGACCGACGGCGGCATGCCGAAGCCGACCTTGCCGCGGATCGCCCCGCCAAGGTCGCGCATTTCCGAGATGCAATGCTCCATGCTGGCGCAGATCTCGCGGGCATGGCGCACCAAAAGGTGCCCCTCCTCGGTCAGCACCGTGCCGCGCGGCGAGCGCGCGACGAGCTGCACGCCGAGCTCCTGTTCCATCCGCTGGACATATTGCGACAGGGACGGCTGGGCGACGCCGAGCACCTGCGCCGCCGCGGAGAGCGACGGCGCCTCGGAAATGGCGATGAAATAGCGAAGGTGGCGAATGTCCATGGAGGGCAGATTAGCGGTTTGTCAGCCGAACTCCACCACCTGGCGGATCGCCGAACCGTCTTCCAGCCGGTCCATCGCCAGGTTGATATCGGCAAGCGGCAGGCGGTGGCTCAGCATCTTCTCCACCGGCAGCAGGCCGCGGCGATGCAGCGCGAACATGCGCGGCAGGTCGCGCTGCGGCACGCAGGAGCCGATATAGCTGCCCTTCAGCGAGCGCTCCTCGGCGACCAGCTTCAAGGCGTTGAGCGCCATGCGCGCATCCGGATGCGGCAGGCCGGCGGTGACCGTGGTGCCGCCGCGCCGGGTGATGTCATAGGCGGTCTCAAGCGCCCGCACCGAGCCGGCGAGCTCGAACGCATAGTCGACGCCGCCCTTGGTCAATTCCCGCACCGCCTCGACGACGCCGTCGCCCGCCTTGACCGCATCGGTCGCGCCCATCTGCCGGGCGACGGCGAGCTTGTTCTCGAACGGGTCGATGGCGACGATCTGCCCGGCCCCGGCCGCCGCCGCGCCGAGGATCGCGGCCATGCCGACACCGCCGATGCCGACCACCGCGACCTTGGCGCCCGGCTTGATATGGGCGGTGTTGAACACCGCGCCGGCCCCCGTCAGCATGGCGCAGGAAAACAGCGTCGAGATATGCGGGGCGATGTCCTGGTCGGCCTTGACCAGCGACTGGCGGGCGACGACCGCATGGCTGGCGAAGGCGGAGATGCCGACGTGATGATGCACGGGCCGCCCGTCCATCGACAATCGGCGGTGGCCGGTCATCAACTCGCCGACGCCGTGATGCTTCGCCGCCTTCTCGCACAGGGCCGGCCGGCCTTCCGCGCAAGGGGTACAGCGGCCGCAGCCGGGCGCGAAGATACACACGACGTGATCGCCGGGCGCAAGATCGTCGACGCCGGCGCCGACCTCCTCGACATAGCCGGAGGCCTCATGGCCGAGCACCATCGGCAGCGGCCGCGGCCGGGTGCCGTTGATCACCGAGAGGTCCGAATGGCAGACGCCCGCTGCGGCGATGCGGATCAGGACCTCGCCGGGACCGGGCGGCGCCAGCTCGACCTCGCGCACGGTCAGCGGCTTTTCCGCCGCGTAGTTGCCCTTGACCTCGCCGCGCTCCAGCACCGCCGCCGTGATCTTCATGTCTCCACCCTTCATTGTCTTCTTCGCCCGGGGTCTTCTTCGCCCGGGTGCCCGCCATGCGGCCCCATTGTTCGGGGGGATGCTAGCGGCAAACGCCCCCGAGGACAGACCCAATTTCGCATTCCTGTCGAGGCCATAGGTTTTTGCAATAGCCGAGCACCAAGCAAATTATTGGTGCACCCTGTCGGCAATACCTAGGCTCGCTCGTCTCACATGCTCTGGGAGGGAAGCAATGAGAGCCGACTGCCGACCCGCGCAAGCCATGCGCCGCCGACAGCCCCGCGCAAGCCGTGGCACACGCCCCGCGCCGGCGGTCCCAGGCCGAGTTCACCAGACGAGACCCCTCGCAGCCTCCGCCAGCAACTGACGGAGCGAACCGACACGCGGGCGGCACGCAATCGCCCGCGGCAACCTTGAAAGGGAGTGAAACCATGCGGAAATTCCTGCTTACCACGGCGGCGATCCTCGCGGCCCCGTTTGCCGCCCTGGCGGCGGAAAAGCCGGCCGAGCTCAAGGTCGGCATCACCACCTTCCTGACCGGCCCGGCCTCGGTGTTCGGCGTGCCGGCGCGCGATGCGGCCGAGATCATCGTCGAGAAGCTCAATGCCGAAGGCGGCATCGGCGGCGTGCCGGTGCGCCTGTCCTTCATCGACGAGGGCGCCGGCGCCGAGGCGCTGACCACCGAGTTCCGCCGCCAGGTCGAGGCCGGTGCCCATGCGATGATGGGCGCGATCTCCTCCGGCAACTGCCAGACGCTGGCCCCGCTCGCCGAGGACCTCAAGGTGCTCAACCTGATGTGGGACTGCGGCACCCAGCAGATCTTCGAGCAGAACGACTACAAATACGTCTTCCGCACCCAGGCCAATGCCACGCCGGAAATGCTCGCCACCGTGCTCTACCTGCTGAAGGTCAAGCCGGACTTCAAGACCATCGCCGTCGTCAACCAGGACTATGCCTGGGGCCGCGATAGCTGGCAGATCTTCTCCGCCGCGCTGAAGGCCTTGAAGCCGGACGTCCAGGTGGTCGGCGAGTTCTTCCCCAAGTTCGGCGCCGCCGACTTCTCCACCGAGATCTCCCGCCTGCAGGCGATGCAGCCGGACGTCATCCTGTCGACCTCCTGGGGCGGCGACCTCGACACGTTCATCCAGCAGGCGGCCCAGCGCGGCCTGATGAACTCCTCGACCTTCGTCATCCCGCTTGCCGAAAGCTCGCTGGAGCGGCTCGGCTCGACCCTGCCGGCCGGCCATATCATCGGCGCGCGCGGCGACCACTACTTCCTGCATCCCGAGCGCCGGGACGATGCCGACTTCCAGGCATTCATGACCGCCTTCCGCGAGAAGACCGGCGCCCATGCGATCTATCCGGTCTTCCACATGTCGCAGGCGCTCGCCGCGCTGAAGGCGGCCTATGACAAGGCGATCGCGGCCAAGGGCGGCGAGTGGCCGGAGAAGGACGACGTCGTCGCCGCCTTCGAGGGCCTGACCTTCCAGGGTCTCGGCCGCGAGGTGACGATCCGCGAGGACAACCAGGGCATCGAGGCGCAGCTCCTCGGCATGAGCGTCCAGACCGGCGACTATCCCTTCGCCACGCTGGAGAACATCATGATCTTCGACGGCGCCGCGCTGACCACCCCGGTCGGCCAGGAGTCCGTCGCCTGGGTCAGCCAGCTCACCCCGGAATATGTCGAGAGCGTCAAGATCGACGCTTACGACAAGTAAACCGGCGACACGTAAGCCGGCGAACCATGAGCGGGCGGGGCCGGCGCGCCCCGCCCTCCTCCCGAACCGCCCCGGACGGCCTCCCGCCCGGGGCGGTTTCGAAACAGCCGCCGCGCCCCGCCTCGCGCGCCGTACCGCCCCCTGATCCGCCCATTGAGCTGAATGGACGACCATGAACCTCACCATCTTCCTTCTGGCCCTGTTCGACGGCATCGCCTATGCGGCCCTCGTCTTCAGTGTCGCCGTGGGGCTCACGCTGATCTTCGGCGTGATGCGCATCCTCAATGTCGCGCACGGCTCGCTCTATGCGGTCGGGGCGTATCTGACGGCCACGCTCACCGGCTATGCGCTGGCGCTCGGCTTCGCGCCGCTGCTCGCCTTCCCGCTGATGATCGCCTCGGCGGTGCTGGTCGGCGTGCTGGTCGGCGGCCCGATCGAATGGCTGCTGCTGCGCCGGATCTACAACAAGCCGGAAGTGCTGCAACTGCTGGTGACCTTCGCCGTGTTCATGATCCTGGAGGACGTGCAGCGGCTGGTCTGGGGCACCCAGCCCTATTTCCAGGCCGCGGCGCTGCAGGCGCTCGGCATGGTGCGGGTGTTCGGCGTCAACTACACGGTCTATCAGTTGATCCTGCTGCCGCTGCTGGCCCTGACGCTGCTGGTGGGCCTGCGCTTCTTCCTGCGCCACACCATCCTCGGCAAGCTGATCCTGGCGACCACCGAGGACCGCGAGGCGGCGCAGTCGATCGGCATCAATGCCGACAAGGTGTTCCTGGTGACCTTCATCGTCGGCGCCGCCCTTGCCGGGCTCGGCGGCGCGCTGGCCTCGCCCACCACCTCGATCCTGCCGGGCATGGGCGCGGACATGATCGTGCTGTCCTTCGCCGTGGTGGCGACCGCCGGCCTCGGCCAGATCGAGGGCGCGGCCTTCACCGCGCTGCTGATCGGCCTCGGCCGCTCCTTCGCCGTCTATGTCTGGCCGGAGACGGCGGTGCTCGTCCCCTATCTCATCATGCTGATCGTCCTGCTGGTGCGCCCGGAAGGGCTGTTCGGCAGCCCGACCGCCCGCAAGATCTGAGGAGGAGCGGATGACCCTTCGTCTGGCCATTCCGGCCCTTCTCATGCTCGCCGTCGCCGCGATCCCCTTCGCCGCGCCGCAGCTCCAGCTCCTGATGAACCTGGCGCTCGCCAAGGGCATCGCCGTCGTCGGCGTGACGGTGCTGCTGCGCGCCGGCCAGGTCTCCTTCGGCCACGCGCTCTATTTCGCCATCGCCGCCTATGCCGCCGCCTTCCTGTCGGCCTCCATGCCCGGCGCCGACCTTGCCCTGGTGCTCCTCGTCGCGATTTCCGGCGCGGTGCTGTCGGGCATCGTTGTCGGCCTGTTCGTGGTGCGCTATCGCGGCATCTTCTTCGGCATGCTCAACCTTGCCTTCTCGATGATCTTCTGGTCGATCCTGGAGAAGTTCTACCACTACACGGGCGGCGCCGACGGCATCCGCCTGCCGCGCCCGACCGTGTTCGGCATGGCGCTGGAGCGCGGGCCGTTCGAGCTGATCATGTTCTACCTGTCGGTGGCGCTGGTGCTGGTGCTCGGCTGGTTCACCATCCGCTGGTTCGCCTCGCCGACCGGGCAGATCTTCCAGACCATCAAGACCAACGAGACCCGCCTGCAATATCTCGGCGTCTCGCCGCAGCGCGCGCTGCTGTCCGGCTACATCCTGTCGGCGGCGCTGTGCGGCACCGGCGGTGTCATCATGGGCATCGTCCAAGGTGTGGTGACGCCGGAATTCGCCTGGTGGATCCGCTCCGGCGAAATGGTGTTCATCGCCGTGCTCGGCGGGGCCGGCTCCGTCGCCGGCGCCTTTGTCGGCGCGGTGATCTACGAGGCCGTGCGCGTCTATGCCTCCGCCTTCGCCGGCGACATCTGGCAGTTGGTGCTCGGCGGCTTCCTGCTGGTCATCATCCTGTTCGCCCCCAAGGGCGTGATCGGCATCTACGACGCGGCGCTTGCCCGCCTGACCGGCAAAGGCCTGACCGGCAAAGGGAGGTCGGAATGAGCGAGATCCTTCTCGAAGCCCGCAACCTGCAGATCAGCTTCGGCGGCGTCGTCGCCGCCGACGACGTGTCGCTCGCCATCGAGCGGGGCAAGAATCTCGCCATCATCGGCCCGAACGGCGCCGGCAAGACGACATTCCTCAACATCTGCACCGGCTGGATCAAACCGACCAGGGGCAGGGTCTATTTCGAGGGCCAGGACGTGACGCCGCTGCCGCCGCGCCGCATCGTGCGGCTCGGCGTCGCCCGCGCCTTCCAGATCCCGCAGCTCTTCACCGAGCACACGGCGCTGGAGAACCTCCTGATCTCGGCCGCCGCCCGCGAACAGCTCGGCAATCCCTTGCAGAACCTGCACCGGATCCGCGAGCGGGCGGAGATGCTGCACCTGCTCGACATGGTCGGCTGCGCCGATGTCGCCGACCGGCTGGTGGTGGAACTCTCGGAAGGCCAGCGCAAGCTGGTCGACATCGCCGTGGCGCTGGCCCTGCGGCCGAAGCTGCTGCTGATGGACGAGCCGACCTCGGGCGTCGCCTCCTCGGAGAAGTTCAAGGTCATGGAAATCCTGGTCAAGGCGCTGTCTGAGGCGAAGGTGACGAGCGTCTTCGTCGAGCACGACATGGGCATCGTCTCGCGCTATGCCGACGAGGTCGCCGTGTGGGCCGCCGGCCGGCTGCAGATGCAGGGATCGCCGGAGGAAATCCTGCGCCATCCCGACGTGATCCGCGACGTCATCGGGGAGGCCGTGTGATGCTGGAACTGAGCAATGTCGGCGCCTCGATCGGCATCATCCCGATCCTGCGCAATCTCGACGTTTCCATCGCCGCCGCCGAGACGGTGGCCCTGATCGGCCGCAACGGCGCCGGCAAGACCACCCTGCTGCGCTCGATCATGGGCTTCACCACGGTCACCGGCAGCATCCGCTTCGATGGCGAGGACATCACCGGCCTGATGCCGGCGAAGCGTCCGGGCCTTGGCATCGGCTACGCGCCGGAGGACCGGCGGCTGTTCTCCGCCTTCACCGTGGAGGAGAACATCCTGCTGCCGGCGCAGGTCGCCAAGCTGGATGCGGCGGAGACCCAGCGCCGGCTCGACCGGGTCTACACGATCCTGCCCGAGCTGCGGGAAATGGCCGGCCGCCCGGCCGGCAACGTCTCCGGCGGCCAGGGCAAGATGGTGGCGCTCGGCCGCGCCCTGATGCTCGGCACCCGCCTGGTCATGCTCGACGAGCCGTTCCAGGGCCTCGCCCCGGCGCTGGCGCTGCGCTATGCCGAGGCGCTGAAGGCGCTGCGCGACGCCGACCGCACCGTCACCCTGATCATCACCGAATCCAACCCCGCACTGCTGCGCGGCTTCGCCAGCCGCACGCTGCTGATCGAGCGCGGAGAGATCTCCGAAAGCTCGCTCGAGCACGAAAGGACCCACTGATGAAAGCCACCAACGTCCCCCTGCCCCGCGCCCTCAACCTGATCGACGGGAGATGGGTGCCGGCAGCCTCCGGCAAGGAGATGGACGTGCGCTCGCCGATCGACGGCGAGGTGTTCACGAGGATTGCCGACAGCGGCCCGGAGGATGTCGATGCGGCGGTCGCCGCCGCCCGCGCCGCCTTCGACGGCGGGCCCTGGTCGAAGCTGACGGCGGCCGAGCGCGGCCGGCTGATGATGGCCCTCGGCGCCCGCATCCTGGAGGAGGCCGAGGCGCTGGCCCGGCTGGAGACCATGGACAACGGCAAGCCGATCAAGCAGTCGCGCGCCGACATGATCGCCACCGCCCGCTATTTCGAATATTACGGCGGCGCGGCCGACAAGGTGCATGGCGAGGTCATTCCCTTCCTCAATGGCTACAACGTGCAGGTGCTGCGCGAGCCGCATGGCGTCACCGGCCATATCATCCCGTGGAACTACCCGGCGCAGATGTTCGGCCGCTCGATCGCCCCGGCGCTGGCGATGGGCAACGCCACCGTGCTGAAGCCGGCGGAAGATGCCTGCCTGACGGCGCTGCGCCTCGGCGAGTTGGCGATGGAGGTCGGCTTCCCGGCCGGCGCCATCAACATCGTCACCGGCCGCGGCGAGGTCGCCGGCAAGGCCCTGTCGGAGCATCGCAAGGTCGACTTCCTGTCCTTCACCGGCTCGCCGGAAGTCGGCGTGCTGATCCAGACGGCGGCGGCGCGCAACTTCATCGGCTGCACGCTGGAGCTCGGCGGCAAGTCGCCGCAGATCGTCTTCGACGATGCCGATCTCGACGCGGTCTATCCGGTGCTGGTCAACGCCATCATCCAGAACGGCGGCCAGACCTGTTCGGCCGGCTCGCGCGTGCTGCTGCAGCGCGGCATCTACGACACGGTGATGGCCGAGCTGAAGACCCGCTTTTCGGCCGTCGCGGCCTCCGATTCCGGCGAGGACGCCGTGCTCGGGCCGCTGATCTCGGCCCGCCAGAAGAAGCGGGTGGAGACTTATATCGCGCAGGCCGACGCGCCGCTGGTCGCCCGCGGAACCATCGCCGAGGGCTCGCCGGAGGGCGGCTACTATGTCGCCGCCGCGCTGTTCGGCCCCTGCGACCCGAACTCGAAGATCGCCCAGGAGGAAGTCTTCGGACCCGTGCTGTGCGCCATCCCTTTCGACGACGAGGCGGAGGCGATCCGCATCGCCAACGGCACCGACTACGGCCTCGTCGCCGGCATCTGGACCCGCGACGGCGGCCGCCAGCAGCGCGTCGCCAAGGCGATGCATTGCGGCCAGGTCTTCATCAACGGCTATGGCGCGGGCGGCGGCATCGAGCTGCCCTTCGGCGGCATCCGCAAGTCCGGCCACGGCCGCGAGAAGGGCTTCGCGGCGCTGCACGAGTTCTCCCACATCAAGACCGTCGTCCACAATCACGGCTGAGGACAGCAAGGACATGCGACTTCAAGGAAAGACCACTCTCGTCACCGGCGCTGCCTCCGGCTTCGGCAAGGGCATCGCCGAGACCTATGTGCGCGAAGGCGCCAAGGTGGCGATCGTCGACCTGAACGAGGACGGCGCCAAGGCTGTCGCCGCCGAGCTCGGCGAAGCGGCCATCGCGATCAAATGCGACGTCTCCAAGGCCGAGGACGTGGCGGCGGCCGTTGCGAAGACCTGCGAGGCCTTCGGCTCGCTCGACATCGTGGTCAACAATGCCGGCTGGACCAACCCGAACCGGCCCCTGATGGAGACCGACGAGGCGACCTTCCGCAAGATCTACGACATCAACGTGCTGTCGATCTTCCACATGACCAAGACCTGCGTGCCGGTGTGGCGCGCGCAGGGCGCCGGCGTGATGATCAATATCGGCTCGACCGCCGGCATCCGGCCGCGTCCGGGCCTGACCTGGTACAACTCGTCGAAGGGCGCGGTGAACCTGATGACCCGCAGCCTCGCCGTGGAGCTTGCCCCCGACAGGATCCGCGTCAACGGCATCGCCCCGGTGATGGGCGTCACCGGCCTGCTGGAGCAGTTCATGGGCATGCCGGACACGCCGGAGAACCGCGAGAAGTTCCTCGCCACCATCCCGCTCGGCCGCCTGTCGCAGCCGCGCGACATCGCCAATGCGGCGCTCTACCTTGCCTCGGACGAAGCCGACTTCATCACCGGCGTCATCCTGGAGGTCGATGGCGGGCGCACCATCTGAGCAGCCATACTGAGCAGCCTGGGGTCCCCTGCCCCGCGATTGACGCCCGTGCCGATGGCGCGGGCGTCTTTTTTTGGGCGAAACCTGAAGATCAGCCGGCGGCGGAGCCGGCGCGGGCCAGGATCTGCCGGGCCCTGGCGATCACCGGCGCATCGACCATCGCCCCGTCGACGGCGACCGCCGCCGCGCCCCCCTCCACCGCCGCCAGCACCCGCTGCGCCCATTCGCACTCGGCCTCAGACGGCGCAAAGCCACGGCGGGCCGGCGCGATCTGCGCCGGATGGATGATCAGCTTGCCGGCAAAGCCCATGTCCACCGCGTGGCGGCAGTCGCCGATGATCGCCTCCTCGTCCTTGAGCGCCGTCGTCACCCCGTCGATGGGGCCAGCCTGGCCGGCAAGGCGCGCGGCCAGCGCCAGCGCGAACCGCGCCGGGCGCAGCACCTCCCGCGCATGCGCCATGCCGAGATCGGCGGCAAAATCGATGGAGCCGAAGGCGAGCCGGGTGCTGGCACCGGCGACCTCGCCGGCATTGGCAAGGCCGCGGGCGCTCTCGATGAGCGCGATCACCGGCAGGCCGGTGGCATCCGTAACGCGCACGCAATCACCCGCCGTCTCCGCCTTGGGCAGGACGATGCCGGCAAGGCCGGCAATTCCGGCGCAGGCGGCAAGGTCCGCCGCGTGCCAGGGCGTGCCGCCGGCATTGACGCGCACAAGCATGCTCGCCGGCCTCAGAAGCGGCGCCAGCGCCTCGGCAAGTCCGGCGCACGCCGCCTCCTTGGCGGCGGGGGCGACCGCATCCTCCAGATCGACGATGACCGCGTCGGCGCCGGCGGCGACCGCCTTGGCGAAGCGCTCCGGCCGGTCGCCGGGCACGAACAGCGGCAGGGTGATGCGGCCGATTCCAGCGGCCGTCTCGTTCGGGTGCGTCATGATGTCATCCGCCAGATGCGTTGTTCGTAAAAGGTGCAAGGAGCACAAGAGCGCGGCGGCGGCGGCCGCGCCAATAGCGATTTCGGCCCGCTCTCATTGATCGCGGCTATGACCGGCGGCCGGACAATGCCCATCAGGCATAGATTGTGGCAATAGCTGCGGGCACTCCCCTCTATTACTCCGGGCAGTGCGCTTCGGGCATACTGGGGCCAACAATAGGGAGAAGCGTTGAAAATGCAGGGTGATCTGTCCGGTCTCTTCGTGGTGTCCGTCGAGCAGGCGGTGGCCGCGCCCTATCTGTCCGGGCGGCTGGCGGAAGCCGGCGCGCGGGTCGTCAAGGTGGAGCGGCCGGAGGGCGATTTCGCCCGCGCCTACGATCACCTGGTGCATGGCGAGAGCGCCTATTTCGTCTGGCTCAACCGCGGCAAGGAGTCCGTCTGCCTCGACCTGCGCAGTGAAGCCGACCGCGACCTGCTGGCGGCGATGATCGCCAGGGCCGACGTCTTCATCCAGAACCTTGCGCCCGGCGCCATCGACCGGCTGGGCTTCGCGCCCGAGCGGCTGCGCCAAGAGAACCCGCGGCTGATCACCGTGTCGATCTCCGGCTATGGCGACGAGGGCCCGTTCCGCGACCTGAAGGCCTATGACCTGCTGGTGCAGGCGGAAAGCGGGCTGTCGGCGATCACCGGCAATGCGCAAGGACCGGCCCGCGTCGGCGTCTCGGTCTGCGACATCGCCGCCGGCATGACCGCGCATCAGGCGGTGCTGCAGGCGCTCTTCGCCCGCGAGCGCAGCGGCGAGGGCCGGCATATCGCCGTGTCGCTGTTCCACGCGCTCGCCGACTGGATGAACGTGCCCTACCTGCAATTCGCCTATGGCGGCAAGGAGCCGGAGCGCAACGGCCTCAACCATCCGACCATCGCGCCTTACGGCGCCTATTCGGGAAGCGACGGCAAGGACGTGCTGTTCTCGATCCAGAACGAGCGCGAATGGGTCAATTTCTGCCGCGACGTGCTGGAGCGGCCTGAAGTGGCGACCGACACCCGCTTCACCAGCAATTCGCGCCGCGTCGCCCACCGCGCCGAACTGGACGCGATCATCAACGAGGTGTTCTCGGCCCATACCCGCGACGAACTGGCCGACCGGCTGCGCGAGGCCCGCATCGCCTTCGGCCGGGTCAGCACCATGGACGACCTGGTCCGCCACCCGCAGAACCGCCATGTCGAGACGGACACGCCGTCCGGCCCGGTGCGCCTGCTCGCCCCCGGCGCGCTGGTCGACGGCAAGTCGCCGGAGTTCGGCCCGGTGCCGGCGCTCGGCGCCGATACCGACAGGGTCCGCGCGGAGTTCTCCCATGTCGACGCCTGAGGCTCCGGTTTCCCAACAGGCCCCGCAGACCGGCGAGCGGCTGCTGGCGATCCTCAACGACCGCAAGGCACGCAAGGTGCTGGATATCGGCTGCGGCCACGGGGCGCTGTCGCGCTCGCTCGCCGCCAAGGGGTTCGAGATGACCGGCATCGACCCGGACGCGGCCGCCGTCTCCGCTGCCCGCGAGGCGGTGCCGCACGCGCGCTTCGAGCAGGCGACCGCCGAGGCGCTGCCGTTTGCGGATGCCAGCTTCGACGCGGCGATCTTCCTCAACGCCCTGCACCATGTGCCGGAAGCGGTGATGCGCCAGGCTCTCGCCGAGGCGCGGCGGGTGATCGGGCCCGCCGGCGCGCTGATCGTCGTCGAACCGCTCGCCCGCGGCAGCTTCTTCGAGGTGATGCGCCCGGTCGAGGACGAGACGCAGATCCGCGCCGCCGCCTTGCGCGCGCTCGAGGCCGACATCGCCTCCGGCACCTGGCAGGTCGCCCGGCACGACACCTATGACCGGCTCTCGGACTTCGCCGCGCTGGAGGAGTTCATCGCCTATCTCGTCGCCGTCGATCCGGCGCGCAAGGCGGTGGCCGATGAGCGCCGCGCCGAGCTGGACGCCCTGTTCAGGGCCAAGGCAACAGTGAGCGAAAAGGGCTTCCGGCTGATCCAGCCGCTCACCCTCTACGAGCTGCATCCGGCCGCAGGCTGACGGCGCGTCACCGACCGCGAACGGGCTCAGCCCGCCTCGCGATCCGGCGGCCGGCGGCGGCGCAGCGCCGTGCGCGCCAGCCGGGGCAGCGGCGTCTGCGAGATCAGCAGCGCCAGGAAGGCGATCAGCAGCACGCAGGAAATCGGGTGCGACAGGAAATCCCAGAGGAAGGTCGCCGGATCGTTGCGCGCCCCGATCATCGCCCGGCGGTAATTGGCGTCCATCATCGGTCCGAGGATGACGCCGAGGATCACCGGCCCGACCTGGAAGCCGTAGACTTTCAGGAAATAGCCGAACACGCCGAACAGCAGCATCCAGTAGATGTCGATCGGGTTGTTCTGGATGGCGTAGGAGCCGACCGCCGACAGGATGATGATCAGCGGGATCAGCACCGCCTTCGGGCATTCGACGATCTTGGTGAAGATGCGAATGCCGGTCAGGCCGAAGATCAGCAGGAAGACATTGGCGAGCGCCAGGTTGCCGACGGTGAACCAGAACAGGTGCGGGGTCTCGACCAAGAGCAGCGGCCCCGGCTTCAGCCCGTGGATGAACAGCGCGCCGATGATCACGGCGGTCACCGCATCGCCCGGAATGCCGAGTGTCAGCATCGGCACGAAGGCCCCGCCCACCGCCGCGTTGTTGGCCGCTTCCGGCGCCACCAGCCCCTCGCGGGCGCCCTCGCCGAACGGCACCTGCGGGTTCTTCGTCGCCCGCTTGGCATCGTCATAGGCAAGCAGCGCGGCGATGTCGCCGCCGGTGCCCGGCAGCGCGCCGATCACCGTGCCGATGCCCGAGGCGCGCAGGGCGACGCGGAAATAGCGGCGCAGGTCGGCAAGGCGCGGGATCACCCGATCGATCTTCTGCTTCACCGCCGGCAGGTCGAGCCGGTGCAACTGCACGAAGGCCTCGGCGACGCCGAAGAAGCCGATCATCGCCACCACGTAAGGGATGCCGCCCATCAGGGTGATCGTATCGAAGGTGAAGCGCCCCTCCGCCGTCATCGGATCGAGACCGACCATGCCGATCAGCACGCCGAGCGCGCCGGCGAAGACGCCCTTGGCGAAGCTCTCGCCCGACAGGGTGCCGACCAAGAGGATGCCGATCAGCGCCAGCAGCAGATAGTCGCGCGAGGTGAACATCAGCGCGAAATCGGCGAGGAGCGGCGCGAACAGGGCGAGCGCGGCGATGCCGACGAAGCCGCCGAACACCGACATCACCGTGGTCAGGCCGACCGCCTCGCCGGCCTCGCCGCGCTTGGCCATCGGGTAGCCGTCGAGCGCGGTGGCAATCGCGCTCGGCGCGCCGGGAATGTTGAGCAGGATGGCGGTGCGCGAGCCGCCATAGACGCCGCCGACAAAGACCCCGGCGATCAGCGCCAGGGCGTCGTTGACGCTCCACTTGAAGGTGAAGGAGATCAGGATCGACACGGCCATCGTCACCGACAGGCCGGGGATCGCGCCGACATAGATGCCGGCGAGCGTGCCGGCCGCCGTCAGCATCAGCAGCCAGGGGTCGAGCCAGGAAAGGGTGAGATAGCCGAGCGTTTCGAGCATCTCAGATGAGACCCCGCAGCAGGGTTCCCCTGGGCAGCACCACCTGGAAGACGAGCGTGAACACCACATGGATCGCCGCGAGCCCGGCAAGGCTGACCAAGGCCGTCAGCACCACGTTGCGCCGCCACAGGAACTGGATCGAGGCGAACAGGAAGAGGCCCGAGGCGGCAAGGAAGCCGAGGTGAGGCATCGCCGCGATATAGGCAAAGACCAGCGCCACCATCACGGCCTGGCGCAGCGGCGTGATGTCGGCGAGGAAGCGGCGCAGGCCACCGCCGGCCGGGCCCATCGCCAGCACCTTCACCAGGATCGCCAGCGACGAGGCGGCCATCAGGCCGCTCGCCAGCATCGGGAAGACGCCGGGCGTCGACAGGCCGGAAAAGCCGGAAATCTTGTAGGCTTCGCTGAACAGCCACAGGCTGAACGCGAGCAGGGCGACGGCGAAGGCAAGCTCGCCCGGTCGCCGCTGGGCGCGCGGAGACATGATGACCCTCCAGGCGGAGCGCGCATCCGCGGCCGGCCGCGAGGAGCCGGCCGCGGCGCGGCGTTACGGGTGCAGCGTCAGGGGCCGCAGCATTACGGGCGCGGGATGCCGAGGCTCTCCGGGCTGACCTTGGCGCCGCCCGTGTCCTGCAGCGCCCAGGCGGTGACCTGCTGCCACTTGACGAGGAAGGCCTCGGCCTCCTCGCCGGAGATGTTCATCAAGACGTTGCCGCGATTGGCCATCAGCGTCTTGAACTCGTCGCTTGCGGCGGCGCTCGCGAAGGCCTCGACCAGCTTGGCGGTGACGTCGTCCGGCGTGTCCTTGCGCACGAAGACGCCGTAGAACGGCCCCCACGGCAGATAGGCGGACATGCCCGGAAGCGTGTCGGTCACCGCCGGAACGCCCGGCAGCGTGTCGACCGGCTCGTTGTTGACGACGGCGAGCGCGCGCATCGTGCCGGCCTTGATCTGCTCGGCCGCCGCCGACAGGCCGGACGGCATGAAGTCGACCTCGCCGCCCAGCATCGCGGTCAGGCCCGGTCCTTCGCCGTCGAAGGGAATGGCGGTGACGTCGAAGGGCGCGGAGTTGGACAGAAGCGCGCTGACCGTCGAGGGCAGGCCGCCGGGGCCGGTGGAGCCCATCTTGACCTTGCCCGGATTGGCCTTGATGTCGTCCAGCAGCTCGGCCAGCGTCTGATACTTGGAGGCCTGCGGCACGACGATCACGGCAACGCCGCGGCCGAGAATGTTGACCGGCGAGAAGTTGGAATAGTCGAGCTTGCTGACGCCCATGATCGGGTGCAGTTGCGGATTTTCCGCGCCATAGAGGAAGGTGTAGCCGTCGGCGGGCGCGGCGTTGACATAGGCGGTGGAAATGGCGCCGGCGCCGCCCGCCTTGTTGAGCACGACAATGGGCTTGCCGAGGGCGGCTTCCGCGGCCGGGTTGACCGCACGGGCGACCACGTCGGTGGCGCCGCCCGCACCCCACATCACCACGCCGAGGAGCTCGCGCTCGGGGAAGTCGGCGCTGGCAACACCGGCGGACAGGGCAAGAGCAGCAACTGCTCCGGCAAGACTGCGGATCATCGTTTCCTCCCAGGGATCGTTGTGGCGGTCCGCCGGGCCCTCCCAGGCCCGCAAGATGGCGGCCGCTTTTGCCTGTCAAAACTTGCATGACAGAAAACGCAAGGCAAATGCCAATAAGGGCGAAATCAACAAGCTGGCTTCCTGTCGCCCGCCGGCCCGCAGATCCGGGGCCCCGCCGCCTCAGGCCGGCGACAGGCCGTAAAGCGCCTGCACCGCGGCCGCGTCATCGCCGATGCCGAAGGTCTCGCGGGCGGACGCCGCCCGGTCGTAGTCGGTGATCGCCTCGTGCTGGGTGTGCGGCCAGTCGCTGCCCCAGACCACATGGCCGGGCGGCAACAGGTCGAGCAGCGCGCGCGCATGCGGGGCGACATCGACCGGCGCGCGGTAGGGGGCGGAGAATTTCACGAAAAGCCGCGACAGGTCGGCCCCGCGCGACAGCGACGCCAGCCAGGGCTCGCGGGCGGGATCGGCCGCCTCCGGCAGGCCGAAATGATCGACCACCACGGTGACGCCGCGCGACAGCAGCGGCCCGACAATGGCGGCCAAGCGCGGCCCCTCGAGCTGGACCTCCAGATGCAGGCCGCGCTCGCAAAGGCGCTGAAGCAGCCCGGCGATGGCCGGGCTTTCGAGGTCGGGCAGCGGCGCGCCGCGCACCAGGTTCCAGCGGATGCCGCGAATGCCGCCGGCAACCAGCGCGTCGAGGCCGGCCGCGTCGATCTCTTCCGGCACCACGGCGACGCCGGCAAAGCGCTGCGGGTCGAGCCGCGACAGGGCGCCGAGCAACTGGGAATTGTCGACGCCGAGAAAGCTGACCTGGACGATGACGCCGCCGGCAAGCCCGTGCCGCGCCAGGCCGGCCTGCCAGTGCCCCAGCGGCGCCGGGCCCGCCGGCACGTAGCGCGCGCCGCGCGTCGCGCTCACTTCCTCATAGACATGAACGTGGCAATCGAACCGGATCATCCGCACCCTCCGACAGAAGTCATATATATGACTAGTTGACTGAATGGGTCAACATCCGCTAAAACTGCCGCGAGGAGGAAACGGAATGACCCACAGGATCCCCAGCGCGGACGAGCGGCTGCCGGCCTATGCGAAGCTGCGCGACGCGCTGGCCGCGCGCATCGCCAGCGGCGAGTGGGGGCCGAACCATCCGATTCCCTCCGAGGCGCGGCTGGCGCGCGACTACGGCATCTCCATCGGCACGGTCCGCAAGGCGGTCGACGGGCTGGTGGCGGAGGGCCTTTTGGAGCGGCGCCAGGGCTCGGGCACCTATCTGCGCCGCCCGTCCTTCGACGCGACGCTGTTCCGTTTCTTCCAGGTGCGCGGGCCGGACGGCGCCCCCTCCTCGATCCCGACCAGCGAGCTGATCCTGCGCGCCCGCACCGCGGCGCCGAAGGAGGCGGCGGCGGCGCTCGGCACCGACGACGTCATCGGCATCATCCGGTTGCGCTCCCTGTCGGACCAGCCGGTGCTGTTCGAGGAGCTCTACATTCGCGCCGATCGCTTTGCCGGCTTCGAAAGCCTGCCCGACAGCGCCTTCGGGCCGCTGCTGTATCCGCTCTACTTCGAGCGCTTCGGCGTTTTGGTGAAGCGGGCGACCGACGATCTGTCGTTCGGCCATGCCGACGCGCAGGTCGCCGCCCGGCTGAAGCTCAAAGCCGGCGATCCGCTGGCGATCATCAAGCGCACCGCCTTCGACATCGACGGCACGCCGGTCGAATGGCGCATCGCCCGCGGCAGTGCCGCGCAATTCCACTACCGCAGCGAAATCGGCTGACAAAAGCCGCCTCACGGGAGAGAAAGTCCATGAAAATCAACAAGATCATTGTCGCGACCGCTTTGCTCGCCGGCACCACTATGCCCGCGCTCGCCGACTATCCGCAGCGCCCCATCGAGCTCACCGTCCCGGCCGGCGCCGGCGGCGGCACCGACACCAGCGCCCGCAAGCTGGCCGTGCTGCTGGAACAAAAGCTCGGCACCTCGATCGCCGTGCTCAATGTCGGCGGCGGCGGCGGCTCGGTCGGCGCCTCGCAGTTCATGCAGGCGAGGCCCGACGGCTACGCGCTCTTCGCCACCTGGAACAGCCCGCTGACCACCGTGCCGCAGGTCCAGAACGTCGCCTACACGCTCGACAGCTTCACGCCGATCGCGTCGACCTCCGAGACGGCCTACACGCTTTGCGTCCATCCGGAGTTTCCGGCCGAGACCGGCGAGGAGTTTCTGGCCGAGCTCGCCGCCAACCCGGACAAGTACACCTATGGCAATGACGGCATCGGCGGCACGATGCAACTGGCGGCCGAACGCATCTTCCAGGCCCGCGACATCAAGGCGGTCGCCATTCCGTTCGGCGGCGCCGGCGAGACCTTGCAGAACTTTCTCGGCAAGCATGTCGACATCTATGGCGGCTCGATCTCGCCGGTCCTGCCTTACGTGGGCTCCAAGGAGGCCAAGTGCCTGGTCGTGACCTCGGCCGCCGACGTGCCGGCGCTGCCGCAGGCGGCCGGCCTTGAGAGCCTCGGCCTCGGCGACAAGGAGACCCTGCTGTGGCGGGCGATCCTGGGCCCGAAGGGCCTCGACCAGGCGATCGTCGACACCCTCGCGAGCGCCATCGACGAGGCGGTCAACGATCCCTCCTATGTCGAGTTCCTGGCCGCCAACGGCGAGATCCCGAACGTCGTCGAGGGCGAGGCGCTCGCCGAGCGGCTGAAGAGCGAGTTCGACGCGCTCGCCGCCGTCTCCAAGGCCCTGGGCCTGGCGAAGTAACATGGAACGCAGCCAGGACCTCGCCCTTGGCCTGCTCGTCGCGGGCCTCGGCCTGGCGGCGGCATGGCAGGCCGGCTCCTATCACGGAGCCGGCGGCACCTACCCGATGGTGCTGGGCCTGGTCCTGGCGCTGTGCGGCGGTCTCGTCATGCTGCGCGCCGCCCGCGCCAAAACCGATGCGCCGCGACGGCTCGTCGACGTGCCGGCCAACCTCGTCAAGGCGCTGGCCGCCGGCGTGATCTACGCGGCGCTGATCCTGCCGCTCGGCTTCTACACCGCCTCGGCGCTCTTGATGCTGGCGCTGCCGCCGGTGCTGGGCTTCCGCCGGCCGCTCTACACGGCGGTCGTCGCGGCGAGCTTCGTCGCGCTGGTCTGGGCGGTCTTCTCGCTGGTGCTCAACAAGCCGCTGCCGGCCGAGCTTTGGGCCGCCTCGCGCCTGGGAGGCTGAGATGGACTTCTTCCTGAACGCCGCCTCGGCCGTGCTGACGACCGGGCCGCTCGCCGCCATGCTGGGGGCGACGCTGCTCGGCGTGCTGATCGGCGCCCTGCCCGGCCTCAACCCGGTGATGGCCATAGCCCTCTTGCTGCCGCTGACCTACTCGATGGACCCGCTGGTGGCGCTGGCGATGGTCGCCGGCATCTATAACGGCTCGATGTATGGCGGCGCGATTCCGGCGATTCTCCTGCGGATTCCGGGCACTCCGGCCTCCATCGCCACCACTTTCGACGGCTTCCCGATGGCCGAGAAGGGCGAGGCGGCCAAGGCGCTGAAGATCGCCTGCTGGTCGTCGGCGATCGGCGGCATCGCCAGCGCGCTGGCCTTGATGAGCGTCGGGCCGCTGCTGGCCCGGGCGACGCTGCAGTTCGGGCCGGCCGAATATTTCTGGATCGCCATGTTCGGCATGGCCTCGGTCGGTGTCATGGTCGGCAGCGATCCGGTCAAGGGCATCCTGGCGGCGGTGCTCGGCCTGCTGGTCGGGACGGTCGGCATCGACTCCCTGTCGGGCCAGGCGCGCTTCACCTTCGGCCAGCCCTGGCTGCTCGGCGGGCTCGACCTGGTGGTGGTGCTGGTCGGCCTCTACGCCTTGCCGCCGGTGCTGCAACTGGCCGAAAAGTGCGATCTTAGAGGCCTTTCGGCCGCCCAGTTGCGGCTCGCCAGCGTGCCGTTCCGCAAGGGCGAGGTGCGAAGCCTGCTGCCGACCTGGGGCCGCTCGTCGCTGATCGGCATCTTTGTCGGCGTGCTGCCGGGAGCGGGCGGCAACATCGCCGCGTTCCTGAGCTACAACGCCGCCAGGAGCGCCAGTTCCGAGCCCGAAAGCTTCGGAAAGGGCAACCCGCAAGGGGTCGCGGCGGCCGAATGCGGCAACAACGCCGACAACGCCGCCTCGATGATTCCGGCGCTGACCCTTGGCATTCCTGGCAATGTGGTGGCGGCGCTGGTGCTGAGCGCGCTGATGATCCACGGGCTGCAGCCGGGGCCGCAACTGTTCCACCAGAACCCGGTGCTGGTCGGCGGCTTCATGATCGAGATGCTGCTGACCTCGGTGCTGATCCTGCTGGTCGGCGGGGCTGCCGCAACACGAATTTTCGCGCAAATTCAAAGGCTTCCGGGCGTTCTTCTGGTGCCGTCGATCCTGGTGCTGATGTGCGTCGGCGTCTATGTGATCAACGGACGGCCGGTCGATCTTTGGGTGATGCTGGCGGCAGGCGCCGCCGGCTACCTGCTGGAAAAGCTGAACGTGCCGCTGGCGCCGATCATCCTGGGCATGATCCTGGGGCCGATGGCCGAGCAAAGCGTGCGGCGGGCGCTCCTGATCAGCCGGGGCGACCCGACAGAGCTGCTGACCCGGCCGATCTCGGCGGTGCTGGCACTGGCGACGCTCGGCATGATCCTGTGGCCGCTGCTGCGGGCGATCAAGCGCCGCCGTGCCAAAAAAGCGAGCGAAAACAAGCCTTAAGAGAATTTCGAGAATTTTCGAGACGGATTTTGCAAAATTTCGAGAAATTTTGACGCGCACGCTCTCAATCGTCTCAAAAACGACGCCCGGACGAAGACCCGTCCGGGCGTTGTCGTTTCGGGGATAAGCGGGAACCATCCCCGAGAGGCCGGCGGGCGCCGGCAGGGCGCTTGTCCCCGCCCCTTGCGGAAACTAATCCCCGCCGGTCCGACCCGTGGCATGATGGCGACGGATCGGACGAGCGGGAAGACCGGTTCGGGCAGTGGCGTTCAGGCAGTGGCGTTTCAGGCGGTGGCTTCGGCGACCTTTCCGGCGCGGGCGGCGTTCGCCTCGCCGATGTCCCAGAACAGGCCGGCCATCATCGCCAGCGCCTCGCGGGTCGTGGAATGGAGCGCGTGCTCGTTCGGCGCGTGCTGGGAGCAGCCGGGATAGGAATGCGGCACCCAGACGGTCGGCAGGCCGAGAATGTCGGCGAAGGTCTCATTCGGCAGCGAGCCGGCGAGGTTGGGCAGGATCGCCAGCTTCTTGCCCGTCGTCGCCTCGATCGAGGTCCTGACGCGCGTCACCCAGGGATGGCCGGGGTCGAGGCGCGTTGCGTGGAAGAAGCCGCGATCGGCCGGAACGATCTCGACCATCTCGAAGCCGTTGGCGTCGAGATGGCGACGCAGCGCCGGCAGGATGTCGTCGGGATCGGTGCCGACCACATAGCGGAGCTGGCAATGGGCATGGGCACGGCCCGAGATGGCATTGACCGGGGCGGAGGGAACGCCGCTGGTCTGGGCGAGCACGGCGAAGCTGTTCCAGCCGAAGGCGCGCTCGGACGGGGTGAGGCTCTCCTCGCCCCAGTCGGTGTCGACGGTCGGGCCGTCGAAACCGCCGACCGGGCAGTCCTTCAGCGCCTCGCGCACCGCCGGGGTGAGGCTGGTCGGGCGCCATTCCGGCACCTTGATCTGGCCGCGGCGGTCGGTGATGGAGGCGAGCGCATGGGCGAGGACGATGGCCGGGTCGCGCAGCAGCCCGCCCCAGTTGCCCGAATGGTGGGCGCCCTCGCGCAGCTCGACGCGCAGGTCGAAATTGACCGCCCCGCGCGAGCCCATGAACAGGGTCGGCCGGTCGGGATGCAGGCGCGGGCCGTCGGAGGCGATCAGCACGTCGGCGGCGAAGGTCTCGCGGTTCTGCGAAAACAGCTCGGCAAGGCCGGGCGAGCCGCATTCCTCGCCCATCTCGATGATGATCTTGCAGTTGAAGCCGAGCGCGCCGCGCTCCTCGAGAATGGTCCGCAGCGCCGCGATGTTGATGCAGTGCTGGCCCTTGTTGTCGGCGGTGCCGCGCCCGTAGAGCTTGTCGCCCTCGCGCACCAGGCGGAAGGGATGCAGCCCCTCGCGCCACTGGTCGGTCTGGGCGCGGATGACGTCGCCATGACCATAGGTGAGGACGGTCTCGAAGGCCGGATCCTCGATGCGCTCGGCAAAGAGGAAAGGCACGGACGGGTCGACCGGGTTGGTCATGATGCGGCAGGTGAAGCCGAGCCCGGTGAGCTTGGGCTCCATCTCCTCGACCAGGTAGCGCATCAGCTCCGCCCGGCGGGACGGGTCCTGGCTCTCGGTCTCGAAGGCGAGCATGCGGGCCAGCTCGCTCTCGTAGCCGCCGCTCGAAAGGTAATTGTCGATGCGCGCGATGGCGCTCTCACGGTTCGCCATGTCAGGCTCCCTCGGTTTCGGGCACGGCGTCGCCCCATGGCGACATGATCTCCGTGCAGCCCATGTTCATGCCGTCCTGCCGCAAGACGCCGGCCGGGCAGGCGAAGGCGTATGGGAAGACGGTGCGGCGGGTCGCCGTCACCGGATGGACGGCGGCAAGCGCGGCAAGGACCGGCTGCGGCAGCGTCTCGTCGGCGAGGATCGCCCCGCCGCCGCTGTTGTCGATGCGCGGCTGGTGGAACGCCGCCTCCAGCGACATGTCGAAGTCGAGCAGGAAGGAGGTGAGGTTGAGCACGGCCGGAAGGATCTTGCGGCCCCCCGAGGCGCCGATGGCGAAGCGCCGGCCGTCCTTGCTGCCGACCGCCGGGCAGACATTCATCAAGCAGGCCTTGTTCGGCGCCAGCGAGTTCGGCTTGCCGGGCTCGGGGTCGAACCACATGATGCCGTTGTTCATGAGCAGGCCCGTCGAGGGCGAGACGACGCGCGAGCCGAACACCGACAGCAGGGTCTGGGTGACGGCGCACATGTTGCCGTGCCGGTCGACGACGCTGAAATGGGTGGTGCAGGACGGCGTGCCGGAGGCCTCCGCCTCGCCGGTGTCGCCCATTTCGCGCAGGCGCCGCGCGTAAGCGACCGACAGCGCCCGGGCCATCTCGGCATAGCTGGTGCCGTCCGGCGCGGAGGCAGGCAGGAAGGCCGCCTCCATCATCGCCAGACACTCGACCAGATTGGCGCCCGCCGTCAGCCCGCGCGCGGTGTGGACGGTTCCGCCGCGATAGGAGGTCTTGAGCGCGGGAGCGAGCACCGGCCGGTAGGCGGCAAGGTCGGCCTGCGACAGCGAGCCGCCCTTGGCCTGGACATCGGCGGCCATCGCCGCGGCGATGTCGCCCTCGTAGAAGTCGCGCGCGCCGCCTTCCGCGATGCGGCGCAGCGTGTCGGCAAGCCGGCCCTGGTCGAGACGGATGTCGGAAATCGCCGTCCAGCCGGCGGATTTCGGCCAGACCCCGTCGTCGAGGAACATCGCCGCCGCGTCCACATCCCTGGCAAGGTCGCGGGCGACCGAGGCGATGATCAGCGACGCATACCAGTCGACCAGCATGCCCTCGGCGGCAAGTTCGGCCGCCGGCAGGACCAGGTCCTTCCACCCCATCCGGCCCCAGGTGGCATGTGCCAGCTCCATGCCGGCGACGGTGCCGGGCACGGCAATCGCCGTGGCGCCCTGGACGTTGCGATCCCCCTCGACCGCCGGCCAGGGGAACAGGTCGCCGGCCTTGCCGTCGCTCGACAGCGGATAGTCGGCCGGATCGAGGCCGGCCGGCGAGCGCATGCCGAAATTGACGCTGTGCGCCTGCTGCTCGCCCTCGCGCCAGACCACCATGGCACCGCCCCCGGCCGGGCCGCTCATCCACGGCTCGACGACGCCGACGGCGAAGGAGACGGCGACCGCCGCATCCACCGCATCGCCGCCGGCGGCAAGAACGGCGGCGCCGATCTCGGCGGCCACCCGGTGCTGCGAGGCGACGACGCCGCCTCTTGTCTCGAGGACATGCTTTCGCACGGACTGGGTGCGCGACAGGTTGCTCATGGGCGGGTCTTCACCGAACGGGATGGAACGGAACGTCAACAGGGCATCAATGGGCGGGAACCGCGTGCAGATGGCAGTCGACATGGCCCTGCGCGCTCCTGACATGGGGCGGCGGGGTGGTCTTGCAGATCTCCAGCGCGCTGGCGCAGCGCGGATGGAAATGGCAGCCGGACGGCGGGTCGATCGGGTTGGGATAGGTCGCGCCGAGATGGGTGTCGGGCACCGAAAGGTTCGGGTCCGGCGTCAGCACGGATTCCAGAAGCGCCTTCGTATAGGGATGGCGCGGGCCGGCGAAGAGCTCGGCCGCCGGCGCCTCCTCGACGATCTTGCCGAGATACATCACGGCAACGCGGGTCGCCAGATGCTCGACCACCGCCAGATTGTGGCTGATGAACAGATAGGTGAGGCCGAGTTCCTCGCGCAGGTCGCCGAGCAGGTTGAGGATCTGCGACTGCACCGACACGTCGAGCGCCGAGGTCGGCTCGTCGCAGATGACGATCTCCGGGTTCATCACCAGGGCGCGGGCGATGGCGACGCGCTGGCGCTGGCCGCCGGAGAGCTGGTTGGGATAGCCGCGCAGCACCCGCTGCGGCAGGCCGACGAGATCGAGCATGCGGGCGACGGACTTCGCCCGCGAGGCGCTGTCGCCGATCTTGTGGACCACCAGCGGCAGGGCGATGATGTCCTCGATGCTCTTGCGCGGATTGAGCGAGGAATAGGGGTCCTGGAAGATCGGCTGGATGCGGCGGGCGAGCACGGTGCGCTCGCGCGCCGTGACCTCGCGCCCGTCGATCAGCACCTGGCCGGATGTCGGCGCCTCCAGCCCGAGCAGGATCTTGGCAAGGGTCGACTTGCCGCAGCCGCTCTCGCCGACAAGGCCGAGCACGTCCTTGCGATAGATCCGCAGGCTGACGCCGCCGAGCGCATGCAGGGGCCTCGCGGCGGAGAACATGCCCTGCTTGACCCGGTAGGTCTTGGTGACGGCGGCAAGCTCCAGGACGGGAGTGGCGCCGGCTTCGGGCGCGACGGCCTGGGCCGCGGCAGCTTGGGTCGTCGTGGTGGTGCTCATGACGGGGCTCCTGGCTGGACCTCGTGGATGCAGCGATACATGTGATCCTCGCCGGTGCGGCGCACCGGCACGTCCGAGGCACAAGCGACTTCCGCCACGTCGCAGCGCGAGCGGAAGGCGCAGCCGTCCATATGGCCGATCAGCGAGGGCACGATGCCGGGGATCGAGCCGAGATGCTCGCCGGGCCTGGTCTTGCCCGGAACCGGGATGCAGCGCAGCAGGCCGCGCGTATAGGGGTGGCGCGGGGTCTCGAAGATCTCGCGGGCGCTGCCCTTTTCCACCACCTCGCCGGCATACATCACCACCACCTTGTCGGCGATGCGGGCGACGACGCCGAGATCGTGGGTGACCAGGATCATCGCCATGTTCATCTCGCGCTGCAGATCGGCGAGCAGGCGCAGGATCTGCGCCTGGATGGTGACGTCGAGGGCGGTGGTCGGCTCGTCGGCGATGATCAGCTCCGGCTCGCACATCAGCGCCATGGCGATCATCACGCGCTGGCGCAGGCCGCCCGAGAGCTGGTGCGGATATTGCGAGAGCCGGCTTTCCGCCGCGGTGATGCCGACCTTGCCGAGCAGCTCGATGGCGCGGGCCCGCGCCTCGGCCCGGCCGACCGGCCGGTGAAGCAGCAAGGCCTCCATCAACTGGTCGCCGATGGTATAGGCCGGGTTCAGCGAGGTCATCGGCTCCTGGAAGATCATCGCCATGCGGTCGCCGCGCAGCGCCCGCATGGCGCGGGGCGACTGCTTGCGCAGGTCGATGCCGGAAAAGTCGAGCCTCGCCGCATTGCAGCGCATCTTCTTCGACAGGAGGCCCATGATGGCGAGCGAGGTCAGCGACTTGCCGCTGCCGCTCTCGCCGACGATACAGAGCGTCTCGCCGCGCTTCAGCTCGAAGTCGATGCCGCGCACCGCATGCAGCGTGCCCTGGGCCATCGGGATGTCGATGGTGAGGTTTTCTACCCTGAGGACGGGTTCGCTCATGATCGCTCTCAGCCCCTGTTTTCCGGCGCGGTGACGTCGCGCAGCCCGTCGCCGAGCAGGTTGATGGCCAGCACCAGGACGAACAGCGCGACGCCCGGAATGGCGATCAGCCAGGGCTCGAACAGCATCATCTGCTTGCCTTCGGAGATCATCAGGCCCCAGGACGGGGTCGGCGGCTGCACGCCGAGGCCGAGGAACGACAGCGCCGCCTCCAGCAGGATGGCATGGGCCATTTCCAGCGTCGCCACGACGATCAGGTTGTTGACCACGTTCGGCATGATCTCGCGCAGGATGATGCGCCGGGTCGAGCAGCCGATGGCCCTGGCGGCATTGACATATTCCAGGTCGCGCACCTGCAGCACCGAGGAGCGCATCACAACCGCGAAGCGGTCCCACAAGAGCAGCCCGAGGACGCAGACCACCACCTGCAGCGAGCCGCCGAGAATGGCGACGACGGCGAGCGCCACCAGCACCACCGGCATGGCGAGGCGCACGTTGATCAGGAAGGTGACGACGAGATCGACCCGGCCGCCGAAATAGCCGGCGGCAACGCCCATCGCCGTGCCGATGAGGCCGGAGATCAGCGCCGCGAACAGGCCGATGGCGAGCGAGATGCGCGCCCCGTACAGCAGCCGGGCGAGATAGTCGCGCCCGAGATAGTCGGTGCCGAGCAGGTGGTCGGGGTCGGCCCCGGCCATCCAGAACGGCGGCTTCATCCGCCCCATCAGGTCCTGGGCGTAAGGGTCGTGCGGCGTCAAGAGCGGCGCGAACACCGCCAGCGCCACGACGATGGCGAGGGCGCAAAGGCCGAAGACCAGCCCGTAATGGCCGAAGACGCGCTTGCGCAATTGGGCGGCCGGGCTCGGGATGCGGAGCTCTTCCGCGACGGTTTCGATGGTGCGTGCCATGTCGGATCAGCCCACCCGGATACGCGGATCGAGCCAGGCATTGACCAGATCCGACAGGAACGTGAAGACGATGTAGAAGCAGGAGAAGATCAGGATCAGCGCCTGCACGGTCGGCAGGTCGTTGCGGCCGATCGATTCCCAGGCGAGATAGCCGGCGCCGTGCAGGGCGAAGATGGACTCCACGACGATGGAGCCGCCGAGCATGAAGCCCATCTGCACCGCGGCGAGGCTGACCACCGGCACCACCGCGTTGCGCAGCGCATGCTTGAACATCACCCGCGTCTCGCTGGCGCCCTTGGCCCGCGCGGTGCGGATATAGTCGGCGTTGAGCACCTCCAGCATGCCGGCGCGGGTCAGGCGCATGATCGCCGGCATGGCGTAATAGCCGAGCACGATCGTCGGCATGATGAAATGCCGCCAGGTCGAGGAGCCGGACGGCGGCAGCCAGCCGAGCTGGATCGAGAAGACGACGATCAGCACCAGGCCGAACCAGAAGCTCGGCATCGCCTGGCCCATCACCGACAGGAACAGCGCGGTGCGGTCGATCAGCGAATTGGGCCGCATCGCCGCCGCGACGCCGAGCGGAATGGCGGTGAGCAGGGCGAAGGAAATGCCGCAGACGCCGAGCAGCATCGTCGTCGACAGCCGTTCGGCGATCAGCGTCGAGACCGGCATCTTGAAATAATAGCTCTGGCCGAAATCGCCGGACAGGGCGCCGAACAGCCAGTCGGCATATTGCACCAGGAAGGGCCGGTCGAACCCGTAGAGCGCGCGGATCGCCTCGATGTCGGTGGCGGTGGCGTTCTCGCCGGCGATCGCCGAGGCCGGATCGCCGGCCATGAACAGCAGGCTGAAGCTCAGCAGCGATACGGTGAAGGTCACCAGGATGGCGAGCCCCAGCCGTTTCAGGGTGAACATAAGCATCTCGGGTTCCGATCGTCAGGCGCCGCAACAAGCGGGGGGCGGAGCGAAACGCGCCGGCCAATGCCCGGGCCCGCCGCGCTCCGAAACGGGAGGCGGAGGGTCGCCCAGGCATGGCGAAGCTGCGAAGGACGCGGGGTCCGCGCCCGGCGAAAGCAAAGCCGGGCGCGGGCCGCAGTCTGACGTTAGTTCCAGCGAACGTGGAAGAAACGCACGACCTCGTCCGGGGTCGGGGTGAAGTCCGCCTCCTTCGTGAACACGTAGTTCGCGTTGTAGGAGAACAGCGGCACCCAATAGGCCTCGTCGGCGATCTTCTTCAACGCCTTGGAGTAGTTCTCCTTGCGCACTTCGGGATCGACCGAAGTGTCGGCGATGTCGAGCCAGGCCAGCACCTCGTCGTCGCGGGCGAAGTCCTCCGCCCCGTGCTTGAAGAACTGGCTGGTGATCGCCGAGGCGTCGTTGATCGAGTAGGAGCCCCAGGTCTGGAAGCTCATGCTGGTCTCGCCCTTGTGGCGCAGGTCGCGCAGGGCCGAGTACTGCAGGTACTTCAGGTTGGCCTTGATGCCGACATTGGCGAGATAGGACAGCATCGCCTCCGCATAGGAGCGGTCGCGATAGGCGTAGAAGTCGACCGAGAAGCCGTCCGGATAGCCGGCCTCGGCAAGCAGCGCCTTGGCCTTCTCCGGATCGAACTCATAGGCGGCGACGTCCTGCTCGCAGCCGAACTGGGTGGGGAAGCAGGCCGCGTCGACCACCTTCGAGGCGCCCTTCAGCAGGCTGTCGATGATGGTCTGGCGGTCGATCGCATGGTTGATCGCCTGACGCACCAGCTTGTTGGTCATCGGATTGTCGGCGCCGCTGCGGCCAGCCGCGTCCAGCTCCAGATAGCCGATGCGCATGGTGCTCTCGTTGACCACCGTCAGCCGGTCCATCAGCGCCAGCTTCTCGGCCTGGTCGGCCGGCACGCCCCAGATGAAGTCGAGGCCGCCGCTGAACAGTTCGGCGAGCTGGGTGTTGATGTCGGGAATGGTGCGGATGTCGACCGTGCCGATCGAAGCCATGCCCTTCGGGCCGCCGTGATAGCCCTCGTACTTCTTCAGCACGAAGCGCTTGCCCGGCTCGACGCTCTCGACCCGGTAAGGACCGGTGCCGACCGGCTTCAGCGCCATGCCGGCCGGGCCGGCTTCGGCGTAATACTCGTTCGGATAGATCGACACCGGGCCGGCGAGATACTCGAGCGCGGCCGGGAACGGACCGTTGGTGAAGATGCGGACGGTGTACTTGTCGACCTTCTCCGCGCCCTTCATCCAGTTGACGTTGCGCTGGGTGACGACGCCGTTCTCCGGCTTGGAAACGAACTCGACCGTGTAGACCACGTCGTCGGCGTCGAACTCCTCGCCATTGTGGAAGGTGACGCCCTCGCGCAGCTTCAGCTCCAGCGTGGTGTCGTCGACCCAGGTCCAGGAGGTCGCAAGGTTGCCCTCGTACTCGCCGGTCGCCTGGTTGAGATAGAGCAGGCCGTCCCAGATCGAGCGCTGCAGGATGACGCCCTCGCGGGCCGAATTGAAATAGCTGTCGACCGATTCCAGTTCCTTGGTGAAGGCGGCGTTCAGCGTGTCGTTGGCCTTGTCGGCCAGCGCGCTGCCGGCAGTCATGACGACGGCCAAGGCAACGGAGCTCATCAGGAGGCGTGTCTTCATCTGCTCATTCAACCGGTGGTGATCCGGTTCCTCTGGTTTCGATTATTATATACTAATACGATTGACCGTATTATGGTTCAGCGTATTGAGCAGTTTGGAATGTGTCAAGAATGCAGCAACGGGCCGGCGCAAGATCCTTGACGCCCGGCCCCAAAAAAACCGGAGGTGGCGATGGCGAGGGAAAAGCAGGACACGTTGTTCGTGGGCTCGCTGGAGAAGGGCTTGCGGGTGCTGAGCCTGTTCGACGAGCATCACACGGTGCTCGGGCTGACCGAGATCGCCGACCTCACCGGGCTTGACAAGAGCGCCGCCCAGCGCCTGACCAACACGCTGTACAAGACCGGTTTTCTCAACAAGGACCCGGAATCGCGGCGCTACAGTCCCTCGATCAAGTTCCTGGAACTGGGCAATGCCTATCTGTGGGCCGACCCGCTGGTGCAGCTCGCCATGCCCAAGGCGATCGAACTCGGCCGCTCGCTCGGCGAGCGCGTCAATGTCGCAAGGCTCGCCGGCCAGGAGATCGTCTATGTCATCCGCATCCCGACCCAGCTCACCGCTTTCGGGGCGATGGTGGCCGGGCGGCGGCTGTCGGCGCTGACCACCTCGAGCGGGCGGGCGATGATCGCGCGGCTGAGCGAGGCGGAACGCAAGGAGGCGGTCGAGACCTGGCCGATCAAGGTGCTGACGCCGAAGACGACGACCGACCGGCGCAAGATCGCCGAAGCCGTCGAGGAGGCGGTGGCCTGCGGCTACGGACTGACCCATAGCGAGAACATCATGAGCGAGATCGGCATCGCCGCGCCGATCATGTCCGGCGACGGCCGGCCGGTCGCCACCGTGCAATGTTCGGTCTCGAGCCTGAAATGGAGCGTGGAGCGGGTGCGCAGCGAGCTGGCGCCGCGCCTGATCGAGATCGCCAACTCGATCCACCTGCCGCGCGGCGCGTGAGGCCGCAAGCCTCTCTCAGGCCGCGAAATCAGGAAGCGAAGTCAGGCGGCAAAGTCAGGCAGTAAAGTCAGGCAGTAAAGTCAGGCGGCGAACCGGTCGAAGAGATCGAGCGGGCCGACCTGCCCGCCCTTGAGCAGCAGCCGCAGGCCGTCGAGCGGCGTGCCCGGCGCATGGCCCCGGCAGACGGCGACGCCCGAGCCGGCGCGGCCCTCGAAGGACAGGCTGTCGAAGCCGAGCCGGCGCACCACCGCCCCCGACGTGTCGCCGCCGGCGACCGCCAGCGCGGCAACGGGATGCAGCGCCAGGATGCGCGCGGCGAGTTCCGCAAGGCTCTCGGACAAGGCATCGGGCGCAAGGCCGTAATCGGCCCTGGGATCGAGATGGGCGAGCACATTCGCCCCCCGCGCCAACATTCCGGCACAGCGGGCGGCACAGTCCTCGCGCCCCGTCCCCTCCAGATCGTCAGGGCCGAGCGGCAGGCAGGCATAGCGCGTGGCGGCGGCGACCTGGGCCGCTGTGGCCGCCGAGCGGCTGCCGGCCAGCGCCAGGCGCGGCCCGGCGCGGACAGCGGGAGCCGCGAGCGCCCCGCCCCCTGCCTCGCCCCCTGCCCCTGCCCGTCCCGCCACCGCCTCGGCAACGCCGCTCGCCCCGACCAGCAGCAGCGGCCGGCCGTGGGTCTCCAGCAGCGACAGGGCAAGGCCCAGCATCTCGATATCGGTGTCGTCGACCGCATCGACCAGCACCCTTCGGCCCGTGCCGTCCGCCATCGCCGCGAGACTGGCTGCCGCATCCGGCAGGTCGGGCCGCGCCAGCAGCGCGATGTCCCTGAGCCCTTGCGCGGCGAGATGCCGGCGCAGGTCCGCCTCGCCCATCGGCGTGACCGGATGCCGGCTCATCACCGGATGGCGGTCGATGCGATGCACCGCCCCGTCCGGGCCGGCCGCGAACAGCGTGCCGAACAGGCAGAAGCGCCGCAGGCTTGGCTGGCCGCCGAGGATGACGGTGAGCGCCGGCGACAGCTCCTCCTCCAGCACGGCGACCGCCGCGCCGATGCTGCCGACATGCGGGGCGGAATCGAAGGTGGAACAGACCTTGTAATGCACGAAGCGGGGCAGGCATCCCCGCACCAGCGGCGTCAAGGCGCGCAGGCGCGGCTCGACCTCGGAGGGCGCGCAGGCGCGAAAGTCGGTGGCGATGCCGACGGCCGGGAACGCCCCCCGCCCGCGCGGCGTCTGCGGCAGGCAGGCAAGGCCCGGCCGCTCCAGGCACAGGCGCGCGGCGATGCCGGCCTCGGCGAGCGTTGCCAGCGTGTCGGAGGCGCCGGTGAAATCGTCGCCGATGAAGACATAGCCGCTCATCCCCGCCCCCCGAAAAACGCCAGGGCGCCGGCAAGCTCCGGCCGCGAGCTTGCAGCCTCTTCGAGATCCTCGTTCGCCGCCACCGCCTCCCATGCCTGGCGCAGGCTGGCGACGCCGGCCGCCGGGCCCGAAGGATGGGCGAGAATGCCGCCGCCGGCCATGAACAGGAAGTCGCTGGACCCGGCGGCGCGCACGGTGACCGGCAGCGTGCCGGCCCACTGGCCTGAGGAAAAGGCCGGCATCACCGCGTCCAAGGCATCCGGCGCGTCAATGGCGAGCGGCTCAAGGCAGCGGCGCGCCGCCTCCTCGACCTCTTGGGGAGCATCGGAGAACTTGCCGCCGATGCCGTGCACATGCATGTGGTCGACACCGGCAAGGCGATAGAGCGCCTGATAGGCATCGAAGCCGATGCCGAGCAGCGGATGGCGGGAGACGGCGCCGAAGCCGTTGCGATGGCCATGCACGACGAGCGGCGTCGAGCGGCGCAGCGACTGCATCGCCGACAGGCCGCACCAGTTGAGGCTGGCCATGACGCAGGACCCGCCCTCGCGCTCCACCAGGTCCGCATGGCGGCGCATGGCGTCGAGCTCGTCGGTGATGTTGAAGGCGATCATGACATCGCGGCCGGTGCGCTCGCGATAGGCCCGCACCCGCGCCATCACCGCGCGGACGCGCTCCTCGAGCGGCGCATGGACCGGATCGGCGCAGATCTCGTCGTCCTTGACGAAGTCGACGCCGGCCTCGCACAGATCCGAGACCAGCGCGGCGATCTCCTGCGCGCTGAGGCCGACATTCGGCTTGATGATCGTACCGAACAGCGGCCGGTCGGAGACGCCGAGCGCGGAACGGGTGCCGGCAACGCCGTGGCGCGGCAGGTCGAAGCGGGTGCGATAGGCCTGCGGCAGGGCGACATCGACGAGACGCAGCCCCGTGACCTCGCCGAGATCGTAGAGATTGCCGGCGACCGTCGCGGCGAGCGTCGGCAGGTTGGCGCCGACATTGGCGAGCGGATAGGCGATGCGCACCCGCGCGCGCCGCCAGGGGCCGGGCGTGTCCTGCCGCTCCAGCCAGGCGCTGGCAAGGCTCGGGGCACTCGCCGGTGCCAGTTCTTCCACGGCGAGAACCTCGGCACCGGCACGGGCCCGCAATTCGTCGCTCTCGCCGGCGACGCGCACGAAGGTGCCGCAGCTCTGCTCGCCGGCCATGATCGCCGCGATCCTTTGCGGATCGAGCGGCGTCTCGACCAGATAGGTCGCCTCGACGCTGCCGGGTTTGAGGGGGATCGCCCGCATGACGCGCCTCAGATCGACGAAAGGTCGGGGAAGGGGCGGACCGGATCGCCGCCGTCCCAGCCTTCGGACGCCTTGCGGATCAGGTCGAACATGCGGCCCTTCGGCCCCATCACCTCGGACAGTTCGATCACCGTGCCGGGATGGGCCTCGCGGTCGAAATAGGCAAAGCGCCCGTTGGCGCCGACCTTGCCGCTCATCTTGACGCGGAAGCCCTGCGCTTCCATGCGGGCGAGATCCGCATCGTAGGCTTGCGTCCAGTAGGCGACATGCTGCAGCCCGCGATGGCCGGCGAGACGGAAGTCGCGATACATCGACGGGGCATCGTTGCGGGTCTGGATCAGCTCGACCTGCACCTCGCCGCTGTTGGCGAGCGCGACGGAATTGTGCACCTCGTAGGACTGGCCGTCATAGCGGTAGTCCTCAATCGGCACCTTCGGGTTGTAGAACCACGGGCCGACGCCCATGACCCTGTGCCAGTGGTCCATCGCCGCCTCGATGTCGTCGACGACATAGCCGAGCTGGCGGATTGCGCCGAGAAACCTGCTCATGACAAATCCTATTGCGAGAGAAGACGGGGCAGCCAGGTCGACACCGCCGGCACGGCCGAGACGACCAGCAGCGACAGGACCAGCGGCAGGAAGAAGGGCAGCACGCCGCGGATGACCGAGTGCACCGGCATCTTCGAGACGATGGAGACCATGTAGAGGCTCATGCCGATGGGCGGCGTCAGCAGGCCGATCATCAGGTTGAGCACGAAGACGATGCCGAGCTGCAGCGGATCGACGCCGGCCTGATGCAGCGCCGGGGCAACGATCGGCGCGATGATCAGGATCGCCGCGATGGATTCCAGGAACATGCCGACGACGAGCAGCAGCACGTTGACCAGCAGCAGCAGCACCAGCGGGTTGTCGGAGAGGCCGAGCAGCATCTGCCCGGCCATCGCCGGCACCTGGTCGAGGGTGAGCACCCAGGCGAAGACGGCGGCCGTCGAGACGATGAAGAGGATGCCGGCGGTGGCCTCCACCGTCTCGCGCAGGCTCTCCCACACCGCCCGGACGGTCAGCGTGCGATAGACCAGAAAGCCGATGGCCAGCGCATAGGCGACGGTGACGCCGGCAACCTCCGTCGGGCCGAAATAGCCGCTGAGCAGCCCGCCGATCAGGATCACCGGGGCGGCCAGCGCCGGCAGCGAGATCACCGCCTTGCGGGCGACCGCGGAAAGCGACGGGCTGACCGTGTCGCGCGGCAGGTTGAAGAGGCGCGCCATGACGGCGACCTGCAGCATCAGGAAGGCGGTGATCAGCAGCGCCGGGACGATGCCGGCGACGAGCAGTTGCACCGCCGAGACATTGGTGACGCTGGCATAGATGATCAGCGGGATGGAGGGCGGGAAGATCGGGCCGATGGTCGCCGCTGCGATGGTGATGCCGGCGGCGAAATCGCGCCGGTAGCCCTGGCCCGACATCTGGTCGATCTGGATCTTGCCGAGCGCGCCGATATCGGCGAGGGCGGCGCCCGAGACGCCGGAGAAGATCAGGCTGACCAGGATCGACACCTGCGCCACCGCGCCGCGGATGCGCCCGACGACGAGCCGCACCAGGTCGAAGATATGGGTGGTGACGCCCATCGCGTTGAGCAGGCTGGCCGCCAGGATGAACAGCGGCACGGCGAGCAGGGGCGTTGAATCGAGCGCATTGATGCCGCGCTGCGCCAGCACATGCAGCGGCAGGTCGAAGCCGACGATGGCGACCGCCGAGGCAAGGCCGAGGGCGACGGCGATCGGCGCGCCGAGCAGCAGCGCGGCGATGAAGACAAGGAGCAGCACGAGGCTCATGGCAGGGCCTGATCGGAACCGGGGGGCGTCTCGCCGCGAAGCAGCGCGACGAGGCGGGCAAGGGTGACCAGCGCCAGCAGCACCATGGCGACGATGGCGGGCGCGTAGAACAGCCAGTTGGGAATGCCGAGGGTCGGGGTGGCGAATTTCCACGCCCGCCCGAGAAAGCGGTAGAGCCCGTAGAGGAAGAACAACGCGAAGGCGAGGACGCAGAGCTCGACCACCAGGCCGGTCCAGCGCCGGGCCGGCGCCGGCAGCGCCATCGGCACCAGCTCCACCGCCACATGCCGGCCCTGCAGGGCGAGCAGCGGCACGCAGAGGAAGACCAGCGCGACGCCGCAGAAGCGGGCAAGTTCGTCCGCCCAGGGCATGCCGAGATCAAGCAGGTTGCGGCCGAGCACCTGGCCGACCACCAGCACGCTCATCGCCACCAGCAGCAGCACGGCAAGGGTGCGGCAGGCGCCCGCCGCACCCGCCAGCAGCCTGCCGCCCGGAGGTACCGGACCAGGGAGAACGGGATCAGGGAGGACGGGATCAGTCGCGCCGGTCATCGCCGCACCCTTTTCATCCGTGTCCGGGAGATCAGGAGATCGCCCGGATCTTCTCGTAGAGGGCACCGTATTTGGCGCCGAAGCGCTCGTCGACGAGCTTGCTGACCGAGGCGCGGAAGGCCTCGACATCGAGCCCGTCCTCCGGGCCGATCACCGTCATGCCGGCCTCGCGCAGCGCCTCGGTGTCCTTCTCCTCGTTGTCCTCGATCGCCTTGGTGGCGCGCTCGCGGATCTCCAGCGAGGCGGCGGCGACCGCCTCCTTCTGCGCCGGCGACAGGGCCTGCCAGGCGTCCTCGTTCATCACGACGACCTCGGCATTCGACATGTGGCCGGTCAGCATCAGATGCGACTGCACGTCGAAGAGCTTGACGTTGAGGATGACGTTGACCGGGTTTTCCTGCCCCGCGACGATGCCGGTGGCAAGCGCCGTCGGCACCTCCGACCAGTCGACCGGAACGGGGGCCGCGCCCATGCCCTCGACGGCGGCCTGGTAGATCGGGAAAGGCACGGCGCGGATCTTCTCGCCGGCAAGGTCCTCCGGCCGGTACACCGCCTTGTTGGCGGTGAGATTGCGGCGGCCGAAATAATGGGCGTAGATCACCCGCACATTGGCCGCCTGGATCAGGCCCTGGTTGAGCTCGCGCATCACCGGCGAGTTGATGTCCATCACCTTCATCAGGTGGTCGACATCGCGGTAGAGATAGGGCGTGTCGAGCGCGGCGAAGGGCTCGTAGAGCGAACCGATGCCGCCGGCGGTGTTGTGCGAGAAGGCGATGGTGCCGAGCGACACCGCCTCGGCCAGCTCCTGCAGCTTGCCGAGCTGCGAGGACGGATAGACCTGCACGGCGATGTCGCCGCCCGAATGCTTGGCCACCGCCTCGGCGAACCAGTCGGCCTGGGCGCCGGCGACGCTGGCCGGCTCGTTGTTGTGGCCGTAGCGCAGGGTCAGCGACTGGGCGCGGGCAAGGCCGGGCGCCAGGGCGAAGGCACCGGCGCCGAGACCGAGCGCCAGGGCGCCGCGCCGGCTGACGGAAAACAACTGTCTGGTCATTGCATCCTCCCATGATGGATCGAGGCGGCCGTCTCCTTCGGCCTCCATGAGGTATTTTGACGGGCATGGCAGGAAATCTTGCCGAAAACCCGTTCCTCTTGACAAAAGGCTACGAAGCCATGAGCATCACGTCAAACATCAATTATTGAGGTTTTTTGAGGTGTCATCAGGAGAGATCCAGCTCCCCTCCCAGATCCCCTCCATGGCAGACCTGGCCGCAGCGGCCGGGGTGTCGCTGGCAACCGTCGACCGGGTGCTGAACCGGCGCAAGGGCGTCAAGCAGCGCACCGTCGCCCGCGTGCTCGCGGCGGCGGTGGAGATCGGCTACATGAGCGCGGAGGAGCGCGAGAAGCTGGGCGGCCAGCGCCCGCCCAACGTCGCCTTCCTGCTGCCGATGGGCAGCAACCCCTATCTGCGCCTGCTCGGCGACAAGGTGCGCGGCGTCGCCGACACCCAGACGCGCGATGCCCCGCCGCTGCGTTGCTTCTTCATCGAGAGCTTCGATGCCGGCGCGCTGGCCGCGGCCCTGCGCCACCATGCCCGCTGGGCCGACGGCATCGCCTTCATGGCGATCGACCACCCCTTGGTGCGCGAGGCGGCGGAAGAGGTGAGCGCCGCCGGTACCCGGCTCGTCACCATCGTCTCCGACCTGCCGCACCCGGCGCGCGAGGCCTATGTCGGGCTCGACAACCAGGCGGCCGGCCGCACGGCGGCGCTGCTGCTCGGCCGGTTCTGCGGCGCCCGCGAGGGCAGCGTCGCGCTGGTCGCCGGCAGCCGCACCTACCGCGCCCATGCGGAGCGCGAGATGGGCTTTCTCGGCCTCTTGGAGGAAGCCTATCCGGGCCTTCGGGTCATCGGCATGCGCGAGGGCCATGACGACCGCAACCAGAACTACCACCATGCCCGCTCCTTGATCGACCAGAACCCGGACCTCGTCGGCATCTACAATGTCGGCGGCGCATCGGACGGCATCGGCCGGGCGCTGGCGGAAAACGGCATGGGCGGGCGGATCGTCTTCATCGGCCACGGCCTGACCGCCGACACCCGCCGCCTCCTGATCGAGGGCACGATGGACGCGGTGATCAACTCCGACCCGGACCAGGTGATCGGCGAGACGCTGGCCCGCTTCGCCCGGCCGGCCGAGGGGGCCGGCCTGCGCCCGCCGCTGAAGATGGACCTGATCTTCCGCGAGAACATTCCGCCGCAATACCAGTAGGCCGGCACGCTCCCCGACCCATGCCGGAACCGAACGCCCGGGCCCGACGTTCCTCTCCTGTACGCCGCCAGTCCGGCCGAGGTGGATCCCCCACCCGGCCGGCGCGTCGCGGTTTTGGCGCGGAAAGGAGCCCGCAGATGGGTATCGAGGTGGGAGGCCTGCTCGGCCTCGTCATTCTGGTTCTGGATGTCTACGCGATCGTCAAGATCGTCAGTTCGGGTGCTTCGACGGGCGCCAAGGTGATCTGGGTCGTGCTGATCCTGCTGCTTCCGGTGCTCGGCTTCCTGCTGTGGCTGCTGGCGGGCCCCTCGCGGCCAAGGGCGGCGTGAGGCCTGCGTCCGGTTCCTGTCTGGATTCTACCCTTGCGGAATTTTCCGAGGGTGGATGGAACCAAGATCTCGCTCGTGCGTTTACCTGCCCGAAGCCGAAGAAGGAATATCCCCGCATGCTCAACTTCAGCGAGAAGGCCCTGCCAAAAGAGCCACCGCGCCCCAGCGATGGCGACGTGCACACGCGCATCACCAACCAGTTGCAGACCTATTACAACCAGATCCTCACCCAGCCCCTGCCCGACCGGTTCCAGGACCTGCTGCGGCGACTTGCGGACGAAGAGCCGTCCGCGACCGAAGGGGAGCGCGGAGAATGAGCGAGACGAAAGCCGAGCTTCGCGACGAGATGGTGGCCTGCATCCCCAGCCTGCGCGCCTTCGCGGCATCGCTGGTGGGCATGGGCGACCGCGCCGACGATCTGGTCCAGGAAGCCCTGGTGAAGGCCTGGGCCAATCTCGGCCGCTTCGAGCCGGGCACCAACATGAAGGCCTGGCTGTTCACCATCCTGCGCAACACGCTCTACTCGACGCATCGCAAGCGCAAGCGCGAGGTGCAGGACGTCGACGGCCGCTACTCCGCGATGCTGGCCTCCCAGCCGAACCAGACCGGCTATCTCGATCTGGACGACTTCTGCCGCGCCCTCGACCAACTGCCCGACGACCAGCGCGAGGCGCTGATCCTGATCGGCGCCTCCGGCTTCTCCTACGAGGAGGCGGCGGAGATTTGCGGCTGCGCCATCGGCACGGTAAAAAGTCGGGTCAACCGGGCGAGAAGCCGGCTCGCCGACATTCTGGGCGCGGATGCCGCCAGCGATTTCGGACCCGACCGCGCCGTCGCGGCCGTCCTTGCCACCTCTCCGGGTTCGGCGGTGAAGATCAGTGCCATGGAGTAAACTGCCCCCCAACAGCACCCGGCTCGACCGCCGCCTGTTCGCCCATATCGCGGCGGCGCTGATCCCGCTCGCCGCCCTCGCCTTCCTGCTATCCTATTCCGACCTGCAGCGGCGCTCGGCGGAGGAACACCGGCGCTTTCTCGACTATGCCCGGCTGATCGGCCAGTCCAGCGCCAAGGTGATCGCCCGTGCGGAAGGCTATGCCAGCGCGCTGACCTCCCAGGACCTGCAGGTCCTGGGAGAGTGCCGTCGCGTGTTCTCCGCCATGCGCGAGGATCTGATCGAGGCGACGGAGCTTGCCATCTTCCGCGCCGGCGCGCCGGTCTGCGCCGTCGGCCTCGCCGGGGACGGCCAGATCGTCGACCATCTGGCGGGTCCGGCCGCCGAGCAAGAGCCCGAGGCGAGGGTGATCACCATCTCGCGCCAGAACGAGGCCAGCCGCACCCGCATCGACATCGGCTTGCGCCCGCAGACCCTGCTGACGGCCCCGATCACCGCGACCGCCGCGACCAATATCGGCTTCGCCCTGGTCGACGGCACGGGCACCGTGCTCGCCTCCCATACCTATCAGGAACAGGACGCGGCGGATTTCCTGCAGGCCGCCGGCGAGACGCCGGCAGGCGGCGAGACCTTCGTCGAAACCGATCGGGGCTGGTATATCGGCTCGACCCCCCTGCCCGGCACCACCTACCGCGTCGTCACCGCCAGCCGGTCGCCGGAGCAGCGGCTGGCGCTGTGGCTCACCGTGCTGCGCGCCCTGCTGCCGCCGCTGGTGCTGCTGGCGGTGGTCTTCATCGTGCTGCGCTACGGTATCCAGCGTTTCCTGCTGCGCTATCTCAGCCACATCTATGCGACATTCCGCCGATACGGCACCGGCGACACCCATGCCCGCGTCGGCATGCTCTCCGCCGCGCCGCCGGAGATCGACCTTTTGGGCGTCACCTTCGACATGATGGCCGACCGGATCGACCGGCGCACCCACGACACCGAGGCGGCGCTCGCCGAACAGCGGCGGCTGAGCCTGGAACTGCACCACCGCATCAAGAACACCCTGCAGATGATCATCAGCCTGGTCAGCATGCAGCAGCGCGACGCCACCGGCCCGCGCGAGAAGGCGGCGCTGCGGGTGACGCTCGAGCGGATCCTCGCCATCTCCGCCGCCTACCGGGTCTCCTATGCCTCGAGCGAGGGAACCGACGTGGAAATGGAAGCCCTGGTCCGCGAGGTGGTGGAAGCGCTGCGAGGCCCGGCAATGCTGCCGCAGGGGCGGGTCCGCATCCGCGCCGGACCGGGCACGGACGGCGCGCTGATCGACCTCGACCGGGCGATTCCGCTGGCCTTCATCCTGGCCGAACTGCTGCCGCCCCGCTTCGATTCGCTGCTGCCCGGCGAAACGATCGCCGTCGAACTGAGCGCCCCCGACAGGATGGCCGTGACGATTTCCGGCGCCAGCCAGATCCACGACACGCTCGACGACAACGGCACCGGCTCGCCCCCCCCGCTGCGCGTGCGACTGGTGCGCGCCTATCTCCACCAGCTCGGCGCCACCTGCGAGATCGACGGCGCCACCGCCCGGCTGGAGATCCCGCTGCGCTCGGGAACGGGGGCGGCCGTCCTGCCGCCGGAGGCGGCGGCCGCCGCGCCTCCCTGACAACAAGCCTCGTCCGAAAACTCAACGTCCTGAAGACAGGCCCGCCGGCGACGGGTTCGGCGCAGCGGGTTCGGCGCAGCGGGCTTGACACCTGGCGCCAGAGGCAATCGACCCGAACAAAAAGGCGCCGCGGGGAACGTGCCCCGCGGCGCAGCAGGCGGTCAGGCGAGGGAGGAGAAGGCATGCCGCCCGCATGCAATCCGGTGCCGGTCGGACCGGTGCCGATCAGACCGGCGGCGGCCGGCGGCCGCTGATCAGGCCATAGACCAGAGAGATCACGAAGAGGATCAACGCGACCACGAAGATCAGTTGGGCGATGCCCATGGCTGTGCCGGCGATGCCGCCGAACCCGAACACCGCCGCGATCAACGCGACAACCAGAAAGGTCAGAGCCCATCCAAACATGTTTCATCTCCTTCAGTCACAGCCGGATCGGACGTCGAAAAGCGCCGGAAGCCGGGTAATCGTACCGCAGGCGATGGCAGGTCTTCGTCATTCACCGGGAACGACAAGGATGACCGCAGGCGATACATCGTTCAGTGTCGGGATACGAACGCACCAGCAGCATTTTTGTTCGGCCGCACCCGGGTTTTTTTAAGATCTGCCTTTTTTCAACGATCGCCCGCCCTCTCTCGTGCGCATGTTTCCTCCTTGCTCACCCGCGCGCCGCGCGCGGCCTTAGCTTACGCGCGCCTTACGCGCGCGGCGCGCGCGTGCCGTCTCATGGGGCGGTTTCATGGGTCGGTTTCATGGGTCGGTTTCATGGGTCGGTTTCTTGGGGCCGACGGATTGGGGCCGGATCGACTGGGCCGGATCGACTGGGGCCGGATCGTTTTTCGGCAAAGCTCCGGAACCTTTTCCCCGCGCCGGGGTTGATCTGGCGTGACTGATCCGAACCCGCGGCCCTGATCGAAGCGGCAGGCGGGCGACGATCGCGGGACAATCCGAGCATCAGGAGATCAACGACATGATCCGCAAGCTTCTGACCACCACCGCCCTCGCCGCTGCCCTGGTTGCCGGCACCATGACCACCGGTGCCATGGCGCAGGACCAGCCGCTCAACGAGGACACCGGCATGACGCCGGCACCGGCAAGCCCGGGCATGGACATGCCGGCGACCGGGTCTGACGCCACGGCCGCCCCCACCACCCCCATGGGCGACCGCAACATCCTGTCCGAGTTCGGCGCCACCAGCGCCGACGAGCTGATCGGCAGCACCGTCTACAGCAACCAGGACGAGGATCTCGGCAGCGTCTCCGACGTGGTGGTGTCCAGCACCGGTGAGGTCGACGCCATCGTGATCGATGTCGGCGGCTTCCTCGGCATCGGCGCCAAGCCGGTCGCCGTCGAGGTCTCCTCGGTCGACATCCGCCGGGACGAGAACGGCGATCCGCGCATCTACACCAACTACACCCAGGAGACCCTGGAGGCGCTGCCGGAGTATTCGGCGGACGCCACGGACGGTGTCCGCGACGTCGCCCCGGCCCAGTAAGGCGTCGGCCACGGTTCGACCGAGGACGAAGCGAAAGGGAGGTGCCGGCGCCGCCGGCGCCTCCTTTCCTGTCGCGGCGCCCGCCGCCACCGGACGCTCCCGAGGCCGGTTCCAGGCATCGGGTTTCAGGTTTCAGGTTTCAGCAAAGGAGAGGCACGATGCCGACCACCGCCACCACCGAAAACGGCAGCGCCGCCGCCAAGGCAGGCCGGGCACAGGACGAGGCCGCCAACATCCAGGACAATATCGAGCGCCTGCGCAGCGACATTTCGGCCCTCGCCCAGTCGATCTCCCGCTACGGCTCCGAGAAGACCAGCGAATACAGCGAGCGCGCCAGCAAGGCCGGCAAGGATCTGGCCGATGCCTCGCAGCAGACGCTCGACAGCCTGACCGAGGAGTTGAACCGGCTGGAGCACTCGCTGGCCACGCATGTCCGCCGCAAGCCGCTGCAATCGCTGGGGATTGCCGCCGGCATCGGCTTTCTGGTCGCCCTGCTGTCGCGGCGCTGAGCGTGATGCTGCGCCTTGCCCCGCTCCTCGCCTCGCTGCTGACGCGCGACCTCGGCGCGGCGCTGCGCCGGCTTCGCCGCTCGGCACTGGTCTGGGCGCTGGCCGGCCTCTTCGCCCTTGCCGCCTATGCGGCGGGGCTGATCGCCGCCGGCCTGGCGCTTGCCACTGTGATGACGCCGGCGGCAGCAGCGCTTGCGGTCGGCCTGTCGCAACTGCTGCTGGCCGCGCTGGCGCTCAGTTGGCTCGCCCTCGTCAATGCGCGGGAGCGGCGGCGGCAGCGACACGACGACGGCCACCGGACGCTGGCGACGACGGCGGCGCTCGCCGCCGCCCTGCCCCTCCTCGGCTCGCGCAAGGGGCTGGCGCTGGCGGCGCTCGGCGGTCTGGCGCTGCTGCTCGCCGCAAGACGCGCGGCAGAGGGGTCCGGCCCCGACTGACGGGCGCCTGCGACTGGCGGGCGGGCGGCCAAAGGGAGGGCGGCTAAAGGGCGGAGCCGAACGTCTCCGCTCCCTCGTCCTCGGTCAGTGCCATCACCTCGCGCAGCCGCGCCCTGGCGCGGTGGACGCGGCTCTTCAGCGTGCCGGTGGCGCAGCCGCAGATCTCCGCCGCCTCCTCGTAGGAGAAGCCCGAGGCGCCGACGAGAATGATCGCCTCGCGCTGGTCGCCCGGCAGCGCGTCGAGCGCGCGGCGCATCTCATGCATGGCGAGCGAGGCGTGCTGCGGCGGCGCCACCGCCAGCCGCGAGGCCAGCCGCTCGCCGCTGCCCGCGACCTCGCGCGAGGCCTTGCGCAGCCGGCTGTAGAAGCCGTTGCGCAGGATGCGGAACAGCCAGGCGCGCATGTTGGTGCCCGGCGCGAAGCCGTGCCGGCCGGCCCAGGCCCCCAGCACCGCGTCCTGGACGAGATCGTCGGCGACATCGCTCCGCCCGCACAGCGACACGGCGAAGGCGCGCAGGCCCGGCAGTTGCGCCAGCATCTCGCGCCGGAAGTCGGAACCGGAAGCGGCATCGGGCGCGGCAGGAGACGCCGGCGCGCCCGGCTTTGCTTCGGGCTTTGCGGCGCCAGGCTTCATCGCTCCGGGCTCTCCGAGGCCTTCCTCTCCGCCTCGTCGAGCCGGTCGAGCAGATCGAGAAAGCGGTCGGGCGTGCCCTCGTCCTGGACGGAATCGTAGAAGTCCCGTAGCCGCTGCATGATCGGGTCGTGGCTTGCCGCCGCCTGTCCCGGCATGCCCGCCGGGATGCGCCCCGCGCCCGTTTTCTTCGCTTCCGTCATCGCGCCCATCCGGTTCCAAGCCCCGCCGCCAGTATAGGCCAAGCGGCGAAGCCAAAAAAAGGGACGCGGCAGGGAACTTTCTCCCGCCGATTGCGTTAGCCTTGCTGTTGAATGTCCGGACGGGCAGACAGGGAGTTCCACATGCCACTTTCCACCCGCATTGCGTCCCATCTCCCCTACTTGCGTCGATACGCAAGAGCGGTGACGGGATCGCAGCAATCGGGCGATGCCTATGTCGCCGCCACTCTGGAGACGCTGATCGCGGATGTCTCCTCCTTCCCGCAGACCAGCAGCGATCGCGTGTCCCTGTACAAGGTCTTCGCCGCGGTCTTCGGCTCCGTCCGGATGGACCTGCCGCCGAGCGACTCGCCCTTCGCCTGGGAGCGGCGGGCCAGCGCCAACCTTGCCGCGCTCCCCTCGTCGGAGCGCCAGGCCTTCCTGCTCACCTCCGTCGAGGGCTTCACGCCCGAGGAGACGGCGCAGATCCTCGACGTCGCCGTCGAGGATGTCGACCTGCTGCTGGCGGAGGCGGCGCGCAACATCTCCCGCCAGATCGCCACCGACATCCTGATCATCGAGGACGAGCCGCTGATCGCCATGGATATCGAGCATATCGTGACGGAACTCGGCCACCGGGTCAGCGGCGTCGCCCGCACCCACAAGGAGGCGGTCGAGCTGTTCGCGCGGACAAGGCCGCGGATGATCCTCGCCGATATCCAGCTCGCCGACGGCAGCTCCGGCATCGATGCGGTCAACGACATCCTCAAGAGCGAGCCGATGCCGGCGATCTTCATCACCGCCTTCCCCGAGCGGCTGCTGACCGGCGAGCGGCCCGAGCCGGCCTTCCTGATCACCAAGCCGTTCAACCCCGACATGGTCCGCGCCCTGATCAGCCAGGCGCTGTTCTTCGATCAGACGGTCGAGGCTGCCGCCTGATTGGGCCTGTCGCCCTCCCCCCGCCCCGCGCCGCCTGCCTGCGGCGCGGGGTTTTCCGTGCGGGCGGCTGCCCGCGAGGCCGGGGTCTTGCCGGGGGTGTTACGGCCGCTCCAGCCAGTCGTCGACTTCGCGCCGGGCATGTTCCTCGGCCACACCGTAGCGTTCCTGGATCTTGCCGACGAGCTGCTTCTGGTTGCCGGCAATGACGTCGAGGTCGTCGCCGGTGAGCTGTCCCCAGCGCGCCTGCACCTTGCCCTTGAATTGCTCCCAATTGCCTTCGATCTGGTTCCAGTTCATGAAACTCTCCTGTGTTTGCGCAAGACCGCGAGCCGATCTCGCCTGAGGTGAACCCGCGTTTCGGAAAAAGGTTCCGGGCAAGGCTCATGGGTGAGGCTCAGGGGGTGAGGCTCAGGGCGCGGACGGAACCCGATCCCGCACCGCGCGTTACCTGCCCAGCGGTCCGTTGCCGGCGAGCGGCGCGGAGGCCGGGCCTTGCACGAGGACCGGCCCGGCGTGGCGCCGACGCCTGGCACGCGGGATGAACGCGCCTTGTCGGCACCGGACCTGGAAACGCTGCTTGCGAACGCCGCGCGCCTGGCGCTGGTCGCGATCGGCCTGCTCGCCCTGATCGCCGCGCTGGAATATGCCCGGATGATCCTGGCGCCGGTCTTCCTCGCCGTGGTGATCGGGCTGATGTTCGGCCCGCTCTCCGACCGGATCGAGCGGTTCGGCATCCCCACCTGGATCTCGGCGCTCGGCGTCGTCGCCCTGTTCCTGTCGCTGATCGCCATGACCGGAACCGCCTTCGCCGTGCCGCTGTCCGACTGGATGGACAAGCTGCCCGACATCTGGGCCAGGCTGCAGTCGCAGCTCACCACCTGGAAGGGGCTGGTCGCCTCCTTCGGCGGCATGCAGGAAGAGCTGCGCTCAGCGCTCGGCCAGAGCACCGGCATGAAGGTCGACGTCGACAGCACCTCGCCGGTGGAGAGCGCCGTCTATTTCGCCCCCGCCTTCATGGCCCAGGTGATCCTGTTCCTCGCCAGCATGTATTTCTTCATCGCCACCCGGAAGCAGTTTCGCGAGACCGTGCTGTGGCTCTGCCCGACGTCGGCGCTGCGCCAGAGCGCCCGCCGCATCTTCAACGATGTCGAGGCGCGGGTGTCGCGCTACCTCTTGTCGATCACGGCGGTGAACATCGGCCTCGGCATCAGCGTGTCGCTCGCCCTGTGGGCGATCGGCGTGCCCTCGCCGATGCTGTGGGGCCTGCTGGCCGGGGTGCTCAACTATGTCATCTATATCGGCCCGGCGGTGATGGCGCTGCTGCTGACCGGCGTCGGCCTTGCCACCTCCGACACCACCGCCGGCATCCTCGCCCCGCCGCTGGTCTTCCTGACGCTCAACCTGATCGAGGCGCAGTTCGCCACGCCCGCCGTGCTCGGCCGCACGATGACGCTGAACCCTTTCGTGGTGCTGCTCGCCATCGCCCTGTGGATCTGGCTGTGGGGGCCGGTCGGCGGCTTCATCGCCGTGCCCTCGCTGCTCATTGTCGAGACGGTGCTGATCAACATCCTGCCGCTGCGCGAGCTGGAGGAGATGCCGCCGGGGACCTCCGCGCCTGGCTAGGGTCAGGACCCTAGAGGCCCAGCCGGTCGCGGATCCGGTAGACCAGCACCGAGGGCGCCAGGAACCAGGGATCGCCGGAATAGAGCGGCCGGGTCTGGAAGGCGAGCCCGTCGAAGGCCGTCGCGCCTTGTGCCAGTCCCGCCGCCTGCTGGCCGATCCGCATGCCGAGATAGCCGGCCATGCCGACGCCCGAGCCGCAATAGCCCATCGCGTAATGCAGCCCCTCGTCATTGCCCACATGCATCAGCTCGTCGAACGTATAGGCGACGAAGCCCATCCAGGAATGGGAGACGCGCACGGACGCCAGTTGCGGAAACAGGCGCACGAGTTCGGCATGCAGCTTCACCGCGCTGCGGCGCGGATCGGTCTCCGACAGCGACACCCGGCCGCCGAACAGGATGCGGCGGCGATCCGGCGAGGGGCGGTAGTAATAGACCAGCTTGCGGCTGTCGGAGAGGATGCGGCTCGTCGGCATCACCTCGTCGATCAGCCCGTCCGGCAGCTCTTCCGTTGCAATGACATAGGAGCCGATGGGAATGACCCGGCGCCGGTGAAAGGGGCTGAGCGGCCCGCTATAGCCGTTGGTCGCCAGCACCACGCGCTGCGCCCGCACCTCGCCGCGCGGCGTCATCAGGCGAAAGCCGCCGCTCACCCGCTCCAGCCTCTCCACAGCACAGTGCGAGACGATGCGCGCGCCCGCCCGCCTTGCGACGCCGAGAAGCCCGGCATGATAGCGCCCCGGATCGAGGCTGGCGTGACGCGGCAGAACCATGCCGCCGTGATAGGCGCGGGTGCCGAGCTCTGACGGCAGGTCTTCAGGCGAAACCGCATAGGCACCGGTGTCGAGCACCGGATGCGGTGTCCGGCAGGCCTCCACCATCGCCGCGTAGCGCCGCCGGGTATGGGCGCCGTGGAAGCGGCCGCAGACCGAGAAGGCGCAGTCGATGCCCTCCTGCGCGATGAAACCGGCGACATGGTCGAGCGAGGCCTGGCCCTCCCTGAGGATCGCGGCGGCCCGCTCGCGGCCATGGCGCCGGGTCAGAGTCTCAAGGTCCGGCTTCACCGAGGTCGAGATCTGCCCGCCATTGCGGGTGCTGCAGCCCCAACCCGCCGCCTCGGCGTCGAGCACCAGGGTCGAGGCGCCGGCGCGCGCGGTCGCAACCGCCGCATGCAGCCCGGTATAGCCGGCGCCGATCACCGCGACATCGACATTTGCCGGCAAAGGTTCCGCCTCCGACGGGTCGGGAGCCGGCAGCGGCGAGGCGTCCCACCAATAGGGCTGAGGGCGGAAGTCGGGCGTGAAGAGGCCGCTCATGCGCCGGCCCCCGCGTGATCCTGCAGGATCATGTCCGCTCCCTTTTCGCCGACCATGATCGCCGGCGCATTGGTGTTTCCGGAGGTCACCGTCGGAAAGATCGAGGCGTCCACCACCCGCAACCCGGCAAGGCCGTGGACGCGCAGGCGCGCGTCGACCACGTCGACCGACGGGTCCGGCCCCATGCGGCAGGTGCTCACCGGATGGAACACCGTGCCGGAGCGGGCGCGGATATCGGCGATGAGATCCTCCTCCGATTGCACCTGCGGACCGGGGCGGATCTCCGCCTCGATCACCGAGGCGAAGGCGGGCGTTGCCGCCATCTCGCGCAGGAACCGCGCCCCCTCCAGCATTTCCTGCAAGTCGTGATTGGTCGAAAGATAGTTGGGGTGGATCGCCGGCGGCGCGAAGGGGTCGGCCGAGCGGAGTTCCAGATGGCCGCGGCTGGTCGGGCGCGTCGGCTGGATGCCGAGCAGGAAGCCGGGGAACGGGTCCGGGCTCATCAGCGGGCGCTTTCCGGGCGGCGCCTTGGTGTAGCTGACCGGCGAGAAGAAGAGCTGCATGTTCGGCCGGGCAAGCTCCGGCCGGGTGCGGAAGAAGCCGCCGCCCTGGTTGACGCCGAGCGACAGCGGCCCGCGCCGCGCCAGCACGTAGCGCAAGCCGTGCCACAGCTTGCCGTGAAGCGGGCCGAGCTGCTGGTTCAGCGTCGGCACCTTCGAGCGGTAAAGATAGTCGAGGCCGAGATGGTCCTGCAGGTGGCGGCCGACACCGGGGAGGTCGTGCAGCACGGCGACGCCCCGTTCCGCCAGCAGCGCGCCCGGCCCGACGCCGGAGAGCTGCAGCAGATGCGGCGAGTTGACCGCCCCGGCGGCGAGGATCACCTCGCGCCCGGCCCGCGCCACATGGAGCCGGCCCTTGCGCCTGTATTCGACGCCGACCGCCCGCCGCCCCTCGAACAGGATGCGCGTTGCATGGGCACGGGTCTCGACGCGCAGGTTCGCCCGCCCGCGCGCCGGGTGCAGATAGGCGCGGGCCGCCGACATGCGAAAGCCGCCCTTCGCCGTGTTCTGGTAGAGCCCGACGCCCTCCTGGTCGGCGCCGTTGAAATCCGGATTGCGCGCAAGGCCCGCCTGCTCGCCGGCGGCGAGATAGGTCTGGCAGAGCGGATGCAGGTCGCGCGCCATGGTCGCGACATGCAGCGGCCCCTCGCCGCCGCGCCAGGCATCGGCACCGGCATCGTTGGTCTCCGCCTTGCGGAAATAGGGCAGCACGTCGTCCCAGCCCCAGCCGGGATTGCCCATCGCCTTCCAGTCCTCGAAGTCCTGGTGCTGACCGCGGATATAGACCATGGCGTTGATCGACGAGGAGCCGCCGAGCACCTTGCCGCGCGGCCAGTAGGACGGCCGCCCGCCGAGGCCGGGGTCCGGCTCGGTCATGTACATCCAGTTGATGCGCCGGTCGTAGAAGGCCTTGCCGTAGCCGATCGGCACCCAGATCCAGAAGTTGAGGTCGCTGCCGCCGGCCTCCAGCAGCAGGACGCTGTGGCGCCCGCCGGCGCTCAGCCGGTCGGCCAGCACGCAGCCGGCCGAGCCGGCACCCACGATGATGAAATCGACGTCGGACATGACGGCAGGACCCGCCTTCAGGTGGTGGACTTGTCCCTTTGCACGGCGATGGAAACCAGCGCCAGCAGCCCGGACCCGAGCATCAGGACGAAGGAGACCGCGTTCAGCACCGGCGTCGAGCCGACCTTCACCATGCGGTCATACATGGTGACCGTCAGCGGCGCTTCGGAGCCGACGAGGAACAGGGTGGTGTTGAAATTCTCGAAGGAGACGAGGAAGGCGACGATGCCGGCGGCGATCATCGCCGGGCGCAGGAAGGGCAGCGTCACCGTCGCCAGCACCCGCGCCCGGCTGGCGCCGAGATTGAGCGCCGCCTCCTCCATGGCGATGTCGAACTTGCGCAGCCGCGCGATGATCACCAGCGAGGTGATCGTGGTGATGAAGGAGAACTGGCCGAGCACGACAAGGGCGATGCCCGGCCGCAGGATGGAGAGCTCGATGCCGGTCGACCGCTCGATGGAATTGGCGACCGTGCTCGCCAGAACCAGGATCGAGATGCCGAGGATGACGCCGGGAATGACCAGCGGCAGCACCATGACGATATAGAGCGCGTTCTTGCCCCGGAAGTTGCCGCGCACGAACAGGAAGGCGTTGCAGGTGCCGACGAAGACCGACAGCAGCGACACGAACGAGGCGATGACGAAGGAATAGTAGAGCCCGCGCAGCAGCCGGCGGTCGTGGAACATGCCGAGCTTCGGCTCGCTGTCGGAGAAGAACCAGTCCAGCGTGAAGCCCTGCCAGGGGAGCGCGGGAAACAGGGAATCGTTGAAGGCGAAGGTGCCGGCGGCGACCAGCGGCGCGGCGAGGAAGACGAAGAAGGCCGCAAGATACAGCCGGTAGCCGATCAGGAACAGGCCGGAGCGGGAGGTGTCGATCATCGTCTCAGCTCCGCGCCACGGTGCTGGCCAGGGTCTGGCCGGAGAGCTTCAACCCGATCCACACGACAAGCGAGGTGAAGGCGAGCAGCAGGAAGCCGAAGGCGGCGCCCGACTCCCAGTTGTAGCGGGTGATGAACTGGTCGTAGATCTGCTCGGTGAACCAGCTCGAATTCTTGCCGCCCAAGAGGATCGGCGTCAGGTAGCTGCCGGCCGTCAGCATGAAGGTGACGATGCAGCCCGAGACGATGCCCGGCATCGCGTAAGGGATGATGATCCGCCGCAGCACGGTGAAGCCGCTGCCGCCGAGATTGTAGCCGGCCTCGATCATCGCGTTGTCCATGCCGTCGAGGGTGGAGACCAGCGGCACGATCATGAACAGGATCACCGTATAGACGAGGCCCATCACCACGGTGGCGTCGGTGTAGAGGAACTCCACCGGCCCGCCGGCCAGCCCGCTCCATTGCAGCAGCGTCGAGACGACGCCGGTCTCGCGCAGCAGCAGGATCCAGCCGAAGGCGCGGATCAGGTCGCTGACCCACAGCGGAATGAGGATGATCAGGAACAGCGCGCCGCGGGTGCGGTGGCCGGCGATCTTGGCGATGTAATAGGCGACCGGAAAGCCGATCAGCAGCGCCAGCACGGTGACCAGCAGCGACATCGAGCCGGTGCGCATCAACGTGTTCCAGTAGATCGGCTCCTGGGCGAAGGCGATGTAGTTGCCAAGCCCGTATTCGTAGACGCGCGGCGCCACCTTCTCGCGCAGCGACATGACGATCATGCCCAGATGCGGCAGCGCGATCAGCAGCACGATCCACAGGGTGAAGGGCGCGAACAGCAGGATCAGCGACAGGCGCCGGATGTCGCGGCCGCTGCTCATGCCGAGGCCCCGGCCGCGACTTCCGCGGCAAAGCAGCGGGTCTGGGCGCGCGGCCAGGTGAGCCGCACCGCCTCGCCGGGGCGCAGGTCCCCGGCCCCGCCGGTCAAGGTCACGTCCGCCTCGATCAGGCAGTCCCGCGGCCCGCGCACCAGCACCCGGCTGTTGGCGCCGTTGAACAGCAGGCTGTCGACCGCGCCCTCAAGCACATTGTCGCCGCCCTCCGGCGCGGCCGATCCCGCCTGCGCCAGCCGCTCGGCATGGACGAATTCGGGCCGCACGAAAAGCTCCACCCGGCCATGGTCGGCGAGAGGCGCGCGGCCCGCCACCGTGCCGACCAGCACCAGCCCGTCGCCGGTCTCCACCTTGACCTCGTCGCCGGAGCGCGACAGCACGCGGGCGGACCAGCGGTTGCTGTCGCCGACGAAGCCGGCGACGAAGGCGGTGTCGGGGTTGTGGTAAAGCGCCTGCGGCGTGCCGATCTGGTCGAAGCGGCCATTGTTCATGATCGCCACATAGTCCGACATCACCAGCGCCTCGGACTGGTCGTGGGTGATGTAGATGAAGGTGGTGTTGAACTGGTGCTGCAGCAGCTTCAGCTCGATCTTCATCGCCTCGCGCAGCTTCAGATCGAGCGCGCCGAGCGGCTCGTCGAGCAGCAGCACGTCCGGGTCGAGCACCATGCAGCGGGCGATGGCGATGCGCTGCTTCTGGCCGCCGGAAAGCTGGTGGATCTCGCGGTTCGCCACGTCCGGCAGGGCGATGCGCTGGAGCACGTCCTTGACCTTGCGGTCGATCTCGGCCTTACCCACCCGCTGGCAGCGCAGGCCATAGGCGATGTTCTCATAGACATTCATCATCGGGAACAGCGCCAGGTGCTGGAACACCATCTTGACGTTGCGCCGGTTCGGCGGCGTCTTCAGCACCGACTTGCCCTTGATGCGGATGTCGCCGGCGGACGGTTCCTCGAAGCCGGCGATCATGCGCATCAACGTCGTCTTGCCGCAGCCCGACGGCCCGAGGATCGAGAAGAAGCAGCCCGAGGGGATCTCGAAGCTGACGTCGCGCACCGCGCGCACCGAGCCGTAGGACTTGGAGACGCCGAGACATTCCAAATCGTTGGTGGCAGGGTCGTTGACGGCGAGATCATGAATGGCTGTCATTGCGCGGGGCTCGCTCGCGGGGGCTCGGGCGGGCCACCCGCATGGGGGCGGCACCACGGATCATCGGCAGGGTGGATCGGCGGGACCGGCCCGGCAAGGCGTTTCGGCGCGGCCCGGCAGGATCCGGCGCGGCGGGCGCGCCGGATCGCGGTCGTCGGCCGGGTCCCTCAAGCCGGAGGGCGCCCCGTCAGTTGGACGTCGCCGCCTGGATCTTCTCCAGGGTCTTGCCTTCCATGTCCTCGACGCCGGGAGGAATGTTGGCGAAGAACTTGAGGTTGTCGATGTCGGCCGGCGTGAACGCCGCCTTCACCGCCGCCTGCTTGTCCGCCGGCAGCAGCTCCTGCGCCCCCTTGATCGAGGCGAGCGCGCCGGTGCTGGCCGACATCATCGTCACGATCTCCGGCTGCAGCACGAAGTTGATCCACTTGTAGGCGGCCTCGTCCGCCGCGCCCTTGCGCGGGATCGCGAACGTGTCGATCCAGGCGAGCGCGCCGGTCTCCGGCGGCACGAAGACGATGTTCTGGTTCTCGCTGTAGAGCTTGAAGGCGGTCGAGTCCCAGGTCTCCGAGGCGACGATCTCGCCCGACAGCATCATCGCCGAGAGGTCGTCGCCGCCCTTCCAATAGGCCTTGATGTTGTCCTTGCAGGTGATCAGCTTGTCGGCGACCTTGTCGAGCAGTTCCTGGTACTTGCCGAGATCCGCATAGGTCGCGAACGGGTCCTCGCCCATGGCGAAGGCGGTGCCGAGCAGGATCGTGCGGCGCAGCCGCATCGAGGTCCGGCCCTTGTATTGCGGGTCGCACAGGTCGGCCCAGCTCTTCAGGTCCGGCGCCTTGGTCTTGTCGACCATCAGGCCCGAAGTGCCCCACTGATGCGGCACCGCATAGACATTGCCGTCGATGGTGGTGTTGGCCTTGACGCCGTCGAGCAGCTTCGGCTCCATGTTCGACGTGTCGATCTTCGACAGATCAAGCGGCTTGTAGATGTCGTATTCCATCTGCACCGCATAGATGCGGTCATGGCTCGGCTGGGCGAGATCGAAGCCGGCGCCGCCGGTCGCCCGCAGCTTGGCGATCATCTCCTCATTGTTGGAGAAGGTCACCTCGACCTTGATGTCCGGATACTTCTCCTCGAACAGCCGGATCACCTCTTCCGGCGCGTAGGACCCCCAGGTCAGCAGGCGCAGCGTCTCGGCGCTGGCCGCCCCCGAGACGAGGGTGGCGACCAGCGCCCCCGCCAGTGTTGCTTTCAAACGCATGTCCAGGACCTCCCGTTGAAACCGCGTGGTGCGGAGGCCGCCTCTGTTTTTCGGCCACCGGCAAAAAGCTTAGAGAGGTATTGGCCTGTGTCATATATCCATTATCGAGTTTTGGAGAGGTCCAATTTACCGACCCGCCTCCGCCTCATCCGGCGCCCGGAAACCCCGACAGCGCCTCGACCGCGCGGCGGATCTCCAGCGGCGTGGCGCTGCCGAAGCCGAGCACCACCCCGCGCGCGGCGATCGGCGTCAGGCAATAGCGGCCGATCGGCGCCATGACGACGCCGCGCGCGCCCGCGAAGGCCACCGCCCGCTCCTCGCTGGCGCCCGGCGGCAGCAGGCCGATGGTGTGGAAGCCGCCGGAGGTCGGCTGCACGTCGAGCCGGCCGGCAAACGGCGCGAAGGCTGTGACCAGCGCCGTGTGCCGCTCCTCGTAGACCTGCCGCATCGCCCGGATATGCGTGGCGAACAGCCCCTCCTCCATGAAGTCGGCGATGATCGCCTGCGGCGCCGTCGGCACGCCGCTGAGCCAGGAGACGCTCATCTGCGAGAAGGTCTCGACCAGCCCCTTCGGCGACAGGATGAAGCCGACGCGCAGCGAGGGAAACAGCGACTTGGAGAAGGTGCCGACATAGATCACCCGCTCCTGGGTGTCGATGCTCTTGAGCGGCGGCTGCGGCGGATTGGAATAGGTGAACTCGCCGTCGTAATCGTCCTCGACGATCAGCGCGTCGCTGTCCTCCGCCGCCTGCAGCAGCTCCAGCCGGCGGGCAAGGCTCATCACATGGCCGAGCGGCTGCTGGTGCGAGGGGGTGACGAAGGCGAGGCGGAAATGCGGGGCGCGGTCGAGCCCGTCGGCGACCACCAGCCCCTGGTCGTCGACGGCGACCGGCACCAGATCCGCGCCGTTGGCAACGAGGGCGTTGCGCGCGCCGATGGCGCCGGGATTCTCGAACCACACCCGGTCGCCCGGATTGAGCAGCAGGCTGCTGATCAGCGAGAAGGCCTGCTGCGCGCCGCCGACCACGAAGATCTGCTCCGGATCGCATTTGATGCCGCGCAGCGCGTTGAGATGGGTGGCGATCGCCGCGCGCAGCCGCGGCAGGCCGAACGGGTCGCCATAGCCCATCACCTCCTGCCGCTCGGCGCGCCAGTGGCGGGCCGACAGCCGCGCCCAATGCGCCATCGGGAAGGCGTCAAGCGCCGGCAGCGCCGTGACGAAGGGCAGCATGCGATGCGGCAGGCGGCCGCGCGGGGCGAAATGCCGGGTGGCATGGCGGCTGGCATGGGACAGGCGCGGCTGCGCGACGATGCCGCGCTCGTCGCTCCCCGCCGGCCGGGCGACGCGCTGGCCCTGCAGCGCGGTCGCCACATAGGTGCCCGCCCCCACCCGCGCCTCCAGCAGGCCCTCGGCGATCAGCCGGTCGATGGCATTGCTCACCGTGGTGCGCGACAGGTCGAGTTCGGCGGCCAGCGTCCGGCTCGCCGGCAGCCGCTCCCCCGCCTTGACCCCGCCGGTGAGGATGATGTCGCGCAGCGCCATGTAGAGCTGGACGCTGATCCCGCGCCCGGCCGAGCGGTCGATGCGGATGGAGGAGAGCAGCGCTCCCGCCTGTGTCTTCATGCCCTGCCCCTCTTCCGCGACCCGATCCGCGAGCGCGTGCTCGCCAAATTGGACCGGCCAAATCCTCAAAATGGACCTTATCTCCAAGCCAATCGACAATAAAGTGCGAGGCGCAACAGACCGCCTGCCGGCCGCCGTTCCCCGAGGACTTCCATGAAGATTGCCAGGATCGAGAGTTTCACCGACCGTTTCGTCTGCTTCGTGCGGGTGACGACGGACAGCGGCGCCAGCGGCTGGGGTCAGGTCGCCCCCTACAATGCCGACATCACCGCGCAGGTGTTGCACCGGCAGGTCGCCCCGCATGCGCTGGGAGCGGATGCGCTCGACATTGCCGGCCTCGTCGACATCATCCCCGAGCGCGAGCACAAGTTTCCCGGCTCCTATGTCTCGCGCGCCATCGGCGGGCTCGACACCGCACTGTGGGACCTGCGCGGCAAGCTGGAGGGCAAGCCGGTCTGCGCGCTGATCGGCGGCACGCCGGGCCGCATCCGCACCTATGCCTCGTCGATGAAGCGCGACATCACCCCCGCCGACGAGGCCGAGCGGTTCCTGCGGCTGCGCGACCGTTTCGGCTTCGATGCCTTCAAGTTCCGCGTCGGCGCCGAATGCGGCCGCGACATCGACGAATGGCCGGGCCGCACCGAGGAGATCGTGCCGACGATCCGCAAGGCGCTCGGCGACGGGGCGACGCTGCTGGTCGATGCCAATTCCGGCTTCTCGCCGGCGCGCGCCATCGAGGTCGGCCACATGCTGCAGGACAACGGCGTCGTCCATTACGAGGAGCCCTGCCCCTATTGGAACTACGAGCAGACCCGCCAGGTGCGCGAGGCGCTGGATCTCGACGTGACGGGCGGCGAACAGGACTGCTCGCTGGTCGACTGGCGGCGGATGATCGAGGGCCATGTGGTCGACGTCATCCAGCCGGACATCTGCTATCTCGGTGGGCTGCTGCGCACGCTGAAAGTGGCCGAGATCGCCGCCGTGAACGGCATCCCCTGCACGCCGCATGCGGCGAACCTTTCGCTCGTCACGCTGTTCACCATGCATATGCTGCGGGCGATCCCCAATGCCGGCCCCTATCTGGAGTTCTCCATCGAGGGCGAGGACTATTATCCCTGGCAGGAGGGGCTGTTCGTCGCCTCGCCCTATACGATCACCGAGGGCCATGCGGAAGTGACCGACGCGCCCGGCTGGGGCGCGGACATCTCTCCCGAATGGCTGGCGAAAAGCAGCTATCAGGACAGCCGGCTGGAGACATGACGATGACCACAAGCGACCTTCTCGGCGAGGTGAAGCGCACCGGCACCCTACCCGGCCTGCCGGACGGGCTCTATCTCGACGGCAGCTTTCAGGCCGCGCGCGCAGGCCGGCGGATGGAGAGCTTCGATCCGGGCACCGGCGAGGCCTTCGCCGAGTTCGCAAGGGGCGATGCGGCGGATGTCGAGGCGGCGGTGGCAAGCGCCGCCCACGCCTTCAAGAGCGTGTGGCGCGACACCGCCCCGGCCGCGCGCGGCCGCATCCTGGCGCGCGCCGCGCAGATGATCCTCGCCGAGGGCGAACGGCTCGCCATCGCCGAATGCCTCGACAGCGGCAAGCGGCTCAGCGAGGCCGAGGGCGACGTGCGCGGGGCCGCACGCGCCTTCGAATATTACGCCGGCGCCTGCGACAAGCTGGAGGGGCGCAGCTTCCCGCTCGGGCCCGACTATCTCGGCTATTCGCTGGCCGAGCCGGTCGGCGTCGCCGCCCATATCATCCCCTGGAACTATCCGCTGTCGACGGCCGCGCGCGGGCTCGCCCCCGCCCTTGCCGCCGGTTGCACGGTGGTCGCCAAGCCGGCGGAGCAGACGCCCTTCACCGCGCTGATGCTGGCCGATATCCTGACCCGCGCCGGCCTGCCCGCCGGCGTGTGCAACGTCGTCACCGGCACCGGCGCGGAGGCCGGGGCGCCGCTGGTCGCCCACCCGCTGGTCGATCACATCACCTTCACCGGCTCGGTCGCGACCGGCAGACGCGTGATGAAATCGGCCGCCGATCACGTCACCCGGGTGGTGCTGGAACTCGGCGGCAAATCGCCGGTGATCGTGCTGGACGACTGCGACCGGGAGCAGGCGCTGGACGGGGTGATGGGCGCGATCTTCGAGAATGCCGGACAGATCTGTTCGGCCGGCTCGCGCCTCGTGATCCAGCGCGGCATCGCCGACGGCTTCCTGGAGGAGCTCGTCGCGCGGGCGCGGCGGCTGACGCTGGGCCACGGCTTGCGCAACCCGGACATGGGGCCGGTCAACTCGGCCGAGCACCTTGCCAAGATCGCCGGTTTCCTCGACCGGGCACGGGCGCGCGGAGCCGAGATCCTGACCGGCGGCCGCACCGCCACCGATCCGCAGACCGGCAAGGGCTGGTTCTTCGAGCCGACCATCGTCGCGGACCGCCCCGCCGCCGACGAACTGGTGCAGGAGGAGATCTTCGGCCCGGTGCTCACGGTTCAGCTTGCCGACGACGCCGACCACGCGCTGGAGCTCGCCAACGGCACGCCCTTCGGCCTCGTCGCCGGCCTCTACACCCGCGACCACGGCACGGCGCATCGTCTGGCCCGCCGGCTCGACGCGGGCCAGGTCTATATCAACGAGTATTTCGCCGGAGGCATCGAGGTGCCGTTCGGCGGCACCAAGCTCTCCGGCTTCGGCCGCGAGAAGGGGCTGGAAGGCCTCCTCGGCTATTGCCGGACCAAGAGCGTCGCCGCGAGGCTGTGAACCTTGCAGCTCAGACGCCGAGGAACGGGTAGGGTCCGTCGAAGCGGCCGACCGGGATCCAGTGGCTGAGCAGCACGCCGCCGCGCAGCTCGTGCAGCATCATCGCGCCCGGCTCCACCGTCAGGCTGTTGCCGGCATCGGCGCGCTGGTCCAGCGTCACCGCATGCGAGGTGCCGGGGCAGACCTGGCAGATGCGCCCGTCGACAAGACCGGCGATGGACCGGTGCAGGTGGCCGCAGACGATGCGGACCTCGCCGCGATAGCCGGCGATCACGTCCCGCAACTCGCGCGCATTGTGCAGGTTGTTGGCGTCCATCGCGGCAATCCCCGAGGCGATGGGCGGATGATGCAGGCCGAGCAGTACCGGCTTGTCGCCGAGGACGGCGAGACGCGCCGACAGGCGGGCGAGGCTCTCCGCCGCCAGCTCGCCATGCGGCCGGCCCTCGACCAGCGTGTCGAGGCAGATCACCGCGAGATCGTCGAACTCGGCCTCCCAGTCGATGGGCCCGCTTTCCGGCATCCAGCCGCTGGCGGTAAGGCTCTCGCGCATCGGCTCGCGGGCATCGTGATTGCCCGGCACCGCGCGCCAGGGCAGGTGCAGCGGCGCCATGATCTCCAGGAAGCGGCGGTACTCCTCACCCGTGCCGTGCTCGGTCACGTCGCCGGTGACGATGACCATGTCGACCGGGCCGATGGCCGGCAGCCAGCGGTTGATGGTCGCGACCGTCTCGGCGAGCGCTGCGGCGGTGTCGACCTTCTCATAGGCGAGCTGGCCTTCCGGAACGATATGGATGTCTGAAATCTGGATGATCTTGGTCATGCGAAAAACAAGGCCCTGAGCTGGGAGTTACGAGCGGTCCTGGGGCAGGACGAGAAGGTCGCCGGCATCGATGCGCAGGCGCACGCTGTCGCCCGGACGCGGCGCCTGCCGGCCCGGATGGGTGGCGAACAGCGTCTCGCCCGTGACGCCGGCAAGGCCGATGCGGTAGTGACCGCCGGAAAAGGCGACGGTCTCGACCGTGCCCGACAGCGGGCCGGCCTCGTCGAGATGCACGTCCTCGGCGCGCACGAAGACCTCGGCGTCGGAGGTGCCGGCCGCAAGCGGCAGGCGGCCGCCGGGCAGGATCAGGTGGCCGTCGGCGATGGTGCCGGCAAGCGGCATCGCACTGCCGATGAAGCGGGCGACGAAGGACGAGACCGGCTGGCGGTAAAGCTCCTCCGGCCGGCCGACCTGCTGCATCACCCCCTGCGACATGACGGCGATGCGGTCGGCAATCGCCAGCGCCTCGGCCTGGTCGTGGGTGACGAAGACGGCGGTGATGCGGAACTGGCGCAGCATGGCGGCGAGTTCGTCGCGCAGGCTGTCGCGCAGCGCCGCATCCAGCGCCGACAGCGGCTCGTCGAGCAGCAGGATGCGCGGGCGCGGCGCCATGGCACGGGCGAGCGCGACGCGCTGCCGCTGGCCGCCGGACAGCGCGGTGACCGCCCGCTCGGCATAGTCGCCGAGCCGGCACAGGGCCAGCACCTCGTCGACACGCTGCTCGCGCTCGGCCCTCGGCACCTTCCGCACCTTGAGCCCGTAGCCGATATTGGCCCGGACCGACATGTTGGGGAACAGGGCGTAGGACTGGAACACCATGCCGACATTGCGGCGCTCGACGGCAAGACGGGTCACGTCCTCGTCGTCGAAGCGCACTTGCGTGCCGGCGTCCGGCGTCTCCAGCCCGGCGATGATGCGCAGCAGCGTGGTCTTGCCGCAGCCCGAGGGGCCGAGCAGCGACAGGATCTCGCCTTCGCCGACGGTGAGATCGGTCGGCAGCAGGGCGCGGGTGCCGTCGGGATAGGTCTTGCTGGCGTTGCGGATGGTCAGCGTCATCGGGAAATCCTCTGTGCCCTGTCGGTGGCCCACTGCATCGCCATCAGCAGCGGCACGATCATCACGAAGAAGACCAGCGTGTAGGCCGAGGCGATCTCCAGGCGCATCGAGGCGTAGCTGTCGGCAAGGCCCACGGGCAGCGTCTTCAGATAGGGGGTGTGCAGCATCCAGGTCAGGTTGAACTCGCCGATCGACAGCGTGACCACGGTCAGCGCGCCGGCGAGAATACCCGGCATGGCATTGGGCACGACGATGGTGCGAAAGCGCGTCACCGCCGAGGCGCCGAGCGTCGCCGCGCTCTCCTCCAGCGATTTCAGGTCCATCGCCATCAGCACCGCCAGCACCGAGCGCACCATGAAGGGCAGCGTGTAGAGCACATGGCCGACCAGGATGAAGGTCCAGGAGGTGCGGAAGCCGGTCATCGAGCCGTAGAGCTGCAAAAGCGCCAGCGCCAGGGCAAGGCCCGGCACCGCCAGCGGCAGCGAGATGAACTCCTCCAGCACGCGCGACAGGCGGCCGGGGTTCTTGGCCAGCGCATAGGCCGCCGGCACGCCGATCACCAGCGTCACGCCAAGGCAGGCGACGGCGAGCCCCATCGACAGCAGGATGCTGTCGGCATAGAGCCGCCAGACCTCGCCGACCCAGCGCAGGGTGAAGCCCGAGGACAGGCCGCGGAAATAGTTGACGGTGAGACCGGCAAGGATCGACTGGATCGCCGGAACGATGAGGAAGGCCGCCGTCAGCAGTGTGACGGCAAGCTGCAGCAGGCGGGGAAGGGTCAGGCGCATCGCATCAGCCCCCCGCCGCGACGGTGGTACCGGCGAAACTGCGCGCAAGCAGCAAGAGCACCCAGGTGGCAAGGCCGAGCAGCACCGACAGGGCCGAGGCCATGGCGATGTTCGCCGACAGGGTGAACTCGGTGTAGATCACCATCGGCAGCACGTCGATATCGGTCGCCAGCGTGAAGGCGGTGCCGAAGGCGCCCATGGCGGTGGCGAAGGCGATCGCCCCGGCGGCGACCAGCGAGGGCGCAAGGCCCGGCAGGATCACGTCGAAGACGACCCGGTAGGGCGAGGCGCCGAGCGTGCGCGCGGCCTCCTCGAGCGCCGGATCGAGCTTCTCCGTCGCCGCCATCACCGTCAGCAGCACGCGCGGGATCGAGAAGTAGAGATAGCCGAGGAACAGGCCGAGCAGCGAATAGGCGAAGACCACATGGCCCGGCAGCAGCGTGTTGAACAGGCCCTGGCGGCCGCCCAGCAGGATGATCAGGAAGCCGACCACCACACCGGGAAAGGCGAGCGGCAGCGTCAGCACCGACAGCAGCGCGCCGCGGCCGGGGAAGCGGTTGCGGGCGAGGAACAGCCCCGCCGTCGTCGAGATGGCGAGCGCCACGACGCTCACCGCCAGCGAGACGAGCACCGTCTGCAGCAGGGTCTGGAGATAGCGCGGCGTCTGCAGGATCTGCAGATAGATGCCCCAGCCCTCGGTCCCCTCGCTCGAGGCCATCACCAGCCGCACCAGGGGCAGGGCGAGAAAGGCGAGCGAGAAGACGGCAAGCGGCAGCAGGCACAGGCCGATGAAGGTCCGGTTGGCCATGGCGATCCTTCGTCATGTTCGTCGGGGGTGGTCCCGCGGGGCTTGGGCATTGTGGCGAAGGCGGGCGCGCGGCGAGGCGCGCCCGCCCCCGGAGGACGGCGGCGTTACTTGACTTCGTTCAGGTAACGCTCGCCGAACGTGGCCTGCGCCTTTTCCATCTCGGCATAGTCGACCGCGACGGCCCGCTCGTAATCGGAGGCGGGCAGGAACTTCGCCGCGACCTCGGCCGGCAGCTCGACCGGACGGGCCGGCTGCAGATAGGCGTTGGTCCAGATCGCCTGGCCTTCGTCGGAGAGGACGAAGTCGAGCACCTTCTTGCCCGTCTCCTCATGCGGCGCGCCGGCGACGAGGCCCATCACGTAAGGCACGCGGACCGAGCCCTCGCAGGGCAGGACGAACTCGAAATTGCCGTCCTCCTCGTATTTGCCGCGATAGGCGTTGAAGTCGTAGTCGAACAGGATCGGGATCTCGCCGGAGACGACGCGGGCGAAGGAGGTCTGCTTGGGGACCATCGGCGCGTTCTGCGCCAGCTCCTTGAAGAACTCGATCGCCGGATCGAAATTCGTCAGGTCGCCGCCGAAGGCAAGGTTCACGGCCACCGCGCCGGCATAGCCGACAAAGGCCGAGGACGGGTCGAGATAGCCGACCATGCCGCGATATTCCGGCTTCTTCAGGTCGGCGAAGCACTGCGGCACCGGCGCGCCGGCCAGTGCGTCGACATTGACGAAAAGGCCGAGCGTGCCGTAGTGGACGGCGAACCAGTGCCCTTCCGGATCCTTCAGCCCGTCGGGGATCTCGTCGAAGCCGGCCGGCTTGTACGGCGTGACGACGCCCTCGGTGCCGGCCTTGATGCCGGTGGTGACGCCGAAATAGGCGACGTCGGCGACCGGGCTTGCCCGCTCCGCCAGCAACTGGCTGAGGGCCTGGCCCGAGTTCTTGTTGTCATGCGGCATCTTGACGCCGAGCTTCTCGTCGATCGCCTTCAGCATCGAGGCCCAGTCGGCCCATTGCGGCGGACAATTGTAGCAGACGGCGTCCTCGGCCTTTGCCGGCAAAATGGCGGCCATTGTCATTGCGGTTGCAACAAGCATATGTTTCACGGTGGTGACTCCTGCGGTTACGTAGCTCGGGTTACTGTCTCGGCGGCGGAGAAGTTGCCGCTTCTCCGCCGTCCATGCTCTCCGGCGCCGGCGGCCCCAGACTGCCGCCCCGCCGGAAACTGAAAGCCCTGGCCGGATCCGGCCCCGCCGGCGGCGTCTCGCCGGCAAGCCGCGCCAGGACGGTTCGTGCCGCCCCCTCGCCCATCGCCCGCGGATCTGTCACCACGGTGGCCAGGTTCGGCTCCACCATCAGACCGGTCGCGATGCCGTCGAAGCCGACGATCGACAGGTCCTGCGGGATGCGCCTGCCAAGGCCGCGCGCCGCCTGCATGGCCGCGAGCGCCAGATAGTCGTTCGAGGCAAAAATGCCGGTGATGTCGCGGTTGGCGGATAAGAGCGCGCGCAGCAGCTCCAGGAGCTGGCCCTCCTGCTCGGCGATCTCCAAGAGCACCGGCTGCGCCATGCCGAGCGCCGCGCAGGCCTCGGCGAAGCCCTCGAAGCGCTCGCGCGAGCGGTCCGAGCGGCCGAATTCCAGCGCCAGGAAACCGGTATGCCGGTGCCCGAGGGCGGCGAACTCGCCGGCGACCCTCGCCGCCGCCGCCCGGTTGTCGACCGACCAGGCGGGAAAGCCCCGGCAGGCCCGGTTGTAGACCAGCGCGCAGGGCACGCCCCGCGCCCGCACCTGCTCCAGCCCCTCGCTGTCCTCGACATTGCTGACCGTGACGATCAGCCCGTCGACCTGCTTGGCGAGCAGGGTGCGAATCGCCCGGCTCTCCAGCTCGGGATCGTAGTCGGAACAGGCGAGGATGAGCTGATAGCCGGCGCGGTTGGCCTCCGCCTGCGCCGCCTGCACCACATCGGCGAAGACCGGATTGGCGAGCGAGGGCACGACGCAGCCGAGGGTGCGGGTGGTGCTGCTCTGCAGCGAGCGCCCGAGATCGCTGAACTCGAAGCCGAGTTCGGCGGCGGCGGCAAGCACCTTCTTGCGGGTCTTCTCGCTGGCCGGCCCCCGACCATTGAGGACGCGGCTGGCCGTCGCGACGCCGCAAGCGGCGCGCTCTGCCACATCCTTGATCGTCGGTGGTCGAATTTTCACCAGTCCCTCCCAAGCCGGCTACGGACAGTAGAATACCGCCGAAATCCGAAAATGGAAACGTTTCCATTTTCTATTACACCGGGTCGATGTCAGTTTGATGAAGGCAGCCCCTGCCCAAGGGAGAGGCAGGGCGCCAAGCGGCAAGCGCCCGCGCGGCGATGGCGCCTGCCCGATCAAGGCCTTGGCGGATTTCCGGAGGGCGGATGCCGGAGCCCGCCTAGGATCAGGACCCTGGCCTGCGGCGCCAAAAAAATGGCGCCGTCCGGGGACGGCGCCATCATCCGGGTCTGTCGTCAGTGTCGTCCGGCGAAAGACGCCGAGCCTCAGCGGGTCAGAACCACCCCCTGGCCCGGCACCACGCGCAAGGCAACCTCGGTGCCGGCGGCGCGCCGATCGCCGCCGCGCCGGTGCACCTCGTCGACCAGCAGCGACCGCCCGCCCACCTCGACGAAGTAGCGGATCGTGTCGCCGAGGAACTCGCTGCCGGCAATCGTGCCGGCAAGCTCGCCGCCGCCGTCATCGGCGAATTCCAGCCCGCGCGGCCGCAGCACGAAACTCGCCTCGCCCTCGCCATGCGACCCCTGCAAGGGGATCGCCGAGCGCTCGTCGAGCACGAAGCGGCAGGCGCCGCCCTGCACGATCACCCGGCCGTCGAGGATGTTGGCGGTGCCGAGGAACCGGGCGACGAAGCTGTTGGCCGGCTGGTCATAGACATGGTCCGGCTCGCCGACCTGTTGCACCACCCCGTCCGACAGAACCGCGATCCGGTCGCAGATCGTGTTGGCTTCCTCCTGGTCGTGGGTGACGAAGATCGTGGTGATGCCGAGCCGCCGCTGCAGCGCCAGCAGGTCCTGGCGCATCTGGACGCGCAGGTTGGCGTCGAGATTGGACAGCGGCTCGTCGAGCAGCAGCACCTTCGGCTCGATCACCACGGTGCGGGCCAGCGCCACGCGCTGCTGCTGGCCGCCCGAAAGCTGGGACGGATAGCGGTCGGCATAGGCATCGAGCCCGACCAGTTCCAGCGCCTCGCGCACCCGGCGGCGGATCTCCTCCGCCGGGCGCCGCCGCTCCTCCAGCCCGTAGGCGACGTTCTGGCGCACCGTCATATGCGGCCAGAGCGCATAGCTCTGGAACACCATGCCGACGTCGCGCTTCCACGGCTGCAAGCCGATGACGTTGCGCTCGCCGAGCAGGATCTCGCCGCTGGGCCGTGGCCCGAAGCCGGCGATCGCCCGCAGCAGCGTCGACTTGCCGGAGCCGGAGGGGCCGAGGAAGGCGAAGAACTCGCCGGCGCCGATGTCGAGGTCGATGCCCTTCAGCACCTTGGTGGTGCCGAAGGACAGGGTCAGGTTGCGGATGCGGATCGGCGTCGCCTCGCCCATCGCAAGGGGCTGACCGCTGGTTTCAATCGCTTGAAGCATGGCTGTGCTCCCTGTCAGTGCGAGCCGGCGGACGCGGATTGCTCCCGTCGCGCCTTCTCAACGAGGTGTTGGGCGAAGTAGGTGGCAAGGCCGACGATCACGACCGTGATCACGCCGAGGGCGGCACCGGGACCGCGTCCCGCCGCCGACTGCATGAACAGGTAAAGACCGTAGGCGAGCGGCGCGTCGCTTTCCCGCGCCACCAGCATGATCGTCGCCGACAGTTCGACGGCGGCGGTGGCGAAGCTGGTGACGAAGCCGGCGACGAGGCCGGCCGCCATCAGCGGCAGCACGATCCTGCGCACCGTGCGCACCTTCGGGGCGCCGAGGTTTTCCGAGGCTTCCTCCAGCGACGGGCTCACCTGTTGCAGCGCCGCCGAACAAGAGCGCAGCGCGTATGGCAGCCGCCGTGTCGCCAGCGCGATGACGATGATGCCCCACCAGGTGGCGAGCGGCGCGCCGGTGAACGGCATGTCGACGCTGTAGAACAGGCGCAGATAGCCGATGCCGAGCACGACGCCGGGAACCGCCAGCGCCGCCATGGCGATATAGTCCAGCCACTTGCGCCCGATCAGCGTCGTGCGCGCGGCGAGATAGGCAATGGCGGTGCCGAGCAGCACGTCGATCAGCGCGGCGATGCCGGCATAGATCAGGGTGTTCTTGATGAAGGGCCAGGCCTTGTTGACCGCCACCACGTAATGCTCGGTGGTGAAGCCGTCCGGCAGCACCGAGAACGACCACACCGTGCCGAGCGACAGCAGCAGCAGGCCGATATGCGGCGCCAGCACGATGGCCAGCAGCGCCAGCACCACGAGATAGCAGCCCGCCGTCTCCAGCGCCCCGAGATCCCGCTTGGACAGGCCGCCGCCGCCCTTCTGGGTGGTGGAATAGTCCTTGCCGCGCATCGCGCTGATCGACACCCACATGGCGAAGATCGAACAGACGATGAGGATCACCGAGATCACGTAGCCCATCGGATCGGAGATGCCGACCGAGGAGATGCGCAGATAAGCCTGCGGCGCCAGCATGGTGTTGACGTTGAGCAGCAAGGGCGTGCCGAGATCGTCGAACACCTTGACGAAGACCAGCGAGGCGCCGGCGATATAGCCGGGCATCGCCAGCGGCAGGACGATGCGGCGGAACAGCCGCATTCCGTGCGAGCCGAGCATCTGCGCGGATTCCTCCATCGACCGGTCGATGTTGCGCAGGCTCGCCGACAGGTTGATCAGGATGAAGGGAAAGTAGTGGATCGACTGGACGAGGATCACCCCGTTCAGCCCCTCCATGAAGGGGATGGTGATGCCGAACCAGTCGCGCAGCAGCAGGTTGACGCTGCCATTGGCGCCGAACAGCAACTGCATCGCCACCGCGCCGATGAAGGGCGGCATGATCAGCGGCACGAAGCCGAGCGTCTGGATCAGCACCGCGCCGCGGAAGTTGAAGCGCGAGGTGATATAGGCGAGCGGCAGCGCGAAGACGGTGGCGAGCACCACCGACATCGCCGCCACGTAGAAGGAATTGTAGAAGGCTTCCCGGAACAGGGCGCTGCGGAAGAAGTCCATGAAATTGGCGAGCGTCAGCTCGCCGCTGCCCGGATCGGTGAAGGCGACATAGATCACCATCGCCACCGGCAGGATCAGGAAAGCGACAAGGAAGAGCAGGATACCGAGCGCCGCCGTCAGCGGCCCCCAGGATATGCGCTGCCCGAAACTTGCACGCGGAAGGGCGGTCGACAGCGCGGCCATGCGCGGTCCTCCTCATCAACGAGCGGATTATGGGAACAAGTGACGTGAGGGCGGGCGCCCCGGAGCCCGGGCCGCCCGCCGACGCCGTCCGGCGTCACTTCATGGATTTCGCCTTGCCGGCAAGTTCCACCGCCTTCGCGTAATTCGCGACGATGCGGGAGTCCCATTCCTGCTCGACCTCGGCCTGGCGGCCGGTCGCCTTGTCGTCGGCGGTCTGGCGCTTGGTCGTGAAGATCGCGGCGAAGGCCGAATCGTTTGCCGTCTCCAGGTCGACCGGGGTCCAGGCGACCAGGGCGCGGGCCTCTTTGATCAGGTCCTTCGCCTCCTGCGAGCCGCCCTCGCCGACGGCCGCCTCGGCCTCGTGGATGGCCTTCACCGCCGCGGTCAGCTCCTTGTGGCGATAGGTGATCATGCTGTCGAACAGCGCGTTGACCGCGTTGTAATGCGCCTTCGACGCTTCGCTGTCGAAGCTGACGCTGGCCTTGATCGTGTCGCCGACGAACGGGTTCGGGAAGCCCTCGGGGGCGTGCGCATAGGCTTCCGGATTGACCGGCAGGCGCATGATCTTCGGGTCGAGCAGCAGTTCCTGGCCCTTGGTCGACAGCAGGAAGTCGACGAATTTCCTGGCATTGTCCCCGTTCGGCGCGTTGGTGACGATGCCGACATTGGCCGGCACCAGGGCGGTCACGTCCGGATAGACGAAGTCGACCGGAAAGCCCGAGGAGCGCGAGGAGAAGCCGAAGAAGTCGATGACGACGCCGAAGCCGAAGGAGCCGGTGTTGACGCCGTCCGGCACGCCGAACGAGCGCTCGGTGATGGTGTAGGAGTTGCCGCTGATCCACTTGATCTGCTCCCAGCCCTTCTCCCAGCCCTCACCCTGCAGGATCGTCTCGATCGTCAGATGCGTGGTGCCGGAGCGCGAGGGCGAGGAAATGCCGACATGGCCGAAATACTCGGCCTTGGTCAGGTCCGACCACTGCCGGGCCGGCTCCAGGCCATAGGACTGGGCATAGCGGGTGTTCCACATGATGCCGTAGCCCGACAGCGCGAAGCCGGTGTAGAAGCCGTCCGGATCGTTGATCGGATAGGCGCCGATCTTCTCCGGCAGGCCCTCGACCGCCGGGCTGTACTTCTCCAGCAGACCGTCGGCCTTCAGCACCTCGAAGGCATCCGGCGCCGAGGCCCAGAAGATGTCGGACGAGTTGTTCGACGTGGTTTCCTTGAGGAACTTGACGCCCGCGCTGGTGGCCTTGTTGACGACCTCGACGGTGACGCCCGGATGGGCCTGCTCGAAGGCGGTCTTGTAGACGTCGGTGACATCGGCCGGATAGGACGTGACGATGGTCAGCTTGTCGCTGGCGATCGCGAGCGTGGTCAGGGACACGGACGCGAACAGAGCGGCCGCCCCCGCGGCAGCTTTCAGGGCAAAAGAGCTCACTTGTATTCCTCCCAATGGTTCCGGCCTTGGCAGCCGGTGCCCTCTCCCCTGTCAAATGCCGTGCCAGATCGGAAAATCCGGCCGAGAAAATCATTCAATGAGCGATTTCAAGGGAATGCGGGATCGTCGCGCGAACGGCGACAGGCGCGCCTGTGCCGGAACCGACTCACCCCGTCATGTCAAGGTGAGTCGAAATCGACTCACTCCGCGGCGCCGCGCTCGGGCAGCGCGATGCCGTGCCTCTCCATCCTGAGATAGAGCTTCTTGCGCGGGATGCCGAGCCGGCGCGCCGCCGCCGAGAGATTGCCCGACGCGGCCTCGATCGCCTCGCGGATCGCCGCTTCCTCGAACCTGTCGAGCCGCTCCGGCAGGCTCGCCCCCGCTCCCGCCTCTCCGTCCGCGCCCCCTTCCGCCGGCCGCGAGCCGAGGCCGAGCGCCAGCCGCTCCGCCCGGTTGCGCAGCTCGCGCACATTGCCGCGCCAGCGCTCGCCGATCAGTCCGGCCATCACCGCCGGCGCGATCGCCGGGCAGTCGCGCCGGCGCGCCGCAGCGGCCTCGCCGACGAAATGGCGGAACAGGATGGGGATGTCCTCCGCCCGCCGGCGCAGCGGCGGAATCCGGATCTCCGCCATGTTGAGCCGGTAGAACAGATCCTCGCGGAAGGAACCCGCATCCGCCGCCTCGCGCAGGTCGACCTTGGTCGCCGCCACCACCTTGACGTCGATCGGCACCGGCTCGTTGCTGCCGACCCGCTCGATCGCGCGCTCCTGCAGCGCCCGCAGCAATTGCGTCTGCAGGTGCAGCGGCATGCTCTCGATCTCGTCGAGAAACAGCGTGCCGCCGGAGGCGTGCTCGAAACGGCCGATCCGCCGCTTCACCGCGCCGGTGAAGGCGCCGGCCTCGTGGCCGAACAGCTCGCTGGCGATCAGGGTCTCGGGGAGCGCGCCGCAATTGATCGCGACGAAGGGGCCTTGCCCGCGCGGGCTGAAGCGGTGCAGGCAGCGCGCCACCAGCTCCTTGCCGGTGCCGGTCTCGCCATGGATCAGCGTGTCGACATCGGCCGCGGCCACCGCCAGCACCTCGTCGCGCAGCAAGGCCATCGCCCGCGAAATGCCGATCAGGATGCCGGAAATCTCGTGGCCCGCTTCCCGCTCGCCGCGCAGGCGCCGGTTGTCCAGCTCCAGCGCCCGCAGCCGCAGGGCATTGGCGGTCAGCGCGATGAGGTAGTCGGGGTCGGCCGGTTTTTCCAGGAAGTCGAAGGCGCCGGCGCGCATCGCCTCGACGGCGCGCGGCACGTCGCCATGGCCGGTCACCAGGATGACGGGGATCGCCGGATCGATGCCATGCACCCGCGCCATCAGCTCCAGCCCGTCCATCTCCGGCATCCGCAGATCGGAGATCACGACGCCCTCAAACCGGGCGTCGAGGCCGCAGAGCGCCGCCAGCGGCTCGCCATGCGCGCGCACCTGGTGGCCTTCCAGCACCAGGGTTTCGCGCATCGCCTCCAGCACGGCCGGATCGTCATCGACCAGAACGACCGTCCCGCCCTTCGTCCTAACCTCCGCCATGCGCTGCGCCTCGTACCTCCCGCCCCTCGTCCACCCGTTCCTCATCCACCCGGTGCAACTCGAGGATCGCCCGCGTGCCGCCGCCCTCGGCCGGAGCAAAGCGCAGGCTGCCGTCGAAATCGCGGACGATGTTGTAGGAGATCGACAGGCCGAGACCAAGCCCCCGGCCCGGCTCCTTGGTGGTGAAGAACGGATCGAACACCTTGCCGAGCACATCGTCCGGAATGCCGCAGCCATTGTCGGCGACCTCGATCACCACCCTCTCTCCGGCCGCGCGTACGCTGACTGCGACGCGCGGCGCCTTGCGCTCCTCGACCGCATCGACGGCATTGCCGATCAGGTTGATCAGCACCTGTTCCAGCCGGTTGGCGTCGGCGCGCACGGGTGCCCCGTCGCCCTCCCGCGGCAGATCGAAAGCGATGCGCGCGGCCTGCGGCTGCACACGGAACAGTTCCGCCGCGCGCAGGACGATCGGCACCGGATCGCAGCTTGCCGCCTCGCGGGTGTGGCGCCGAGCCAGCGTCTTCAGGTGGTTCGAGGTGTCGGCCAGCCGCAGCACCAGGCCGGACACCTGCTCCAGCTTCTCGCGCACCTTGCCGGTGTTGGACTGGTCGAGATAGCGCCGGGCGTTGTGCAGATAGGAGCGCATGGCGGCGAGCGGCTGGTTGAACTCATGGGCGATACCCGCCGACAACTGGCCGAGCGCGGCCATCTTGCCCGCCTGCACCAGCTCTTCCTGGGTCTGCAGCAGCTTGCCCTCCACCTGCCGGCGCTCGTCGATTTCGCGGGTCAGCCGCTCGTTGATCTCCCCGAGCTCCAGCCGCCGCCGCCGGGCGAGCTGGCTGCGCCCCTGCAAGGTGCGCAGCGCGTCGGCGAGCTGGCCCATCTCGTCCTGGCCGGTGACCTTGACCGGCGCGTCGAGTTCGCCGTCGGCGATGGCGCGCATGGATTTCAGCAGGCTGGACAGGCGCGGAATGAACTGCCGGCCGACCGTCAGCCAGCCGACCACCAGCGCCACCACCGCCAGCAACCCGCCGAGGGCGAGCAGCAGCACCGTGCCGCGCCCCAGCGCCTCGCGCGCCGCCGCCGCCACGTCCACCGAGCGGCGCCCCGCCGAGGCGACCGCGCCGCTGACCAGCCGCGACAGCCGGTCGAGCTTGTCGCCCGCCTCCTCGACGATCACCGCGCTCTCTCCGGCCAGCGCCGTCTCGCTGAACTTCAGCTCGAACAAGGCGCCGCGCGGCGCGCCGAGCCGGGCGATGTCGGACAGCGCCTGGCGCAGGGTCACGGTGCTCGCCGCCTGCGCCAGCAGGCTCACCATGTCGCCGGTGCCGGCGACCGCCTCGCCGACATCCTGGCGCAGCAGCTCGATCACGTCGCGGTCCTGCGCCTGCGCGACGCGCAGCAGCTTGCCGATCAACAGGTTGACATGGGCATTGGCGCTCCACAGCGTCTCGGCGAAGCGCAGCTCCCGCTGCAGCAGCCCGGTCTGCGGCGCCGCGCCGGCCATTGCCGGCCCCGCCGCCTCCAGCGCCTCCAGCGCCACGCGAATGTTGAAGTCGGTGTCGACGATCAGCGGCTCGATCTCGCGCAGCGCCTCGTCATGCAGCCGGTTGAGCCGCACCACCAGCGCATCCACCTGCTGACGGATCGCAAGGTGGCGGGCGACATTGCCGTCGATGCGGGCGATGTCGGCGGCCAGCGCCTGCGGCAGGTCGGCACTGTCGCCGAAGCTCTCCGGCAGGTCGTCGCGCAGCGTCCGGCCGATGCGCTCCAGCAGTCCGGCGAGACTTGCGACCGCCCCCTCCAGCCGCTCCCGGCTGGCCTGCCGGGCCTCGTTGGACCGGGCGAAGACGAGACGCGGCATGTCGGCGCGAATGCCGGTCGCCACCTCGGTGAAGCGGGAAATGTCCGCCTGCCGCCCGGTCTCGATGGCGACGAGGTCGCTGACCGTCTCGCCATAGCTGGAAAACACATAGACCGACAGGCCCGCCGTGCCGAGGCCGACCGTCGCGATGACCGTCAGCGCCGCGATCAGCCGGACGCCGATGAAGGAATGAAGCCGTTTCGACGCCCGGGGCGCATCGTCCTGCATGGCCGCCCTCACCGCGCCCCGGGCAGGGCGAGCACGGCAGCAGCGAGGCGCCGCTGCGCCTGCTCGACCAAGGCCCCGGCCTCGGCCAGCCGCTCGCGCGTCTCCCGGTGCCAGCTCTCCAGCAGCCGCTCGCGGAAGGCGCGGTTTTCCAGCCGCTCCGGCGCGGTCGGCGAGAACACCCGCACCAAGGCCGGGTCATGCGCCATGAAGGCGCGCACCGGCACGCCGGTCGCCCGGCGATAGGCTTGGTCGAGCAGCGCCCGCGCCTCCCCCACCGCTTCCCCTGTCGTCTCTCCCGCCGCCTCTCCCGCATCCGCCAGCCCCGCCTCGACCTCGCGCCAGCGCCGCCAGAAGCGCCGGTGCTCGTCGAGCTGATAGGTCACCAACTGGTCGAACAGCGCCACCACCACGTCGCGCCGGGTCGAGGCGAGCAGATAGTCGAACCGCTCCTCGAACGGCGCCGCCTCCCGCGCCTCGGCAAGCGGGATCCGCGCCACCTGCGGGTCGGCCAGCAGCGCCTGGCCCTCCTCTCCTTGCAGGAAGGCGACGAAGCGGCGCGCGCCCTGGCCGTTGCGCGCGTTGGTCAGCGCCGCAACCCCGGCCGGCAGCAGCACGTCGCCCGGCGCGGCGACAAAGGCGAGCGGCTCGCCATTGGTCGGCTGGGTGCGGGCAAGGAAGCCGACGCCGATGCCGACCGGGAAGCGGCCGTGGCCAAGCCCCTCCGGCACGCCGAAGGAGCGGGCCGTCACCGTGGCGAGATTGCCGGCAAGCTGCTGCAGATAGGCCCAGCCCTCGTCCCAGCCGAGCGATTGCAGCACCAGTTCGACGAACAGCAGCGTGGTGCCCGAGCGCGCTGGCGCCGACATCGCGATCAGGCCGGCATAGTCCGGCGCCAGCAGCGATCCAAGGTCGGCCGGCGGCGGCAGCCCCTTGGCGCGCATCAGGTCCGGCCGCCACATGATGCCGATCCGCGAATAGGCGAAGGCATGCAGGCGCGGCGGCGACGGCCGCACCCCGGCCGCCGCTTCCGGGCCGGCCCGCGCCGGACGCTCCAGCAGCCCGGCATCGGCAAGCTCGGCGATGGCGATGGGCGAACTCGTCCACACCGCATCGGCCCGCGGCAGGCGCTCGCTCGTCACATGCTCGATCAGCGCATGGGTCGACTTGTGCAGGAAGCGCAGGTCCTCGCCGGGCCGGGTCCGGAGATAGGCGGCCGCGACCGCCTGGGCGAAGGGTTCCGGATAGGAGGTCAGAACGACGATGGGCGGGGCGGGGAGCGTCGAGCCGGAGGGCGGCGTAGTCTCCACCGCGCCAGCGGGGGAGACGGCCTGCTGCGCGGCAAGCGGCCGCGGCGCCAGCGCGAGCGCCAGCACCGCCAGCACTGCCAGCGCGCCCCGCACGGGGATGACCATCCACGGGCGGCCGCCCCCTCCTCCCGGGGCGGACCGGACTGCACGACGCAAGGGTGTCATTGTCCTTCCTGTGTCCGGACCCGACCTGGATGCTCCTCCACACCCATGGGATCCGGTCACGGCGATCACGATCGCGGCCATTTGGTCACAAGCCGGCTAAGTCTTCAAGGCGCGCCGGCGGCCGGGAGATGGACCGCTTTCGGCGCCATGCCATGGCCCGCAACCTGGGGATTTCTGCCCAGGCTTGCCTTGGCGGCCCGTCCATGGCCCTATTCGAAAGGAGAAATGTCGGTTTTCGAACAAAATGACGAGACCGGCTGCGATCGACAGGAACACCGCCGCCGGACGACGGCGGGCGGCAGGCAGGCGGGCGATCCCGGATGGACGAGACCACCAAGAAGAAGACCCTGCGCCAGCAGCAGGTCCTGAGCCTTCTGGAGAAATCCGGCTATGCCTCGGTCGAGGAGCTGACCGCCCGCTTCGCCGTGACCTCGCAGACGATCCGCCGCGACATCGGCGACCTGGCCGCCGGCGGCCGGGTGCGGCGCTATCACGGCGGCGTCGCACTGGCGAGCCCGATCGACGCCCAGACCTACCGGCAGCGCCGGGTCGAGCAGGCCAGCGTCAAGCGCCGCATCGCCCGCCGCGTCGCCGAACTCGTGCCGGACGGCGCCTCGGTGTTCCTCGACGCCGGCTCGACCTGCGAGGCGGTGGCCGAGGCGCTGTGCGAGCGGCGCGGCCTCAAACTCGTCACCTACAGCCTGCGCGCCGCCGTCACCCTCACCGACCGCACCGACTTCACCATCGCCGTGCCCGGCGGCTTCGTGAAGAATGTCGCCGGCAGCGTCATGGCCGAGGACGTCGCCGACTTCATCCGCCGCTTCCGCTTCGACGTGGCGATCATCGCCGTCAGCGGCATCGACGAGGACGGCGGCATGGGCGACGACGACCAGACCGAAGTGTCGATCGTCCGCGCCGCCACCGGCCAGGCCCGCTCGACCCTGCTTGCCAGCGATTCCAGCAAGTTCTACCGCACCGCCCTGGTGCATCTCGGCTCCGTCACCGAGGTTTCCGACCTCGTCACCGACGCCGCTCCGCAAGGGGCGCTGCAGCAGATTCTCGCCGCCTCCCCGGTCAGGCTGCACATTGCCTGAGCCGGATTTGCCGGCCGGCCGGTTCGGCGGCTAAAAAAACCGGCGCGTTTCATTTACACTGTTGTGAAGCCGCCCTGTTTGCGCATTAAATGTCGGAAAAAGAAAAATGTTGCCTTTCAAACAGAGGAGAACCGAGATGCACCTGACAAAGAGGTCCGCCCTGGCCGCGCTTGCCGCCGTGATGCTGTCCGGCACGGCGATGGCCAACACGATCACGGTCTATACGGCCTATGAGGAGGACGAGGCCGCGGCGTTCCTTGAGGCGGCCAAGAAGTCCCTGCCCGACATCAACGTCAACCTGCTGCGCCTGTCGACCGGCGACCTCGCCGCGCGCATCATCGCCGAGAAGGCCAATCCGCAGCATGACGTGCTGTGGGGCTTCGCCGTGACCTCGATGGTCAATCCGGAGATCCTGGAGGGCCTGGAAGCCTATCAGCCGGTCGGGCTCGACCAGGTGCCCGAGCGCTTCCGCGATGCGGACGGCAAGTGGTTCGCGGTCACCGGCTACATGGCGGCGCTCTGCGTCAACAACGAGCGGCTGCAGGCCAGGGGCATGACCATGCCGACCTCCTGGGCCGACCTCACCGACCCGTCCTTCAAGGGCGAGGTGGTGATGCCGAACCCGGCCAGCTCCGGCACCGGCTACATCCAGATCAACTCGCTGCTGCAGATGATGGGCGAGGAGAAGGGCTGGGAGTTCCTCGACAAGCTCGACCAGAACGTCGCCCAGTACATCAAGTCCGGTTCGCGGCCCTGCAACGCCGCCTCGGCCGGCGAATACACGGTCGGGGCCTCCTTCGCCCTGCGCGCCGTCAAGAACATCGAGGAAGGCTACCCGATCACGCTGGTTGTTCCCTCCGAAGGCGCCGGCAACGAGCTGGAGGCCAATGCCCTGGTCGCTGCCTCGAAGAACAAGGACGCGGCCAAGCGCTTCCTCGACTGGACCTTGAGCGCGGAGGCCGCCAACGTCTATTATGACTGGAAGGCCATCGTCACCGTGCCGGGCGGCAAGATGCCCGAGCGCTTCACCTCCGCCGGCCTGCCGGACGACGTGTCGCAGGTGCTGTTCCCGGTCGACTTCAAGGCCGCGGCCGACGACCGCAGCCGGATCATCCAGAAGTGGCAGGAAAAATACGAGCGTTGAGAAGGGCTTGAGCCCAGTCTCGCGGACGTGCCGGCGCCCCCGTCGACGGGAGGGTGCCGGCGCTCCCCGGTCTCGTGACGCGGTAGGGCGGGCCGTGCCCTCGTGCGGCCCGCCCCACCGCCAGACTGCTCTCCAGTCTGCTCGCCAGTCCTGTTGAAAAATCGCGCCCGCAGGGAAAGCCCCATGGACCTTTCGATCCACGATCTCGTCAAGCGCTTCGGCAAGCTCACCGCGCTCGACCATGTCTCGCTGGAGGTGGCCCAGGGCTCCTTCGTCTGCTTCCTCGGCCCCTCGGGCTGCGGCAAGACCACCTTGCTGCGCGTCATCGCCGGACTGGAGGAGGCCGACGGCGGCAGCATCCGGCTCGGCGGCTCGGATCTCTCGGCGATCCCGGCGCGCAACCGCAATTTCGGCGTCGTGTTCCAGTCCTACTCGCTGTTTCCCAACATGACCGCGGCCCGCAATGTTGGCTACGGGCTCGAATGCCGGCGCTGGGACAAGGCGAGAATGCAGTCTCGAATCAAGGAGATGCTCGATCTGGTGCATCTCGCCGACCAGGCCGAGAAGCTGCCCTCGCAGATGTCCGGCGGCCAGCAGCAGCGCATCGCGCTGGCCCGCGCGCTGGCGCCCGACCCCTCCGCCCTGCTGCTCGACGAGCCGCTGTCGGCGCTCGACGCCAAGGTCCGCGAGGAGCTGCGCATCGAGATCCGCGCGGTGCAGAAGCGGCTCGGCATCACCACCATCATGGTCACCCACGACCAGGAGGAGGCCCTCGCCATGGCCGACCTGATCGTCGTCATGAGCAAGGGCCGCATCGAGCAGATCGGCACGCCGCAGCAGCTCTACCGCGAGCCGGCCACCGCCTTCGTCGCCGACTTCATCGGCCGGATGAACGTGCTGCCGCTCGATCCGGGCCCGCAGGACGGCTTCCGCTTCGCCGGCACACAGCTCGAGGTGCGCACCGCCGCCGGCGGAGCGGGCAAACCCGTGGCGGCGCTCGGCATCCGCCCGGAAGCGATCACGCTGAAAGGGCTGGACGCAACCGGTCCGAACGTCCTGCCGGCAAGCGTGCGCACCGTCTCCTTCCTCGGCAACATCACCCGCATCGAGGTCGAGCCCGACGCCCGGCCCGGCACCGGCATCCTGGTCGAACTGCATGGAATGGCGAGGGTTCCCGAGCCTGGCGAGCGGCTTAATATCGACATTTCTGCCGAGGATCTGAGGATTCTGTCATGAGCGTGACGACCGCGAGCGGATCGCGGCCGGCCGCACACCTGCCCGGCCGGGCCAGCGACCGATCGATCACCCTGGCCCTGTCGATCCTCGCCGCGATCCCGATCCTGCTGTTCCTGCTGCTGCCGCTGACCGGCATCCTGCTGCGCGGATTCCAGACGCCGGCCGGCTTCGGCCTCGGCAATTTCATCCAGACCTTCGGCGCCGACCGCTTCTGGCGGCTGGTCGGCAACAGCATCTCGATGTCGCTGACGTCGACGCTGATCGCCGTCGGCCTTGCCTATTTCTACGCCTATGCCCTGCAGCGGGCGTCGATCCCGCTGAAACCCTTCCTGCGGATCGCGGTGCTGACGCCGCTGTTCGCCCCCTCGCTGGTGCAGGCGCAGGGACTTATCCTCCTGCTCGGCCGCAACGGCGCGCTCAACCGCTTCCTCGGCTTCGACATTGATATCTATGGCTTCTGGGGCACGACCATCGCCAATGCGCTCTACGCCTTCCCTTACGCCTATCTGATCCTGTCCGCGGCGCTGGCGGTGGCCGATGCCCGCATCTACGAGAGCGCCGAGACGCTGGGCGCGGGACCGGCGCGGATCTTCCGGGACGTCACCCTGCCGGCGACCCGCTTCGGCCTCGCCGCGGCGATCTTCGTGGTGTTCACCCTGGTGATGACCGACTTCGGCAACCCGATGGTGATCGGCGGGGATTTCAGCGTCCTTGCCACCGAGGTCTACAACCAGGTGATCGGCCAGGCGCAGTTCGGCCTCGGCGCGGTGATCGGCATCGTCCTGCTGGTGCCGGCGGTGCTCGCCAAGCTGATCGAGAAGCGGATTTCCGCCCGCCAGCACGCCCTTGTCACCGCCCAGTCGAAGCCGCTCGAGGTCAAGCCGTCGCGCGGCCGCGACATCGCCTTTTCCGTCTATGCCTATGTGATCGTTGCTCTCATCCTGAGCGTCCTGGCCATCGTCGTCCTCGCCAGCTTCGTCCGGCTGTGGCCCTACAACATGAGCTTTACCCTCAGGCACTACCAGTTCGACGTCCAGAACGGCACCGCGCCGCTGTGGAACAGCGTCGGCGTCTCGCTGGCCACCGCCATCCTCGGCGTCGCGATCACCGGCCTCACCGCCATCGTGGTGCATAAGTTCAGGAATCCGCTGACCGGGCCGCTGTCGATGCTGGCGATTCTGCCCGCGGCGGTGCCCGGAATGGTGCTCGGATTGGGATATGTGCTGACCTTCAACGACCCGGCAAATCCGCTGAACATTCTCTATGGCAGCTTCGCGCTGATCGTCATTCTCAGCGTCTATTACAATCACGCCCATGCATTCCTGATCTCCTCGACCAGCCTGAAACAGATCGGCCCCGTCTTCGACGAGGCCTCGACAACGCTCGGCGGAAGTACTCTGACAACCTTGCGCAAGGTGACGCTGCCACTTCTGTGGCCGACCTTGCTCGGCGTCGGCGTCTTCTATTTCATGCGAACGATGGTCTCGCTGTCGGCAGTGATCTTCCTGGTCACGCCGTCGACGCAACTTGCCGCCGTCTCGGTTCTGCAGCTCTCCGACCGCGGCGCGCTCAACCAGGCGGCGGCGTTTTCGGTCTGCATCATGGCGATCGTCGTCGCCTGCCTGTTGATCGTGCGCACCATCCTGTGGCTCGCCGGCGCCAAGAACGTGACGCTGATCCGCTAGGAAAAGATCAGCAAAAGCAAAAAGTTAGTTCGACTGCCCGGCGCCCTGGGAGGTACCCTTTCCGGCCTGCAGACAGCTCGCGGCGGCTTTTGGGCGGCTTGCAAAAATTGAGACGGATTTTGCAAAAACCCGTCTCAATTTCCGCCAATTTTGCGACGGCGGCGCCAAACGCGCCGCGCCGCCCTCTTCCGGGCGCCATGCGAGGGAACATTCCGACCGGACGCCGGTTGGATCGGCTCCACCGTGGAGATCGATATGGCCGAAACCCTCTGGCTTCTCGTGGTCCTGGGCGGACCCGTCATCATCGCAGCGCTTCTGATCCGTGTGCTGCTTCGCCGGCGCAGACTGTCGCGGGGCGAACGCCGGGAGAGGGACCAGGCGACGCAGGAGCTCTATGAGAAGTCCGCGACCGAGGGCGACCGGACCCGTCCGCCGGAGCATTAGGTCGGAGACGCTCGCCGGGAGGAGCGCGATGGCCGGTTCAGCCCCCCGCCGCTACTCGGCCGCCTTGGAGGCAAGGTTCTCCGCTACCGCGTCGAGCGGATTGGTGGTCCCCTCCTTGCGCAGCGCCGACCAGGGCGCATGCAGCGCCCAGTAAAGGCCCTCCGGCCGGTATTCCAGCGTCACCCCGGCGGAGAAGGCAGCCGCCGCGTGGCGCTCGATGATGATCGAGCCGAAGCCGCTCCGCTGCGGCGGCGCGACGGGCGGGCCGCCCCCCCCCCGCCACTCCAGCAGCACCGCCGGCTCGTCCCTGCGGCTGCCGGCACAGGACCAGGAAATGTGGATGCACCCTTGCGGGCTCTGCAGCGCCCCGTATTTGATGGAATTGGTGGCAAGCTCGTGCAGCACCAGCCCGAGATTCTGAACCGCGCTGACGCCAAGGACGAAATCCTCGCCCGCGATCGCCCGTTGCTCAAGCGAGACGCCGACGGTCGACAGATGCTGGTCGATCAGTTCCCGCAGCGACACGCCGTACCAGTTTTCCTGGGCCAGCAGCTCGACCGACTGGGCCAGCCCCTGCAGCCGGCTGTCGGCCGCCTCCTGGAACTCCTCCTTGGTGGCGGACTGGCGCGCGATCTGCCGCAGGATCGCCTGAACCAGGGTCAGCACGTTCTTGGTGCGATGGACGAGTTCGCGCAGCAGCAGATGGACGCGGCTCTCGGCCTCGCTGCGGTCGAAGGAGGCGTTGCACAGCGCGATGGAGATCTGGTTGACCTCGATCACCCGGGTTTCCAGCGGCGCGACGACCTCGCCGCGCCCCATCCGCTCCGCCATCCGCGACAGGCCGGTGATCGACCGGCCGAGATGCCGGGCCACCAGATAGGCCATCAGCATGCTCAGCGCGATCAGGGCGATGCTGCCGAAGACCAGCAGCTTCCAGGTCACGACCGATGACTGCACGGCGGCAAGCGGCCCCGACAGGACGATCACCCAGGGAAAGGCGGTGAGCCGGGCATAGCCGCTCACCATCACCTCGCCGTCCTGCCGGTACTCGACCGCGTCGCTGAAGCGCCGGAAGCCGTCATGCGGATGGTGCGGGAAGGGCGTGGCGGAGGGCGGGCCATCCGTTCCGCTGGAGGCGATGACCAGTCCCTTCTGGTCGACGACGGTCACATTCCACCCGGCCGGGATCAGTTCCCGGGACAGCACGGCCTCAATCTGCTGTGTGCCCTGGGTCAGGATCAGGGCAGCGCCGACATGCCGCAACGTCTCGGGCAGCGGCAGGGTGACGTTGAACACCCATTCCTGGCCGGTCTGGCCGAAGAACATGTTGGAGACGGAGACCTGGCCGTTGGCGAGCGCTGCTTCCAGCGACAGCATGTCCGACATCGGGCCAAGCGGCGCGCCATAGGGCACCCGGGTGTTGAGGAGCTGCTGGCCGCTCTCGTCGACCAGCAGCAGATACAGGAAGTGCGAGGACAGAATGTGCTGGGTGCGGCTCTGGAAACCCTCAAGGTCGCCCTGCTCGAGCTCGGGGAAGACGGCCAGCAGCCGCAGTGTCGAGGTCATGTCGTGCAGGTGGCGCTCGACGATGCGCCCGAGGGTGCGCGCGTCGGCCGCGGTCTTGGCGCGCAGCGCGTCGCGGTCGCTGGTCTCGATTTCGGTGAACAGGAACGCTGCGAACGCGATCAAGGGCATGGCGATCGCCGCCGCCAGAAACGTCAGATAGGACGTGATCGACGCCGTCGGAATTCGAAACGGCCATCCGGAAGACAGCTTGCGCAAACGATCCCAGTGCCTGCCGAGGCGCGCCTTGCAGCCCGCGCGATCGGCAGTCGGCACCCCTCTCTCTGGACGTTCACCCCCCAACCCCGCTGAAATGTACTACAGAATCCTCTTCTTTCCATAGGCTCGTTTTCCAGTCTGGCGAGCAAGGGAACATCGGCCCACACCCTGCGGTTCCAGGTCGTGAACACCCGATCCGCAGGAGCACGACATGGCGACACCGAACCGCAGGACCACCACCGAGGCAACCGCGCAGCGTCAGCGCGAAATCCAGGACGAGCCGGGCGGCACGACGCCTGAAGGGCGCGACGGGGCGATGCAGGCCGGCGCAAGGCGCTATCCCGAGCCGCCGCTGCCCGAACAGCACCAGCCCAAGCCCGGCGCCGAATGGGCGCTCGATCCGGTCCCCATGTGCGATGCCCCCTATTACGAGGGCTCGCGCAAGCTGCAGGACCGCGTGGCGATCATCACCGGCGGGGACTCCGGCATCGGCCGCTCCGTCGCCATTCTGTTCGCCCGCGAAGGCGCCGATGTGGTCATTTCGTATCTGACGGAGGACAGGGACGCGAAGGACACCGCCGCGATGGTGGAGAAGGAAGGCCGCCGCTGCCTGATGAGCCGGGGCGACATCCGCGATCCCGACTATTGCGCGCAACTGGTCGCAAAGACCGTCGACACGTTCGGCCGTCTCGACATCCTCGTCAACAACGCGGCGTTCCAGATCCATGCCGAGGCGATCGAGGACCTGTCGACCCGGCATTTCGACGAGACGATCCAGACCAACCTGCACGGCATGTTCCACATGTGCCGCGAGGCGGTGCCGCACATGAAGACCGGCGCGGCGATCATCAACACCGGCTCGGTGGTCGGGCTGGAAGGCAAGGCGCAACTGCTCGACTACGCCATCACCAAGGGCGGCATCCACGCCTTCACCAAGTCGCTGGCCGCCCAGCTCCTGCCGCGCGGCATCCGGGTGAACGCGGTCGCCCCCGGCCCGGTATGGACGCCGCTCAACCCGTCGGACCAGCCGGCGGACAGGATCGCCGAGTTCGGCGCCTCGGTGCCGATGAAGCGGCCGGCGCAGCCGGAGGAACTGGCCCCCGCCTATGTGTTCCTCGCCTCGCCGCACTGTTCCAGCTACATCACCGGGGAAGTGCTTCCGGTCGTCGGCGGCTGACGCAAGAGGGGGGGGGAGACCGGATATCGGGACTGGGGGGGGCTAAGGGGACCTGGGGGGAGACTGGGGGGGGAGACTGGGGGGAGACCTGGGGGGAGCCGGCGCCGAAGACGGATCCGTTCCCGCCCGGTTCCCACCCCGCTTCAGGTTCAGGCCGGTCAGTTGGCCGCCTGGTTGTGCGAGCCGCCGGGGCGGACGACGCCGCTGAGACCGATGCCGGTGATCGCCTGATCCTGGCGCACCGCATCGGCGAGCGAGACCACGCCGGTCAGCCGCTTGTCGGCGTTCAGCACGACGAGGCGGCGGACCTGGATGTCGCCCATGTTCATGATGACGTCCTCGATCTCGTCGTCCTCGAAACAGTATTTCACGTCGCGGGACATGACGTCGCGCACGCGCCCGCCCCCGTCGAGACCGCGGGCGACGCCGCGCACGGCGATGTCGCGATCCGTCACCATTCCCACGAGCTGATCGTTTTCGCCGACCGGCAGGAAGCCGATGTCCTGGCTCGCCATCCGCCGGGCAACCTGTTCCAGCGTGTCCTCCGGGCTGGCGATTTCCACGTCGCTGGTCATGATCTCTGAAATCTTCATCTCGTTCTCCGGGGTTGTCGGTCCGTGACAGGGAGGGCCGCAGCCAGGCGGAGCACGGCTGCGCCTACCCACGAACCGCCGGCGCGCGCCGATTGTTCCGCAAGGCCGCTCCGCGGCCTCCGCGCGGCCATCGGTCCCGGGAGGACGGGAGAGGGGGGGCGAGCCGAGGGCACCCGGCGGCGCTGCCGAACGCCCTGTTCTGCGTGCGCCGCGCAGGAACAATCCGCCGCCCTGGCGGGTTTCTCCACTATCCGCGAACCAACGCGCAGCAACCAAGGAGGCAAGGATGCCGTATTATCCCAATGGCGACATGCGACGGGACGTCAGGTGGCGTGGGCCCTCCCGCCGCGACGACTGGGCCAGGGACAACTGGGCCAAGGACAACTGGGCAAGGGAAGTCTGGGGAACCGACGAGCGGGATGACCGGGTGCCGTATCCGAGCATCGGCGCGCTCTATGGCCCCTCGCCGCTGATCGGCGAGGCGCTCTATCCGCATCCGCGCTATCGCGACTATGACGCCCGCGACTATGACGACTACCGGCGCGACGATCCCTGGCGCGGCGGCGGATACCGATACGGGCGCGGCCGGGACGACGACGCGCGCGAGCGGGGCGACCGGCGCGCCTTCCTGGAGCGGGCGACCGACGAGGTCGCCTCGTGGTTCGGCGACGAGGACGCCGAGCGGCGGCGCGAGAGGGACAAGCATCGCGGCAAGGGCCCGCGCGGCTACAAGCGCTCGGATGCCCGGATCAGCGAGGACGTCCACGACCGGCTGAGCGATGATCCCTATCTCGACGCCACCAACATCGCCGTCGAGGTCAACGACCGCGAGGTGACGCTGAGCGGCCTCGTCGATCACCGCCACGACAAGCGCCGCGCCGAGGACTGCGCGGAATCGGTCTCCGGCGTGACCCATGTCCAGAACAACCTGCGCGTCCGCCCGCATCCGGTGCCGGCGCAGAGCGACGTGGCCTGACGGCAAGTGGCCTGACGGCAAGCGCATCACGGAAACGGCTGGCGGTCTCAGGCCGCCGGCCGCTCTCAGACGTCTTCCCCGGCCTCTCCTCCCGCCTCTCCGACACTCTCCAGCCTCGCCAGCAGCGGCAGGTGATCGGAGGCGATCCGCGCCAGCGGCGTGCGCAGCACCTCCACGTCGAGACAGCGCAGCCCCCCGGACAGGAAGATATGGTCGAGCCGCAGCAGCGGCAGACGGGCGGGAAAGGTCGGCCCCGCCAGGCGGCCGTCCGGCCGGCGCGCGAGGTCCAGGCGCGAGGCCAGCCGCGCGAAGGCCGGCGAGGAGGGGATCGAATTGAAATCCCCCATCACGATGAGGTCCCGCCCGGCGCAGGCGGCATTGCCCAGCCAGTCTTCGCCGAGAAGGGTCGCCACCTGCTGCCGCCGCTGGCGGCGCAGGACCCCGAGATGAGTGTTGAAGACGAACAGCGACCGCCCGCCGGCCTCGATCTCGCACCAGATCGCGCCGCGCGGCTCGCCGACCGACGGCAGCCCACCGGTGCGGACGATGCGCATCGGCAGCGCCGTCAGGATGGCGTCGCCGTATTTTTCCTCGGCGACATGCATCGCCGGATGGAACACCGAGGTCATCTCCAGCGCGGCGGCGATATGGTGGGCCTGATCGATGCCGCCGCTGCGGGAGCGGCCGACATCGAGCTCCTGCAGGGCGACGATGTCCGGGCGGGCCTCGGCGATCACCTCCGCCACCCGCCCCGGATCGAGACGGCGGTCGCCGCCGACGCAGCCATGCACATTGTAGGAGAGGACGCGCAAGGGACGGGTCATGCCGATCACGATATCCCGAACCAGGTCTTCAGCACCCCGGCGACCCGCAGGGCGGCCGAGCGCCCGACCTCGCCGACCCGCTGCAACGGCCAGTAGCGCCGCTTCGGATCAAGGATGCCCGATCCCAGATGCAGCAGGCCCGCCCGCTTGCGCGGATCGGCGAAATAGGGCCGCAGGCCGCGCGGCTTGACGTTGAGTTCGTCGATCACGGCAACGACCGACCCGGTTCGCGCAACGATGCCCTCGACCACGTCCGGATCGGCATCCAGATGCTCCGCCAGCAGAGAGTTGCGAAGCCTTGCGATGGCCCGCCGGGCCTCCTCGCCGTGCGCCTCGACGCCCACGTCGCATTCGGTGTCGAACCCTCCCGACCGGTTGTTGAGATTGGACGAGCCCACCCGGGCGAAGCGATCGTCGACGATGATCAGCTTGGCGTGGATGAGGACTTCGCTATCCTTCCCCTCCCCGTCCGGCACCACGGCATAGCCGATGCGCAGCCGCTCGGTGCCGCCCGCCCTGAGCAACCGGCGGATCGCCAGAGTGCGCCCGTAGCCCATCGTCCATTGCTCGAGAATGCCGCGCGTGTCGCGCGTCACCAGAATGACCACTTCCGGACCATCGGGCTGGCGCAGGCGCGCGCACAGGTGACGGACGACGCGCGAGGAGGCGAGATATTGCGTCTCGATATAGATGAACCGCCGCGCCGCATCGATGGCATCGCAGGTCAGTTGCACGGTATCGGTCCGCCGCGCCCGCTCGCCGTCGCCGGGCTCCGCCAGGGCGATGCCGACCTCGCAGTCACGCAGATCCGGATCAAGATCCGCCGGCCAGAGGGACGCGCCGGCCGTGCCGGGCGCAACCTCGGTGCCGGTGGCAGAGCGCCACCTGCGGCAGGCCACCTCCGCGACCAGCCGGGCCGCCTCCCCCGCGACCGCGACCTGCATGTCGTGCAGCGGCCCATACGGCGTGCCGTCGGGCCGGCGGCGGGACGGGTGGCTCGCCAGATGCGCGCGCGTGTCCCAGCGCCCTCCCGTCAGGTCGATGCCGCCAACGAAGGCGATCTCGTCGTCGATGACCACCAGCTTCTGGTGATGGGAGGCGCGAAGGGGATGGGAGAAGTCGTAGACGAGGCCGATGCGGGGATGCTCGTGCCAGTCGGTTTCCTGCAACAGCGGGATCCGGCCGCTCGAATAGACCGGCCCCTCGCCCCAGACCAGGATGCGGATCTCGATCCCGGGAACCGACTCGGCCAATGACCGCAGCCGGCTGCCGAGCGAGCCCGCCGCCTCGTCGCAGGGGCGCAGGCGGATCTCGGGATCGAAGTCCCAGCCGACGATCCAGATACAGCGACGAGCGGCCCGCAAGGCGGCGTCGAGCCACCGGAAATAGGCCTCGCCATCGATCAGGAAGGCCAGCCGGCGCGCCTGCGCCCGGCGCCAGACGTTGCGCCCCTCGGCAAGGATCGGCGCCGGCGCAGCGCGAAAGGCTTCCGTCCGCGCCAGGGGCTCCGGTTCGTCGTGCCGGCGGCCGGGGCCGCCTTCTCCTGCTCTCAAGGCTCCCCGCCGATCCTGTTGGCCTTGTGGTCATGCCGCTGGTCGGTCTGCACCTGCTTGCTGTCGAGACCACGGGTCCTGGCGTGGCGCGACTTGTCGCGGTTCGACAGGACCATGTTGTCGCCGAGGCGATCCTTGTCGGTGAGCGTGCGGGCGCCGCTGCCGCTGCCTTTGCCCTGGGCACCGACGCCCATGTGCTTCCTGCTCGCGTTTGCCATCGGGTCTCTCCCCTTCTCTCCTGCGAACCGGTCGCGGCCGGTTCGCGGCACGCCGCCGCCAGCCCTTATGATCAACCATCGGGAGGAAAAATGGTTCCGGCGCAGCCAGGGCAGACCTGTGCCGCGGCGCCCATTGCCGGCTGTTGCCGCCGGAGGCTGTCCCCTTCCGCCGCCTCAGCCGTGGCGCGAGAGGCCGTCGAGAGAGGCGACCGGATGGCTGGCGTCGTGTTCGAGCGAGGAATTGGGCGACCGCTCGCCCAGCTCTTCCAGAAGCCGGTGGCGGGCGCGGTTGAGCCGGCTCTTGACCGTTCCCATGGCGCAGCCGCAGATCGCCGTCGCCTCTTCATAGGAGACGCCGCGCAGGCCGATGAGCACCAGCACCTGCCGCTGCTGCTCCGGCAGGCGCTCGATCGCCTGAGCGATCTCGCGCCCCCGGCAGGACCATTCCTGCGTCGGATCGGCGGCCGGACGCAGCGACACGCAGTCGGCCGCGCCCGGCGCCTCGCGCGTCTCGATCTTGATCTTGGTGTAGAACGTGTTCCGCATGATCGTGAAGAGCCACGACTTCATGCTCGTCCCTGGCCTGAACTGGTGAATGCTGGCAAGCGCCCGCGTCAGCGTCTCCTGGACGAGATCATCGGCGGGACTGGGTTCGCGGTAGAAGGTCCTGGCGAAGGCCCGCAAGGCGGGAATGAGGTGAACGATCTCGGTTTGCGGACCACTCAGGCCGGCACGCTTGGGCATCCCCGGCATCGGGTTCCCTCCTCGTCTGCACGAGGTCGTGAACTCATAATTCCGGCGAGAAACGGTCTGCGCGAACCTGTCTGGATACAAGCAGCAAGACCTCAGGAAACCATCAGATTTTCAAGGGCTTCCGACGCCGTTGCCGACGGGTTCGCACAGACCCGAAGGGCGCCTGCCCGGCTTTGATCTGCGGCGTCGGACCGCTCGGCCGGGGGACCTGCCCCGACCATCGCGCTCCTCCTGGCATATCCTTGCCGGGCCAGACGCCGTTTCCGGCACAATCATGAGTTCACGACCTAGCTGGCTGGCCCCCTTACGCCCTCCCCAACCCAACGTGGCACCGCGGTCATGGTTCCCCGCGCCCCCGATTTCCGTTCGGCCTCCGCACTCCCGACAGGCCCGCCCCGCCCCGGCCGGCTAGTCGATGACGGCGCAGGCCTGACGGTCGCCGGCATCGCCGGTCGGCTGGCTGATATAATCGTCCTCGCCGCCATGGATCATCAGCGCCCTGCCGCGGATGGCGTTGTCGCCGTCGAGGCTCACCATGGCGTTGAAGACCTGGGCGCGCAGCGTGCCGCCCGCATCCACCCACTGATTGGGCATGTCCCCGGCATGGGGTCCGCCTTCGGCGAGATAGCCGTGACTGGCGTCGGTGGGGTTGAAGTGGCCGCCGGCGGACTCGTGCCCGGTCTGCGCATCGCAGGTGCCGGTCTCGTGCACATGGAACGCCACCCATTGCTCGGCCGGCAGGCCGGTGACCTCGAGTTCGATGAGCACGCCGCCGGGCGTTTCGGTCAGCGTCGCCTTGCCGTTTTCCTCGCCCGCCTGGTTGACGAAGGTCGCGCTCGCCTGCGCCCGATCCTGACCCTGGTTCTGGTTCTGGTTCTGGTTCTGGTTCTGATCCTGGGCGAAGGCCGGCAGCGCCGTCGCGGCAAGCAGGCTTGCTATCATGAGGGTCTTCATCGGGATCTCCTGCGGTGGTGGGATGCCGCCCAACCGCCGGCGGCCGGACTTGTTCCGGGTCGGCGGAACACCGCGCGGCGGCGGGACGTTGGGAGGGGGGGCGTTGGGAGGATGGAAGGGCAAAAGCCGTGACACGAAGGAGACCGGCCATGACCTGCAGGACAGCCGCGACAGCCCTCGGCCTGGCGCTGCTTCTGGCCTTCGCCATGCCGGCGAGCGGCCAGCCGAAACCGAAGCCGGAGACGCAGGCGCAGGCTCAGAACGAGGAGCGCTGCCGGCTGGTGCCCGGCGAGGGCGAGAAGACCCTGTCGGACCGTCTCGGCGCCTGCGACGGCGTGCTCGAGCCGCCGCCCACCGGCGATGCCGAGATCATCCAGCCGCCGCCCGACATCGGAGAAACGCCGGTGATCCCGCCCGAGCGCCTGCCGGACCAGCAGGACGCCGACTGACGCGCCGCGGGGCGGCCTTGCCGAGGCCGGTCAGCGCGCGCTCAGCACCATCTCCCGGATCCAGCGGATCAGGAGTTCGTCATAGGAGCGCCGGCTTTCGGCGTCGGACAGGGCGTGGTCGGCCCCCTTGATGATCCGGTGGGTGATCGAGCAGGCATTGCCGAAGGCCGCCAGATAGCTGGCGATGGTCGGATGCGGCACCAGGTGATCGTTCTCCGATTCCACGATCAAGACGTCGCCGGCGAAGTCCTGGCAGTGGCGCAAGGCCCGGTTGGCGTGGCGCGGCACCTGCCGGCTGCGATAATCCTGCAAGTCGCGCCGGTCCAGCGACCGCTTGGGCGTGTCCCAGTCCTCGTCGCGATAGAGCGCGGGAACGCGCAGGGCCAGCCAGCGCACCGGGCGCGAGGAGATCAGGAACGTGCTGAGATAGGCACCGTAGCTGCTGGCGATGACGGCGATCGATGACGCATCGACGGAGGGATGCGCGGCGAGGACATCATAGGCGGCGCAGATATCGGCGAGATTGTCGGCGCGGCTGACCCGCGCCTGGTCGAGATCCGTCGCGCCATGGCCGCGCATGTCGAAGGTCAGGCAGATGCAGCCGAGCCGGGAGATCGCCCGCGAGCGTTTCTCGTCGCGCGTCTGGCTGCCGGCCCAGCCGTGCACGAAGAGCACGCCCGGCCAGCCGGTGCGCGGTTCGAAGATGTGGCCGGCAAGCCGGACACCGGCCACCTCGATCCGGGTATCGGTCTTTCTCAACGCTCTTCGCCCTGCACCACGGCATATTTCAGCATCGGCCCGACAGCGGCATCGGTGCCGTGGAAATAGAGTCTCGCCCCTTCCGGGGGAACCGCCGTCGCGCCGTATCGTTCCACCGAGGCGGCGACGGCATGCCGGCGGGCCGGATCCTTCGCGAAGGCCTCCAGCGCCACCAGTTCCGCCGGGCTGGCCCCGCCGACCCGCCAGGACTGTTCGAGCACGGCGCAGCGCCGCCGCCCGCCGTGGTCCGTGCCGACGATCACGTCGTAGTTGCGCCGCGAGGCGACCAGCCCGAACTCGCGCTCGGCAAGCTGGTCGAACTTCAGCCCGGTCAGGCACAGGGTCGCCACCTCCGGCGAAACCAGTTTCAGCAATTGCGGAGACCTGCCCCTGACGAGAAACAGCCGCGAACCGCCATAGACCCGCTCGCCGTGGTTGTTGTCGGTCGTTTCCTGCAGGCCGACATAGGCGGCGCTGAGATCGCCGAGCACGATCTCGCCGACGCTGTAGGTCTTCGCGTCCTCCAGGTGCTCCTCCAGGACGAGGCCGCCCGCGATGAGCCCGTCGTCCTGCGCCCGCGCCAGAACCTGGTCGAGGTCCTCCGCCGACCTCGCCACGAACTGCCCGCTGCCGCCGCTCGCCCCAACCGCCTTGACCCGCACCGGCCCCTTGGCGAGCAGACCCTCTCCCGCCCGGGCCGCCCCCTCGGCCGTGAACGCGGTCGCCCCGTCGAGGACGATGTCGCGCGCCGCCTCGGCAAAGCCCGTGGGCCAGCCGTCCGGCGGCTCTTCCCCCGGCGCCAGCGGATGGACGATGGCCTTGGTCGCGAGCAGGCGCGCGGGCACCCATCCGCCGAGGAACCGGCGCGGGTCGGGGCGCGCGCTTGCGAACACCTGACGGCACTCCGCGCCGCACAGGGTGCCGCGCGGAATGCAGTAGGGCAGCTCTTCGCCGCAAAAGTCCTCCAGCCGCCCGTCATAGCGGCACTGGAGCAGGTCGGCCGCATGCCGGGCCAGCGCCACATGGGTGTGCAGCGCATGGCCGGGCATGTCCTCGCAGCCCCAGGTGACCAGCGGGCCACGGCTCGAGGCGCCGTCAACGTCGCAACCGGATCCCATGGACCATCACTCCCGGCGCCGGAGACAGGGCCGGCCGGTCCGGCCGGCAGCGGTTACTGCTCGATCCAGCGACAGACCTGCTGAATCGACGCCGTGTAGTCGGCGCCGGCACCCGCACCCGGCAGGTCCGTCCCGGCCGGCGGCTGGTCGCCGGTGGCGCCGGTCGACCCGGTCACGTCGCTGCCGGTGTCCGGCAGGGTGGTGGCGCCCGCCGTGTCGACGCTGACGCAATGGGAGCGGACCTGGGCCTGCTGCTCGCTGGACAGGGTATCCCAGTTGGCCCGGGCTTCGTCTTCCGAGCGCAGCGTGCCGGTCTGCGTGTCGCTGAAGAAGGCATCGCCGATGGCGCCGTCCCAGCCCATCGGCAGATTGCCGGCACCGCCGATGGCGGGATCGGTGCTGGTCTGGGCGACTGCCCCCGTGGCGAGGCCGAGGGACAGCGAGGCGGCGAGAAGCAATTTGTGGCAGGTCATGAACAGTCCTCCTGGTTTGTTGACGCCTGCCAACCCGCGGGAGGCGGTTATGTTCCCCGGCGGGCCGCGCTGCCGCGCAAATCACCCGCCGTTCTCGTGCCGGTCCGTCTGGCGGCTCTTCGGATCGGCAGGCGGCGCAAGATCCACCGGCTCGTCGATCTCCGCGCCACCCAGGGCGCGGGCGCAGGCAAGGCCGGCGAAGCCGCCGCCGACGATGACGACATGCGGTCTGGCCGGGATGGCGGGGGCCTTCGGCATCGTGCGTTACCTCTCGGTTCAGGCGCAGGTGGACAGGAAGAAGACGGCGCCGAAGGAAAAGACGCTGGCACTGAGCGCCGCGATCGCCGCGAAATAGGCGAGCGGGTAGAGGAAGCCCCGGTCCCGCCACCGCCGCAGCAGCGCGACCAGCGCAACTCCCGCGGCCAGATGCACCAGGAAGATCGCGACGAGCTGCAAGCGTTGCAGCGACAGGCCGCCGGCCCCGACGAGCGCCACCTCGTGCCAGCCGAAGCGGCAGCCGACCGACAGCATGGCGTAGAGCGCGACGAAGGCCGAGGCCCAGATGGTGAAGCCGGCGCCGAGAAGGAGGAGCGAGCGCGGTCTCATGGCGCCGCCCCCCCGGATGACGCCAGCCAGGCGAAGACGAAAGCGGCACCGATCCCGACGATCCCGGTGGCGGCGGCATAGTCGTGCCAGATCCGGCCGATGCGAAGGTCAAGGCTGCGGATCGGCGACAGGTAGCCGGCCCGCTCCCGCCAAAGTCCGAAAGCGGCGAGCAGCGCACCGAAACCGGCCCGCAGGCCGCACAGGACAAAGAGCACGAGGGCTGTCGCGTTATGGGCATGGGTGGTCGGCACCGGCACGCGTGCGGCCATCACCGCAAGCAGAAGCGCCGCCCCGGCATGGGCGAGCGCGCAAAGGGCAAGGCGCAGGGCGGGCGGACCGCCACGCGTCAGCGCCCGCACCGCATCCCGGCCAAGCAGTGCCGCCAGCAGCATGAGGACAAGACAGGCCGCGGCGAGCAGCGGATCGGGCATCGCCGGCTGCGGCGGCGGCCAGGCCGGCGCCACCAGCCACAGGAACAGCCCGCCGAACAGCAGCGAGGAGAACAGCGTCGCCTCGGCGGCGCAGGCAAGCACCATCGCCCACCACGAGGGCGGGGCGGCGGTCTCCCAATGCGGACGGGCGGAGGCGCCGTTGCCGATCGGCAGCGCGCCGATGTCACGCCGCGCGCCCATGCCGCCGGTCCAGGCCAGCAGCGAGACGACGATGGCGGCGAAGGCGAAGAGCGACAGCCAGTAGAGCTTGGCGAGCAGGCACAGCACGAAGGCGGCGGTGAGGAGCCCGCTCCACAGCGGCAGGAAGGACTGGCGCGGCAGGACGATGAGCTGGTCCGGCCGGCCGCTGGTCATGTCGACGCCGAGCGTCTCCATCCAGCCGTTGCGGGTGAAGCCGAGATAGCCGTGCCCGCCGGCAAGCCGGGCCCCTTCCGCGTCGGGCGAAAGCCGGTCGCCGCGCTCGGTGACATGCGGCAGCGAGGCAAAGCCATAGGAGGTCGGCGGCGTCGGCATCGCCCATTCCAGGGTGCGCGCGGCCCAGGGATTGCGCCGGAACCTTTGGCCGAAGCGCATCTGCACGACGAGATCGATGACGAAGAGGGCAAAGCCGATGATCATCACGAAGGAGCCGACCGAGGACAGGAGATTGAGCCAGTCGAGCCGCGCCTCCACCGGATAGGTGTCGACCCGGCGCGGCATGCCGCGCAGGCCCGTCAGATGCATGTGGAAGAAGGTGAGGTTGAAGCCGAGGAAGATCGCCCAGAAGGCGGGCTTCGACAGCCGGTGCTCGGCACGGCGGCCGGTGAAATGCGGCAGCCAGTAATAGGCCGCCGCCATCATCGGGAAGACGAAGCCGCCGACCAGCACATAATGCAGATGCGCGACGACGAAATGCGTGTCATGCGCCTGCCAGTTGAACGGCACCATCGCCAGCATGACGCCGGTCAGCCCGCCGATCACGAAAATGAAGAAGAAGCCGCCGAGATAGAGCATCGGCACGTCGAAGCGCGGCCGCCCGGCCGCCAGCGTCGCGATCCAGGCGAAGATCTGCACCGCCGTGGGGATCGCCACCAGCCCGCTGGCGGCGGAGAAGAACGCCAGCGCCAAGTGCGGGATGCCGACGGTGAACATGTGGTGGACCCACAGGCCGAAGGACAGGAAGGCCATGGCGATCACCGCGACGATGATGGCGCGGTAGCCGATCAGCTCGTGCCGGGCGAAGGTCGGGATCATCATCGAGATCGCCCCGGCCGCCGGCAGGAAGATGATGTAGACCTCCGGATGGCCGAACAGCCAGAAAAGGTGCTGCCACAGCAGCGAGTCGCCGCCGCGCAGCGGATCGAAGAACGGCAGGTCGGCGGCGCGCTCCAGCTCCAGCAGGATCGAACCGAGGATCAGCGGCGGGAAGCCGAACAGCATCATCAGGGCGGTGACGAGCAGGTACCAGGCCATGATCGGCATGCGGGCAAGGCTCATGCCGGGCGCGCGCACCTTCAGCACCGAGACGGTGATCTCGATCGCCGCCGACAGCGCCGAGATTTCCACAAAGGTGATGCCGAGCAGCCAGACATCGGCATTGATGCCGGGCGAATAGGTCGAGGAGGACAGCGGCGTGTACATGAACCAGCCGCTGTCGGGGGCAACGCCGGCGACCATCGCGAGAAGCAGGATCGAGGCGCCGAAGATGTAGCACCAGAAGCCATAGGCGGTGAGGCGCGGGAAGGCGAGATCGCGCGCGCCCAGCAGCTTCGGCAGCAGGTAGATCGCAAAGCCCTCGAACATCGGGATCGCGAACAGGAACATCATCACCGTGCCGTGCATGGTGAAGATCTGGCCGTAGACCTCCGGCCCGACAAAGGCCGTGCCCGAGGTCGCGAGCTGCACGCGGATCAGCATGGCGAGCAGCCCGCCGACGGCGAAGAAGAAGAAGGCGGCGAGAATGAAGCGCTTGCCGAGCACCGTGTGGTTGACCGCCGACAGCCGGCGCCAGCCGGCCGGCGTGTCCCACAGCGCCGCAAGCTCCCGGTGGAGGCGGAGCGGGTTGGCGGGGGGCGGGGTGGTGCTCATTCTCCGCCCTCCCCGGCCGTCGCCGCTTCGGAGGCGAGGATCCGGCGGAAGGCCTCCTCCTCGTGCACCTCAACGTCGAAGCGCATCGGCGCGTGGCCGATGCCGCAATACTCAGTGCAGACGCCGCCGTATTTTCCGGCCCTGTCGGCATGCAGCCGCAGGATGTTGGTGTGCCCGGGAATGGCGTCGAGCTTGCCGGCGAGGCGCGGCACCCAGAACGAATGGATGACGTCCTCGCTGGTCAGCACGATATCGACATCGCGCCCGGCGGGCAGATGCAGCAGATTGGTCGTGACATGGCCGCCGGGATAGCGGAACTGCCAGACCCATTGGCGCGCCACCGCCTCGATGCGCAGCGCCGCCGGCTCCCGCGCCGCGGCGATGCCCCGCTCCCCCAGCGCGAAGGCGGCCGCCACCAGACCCGCCAGCAGGACGAGGGGGATGACGAGCCCGCCCCACAGGATCAGCCGCGCCTCGCCGAAGGCGCGCAGCCAGGCGGGGCGGACGACGGCCAGCACCAGCACCGAGGCGGTGGCCATGAAGATCCCCGTGCCGGCATAGGCCATGACCCACCACAGCGTCGTGGCGTTGCGCGCCGACGCACTCTCCGGCTCCAGCACCGACAGCGGCCCCGAACAGGCGGACAGGACCAGGCAGCCGGCCAAAACGCCGGCCGATCGGAACCAAACGCCGGGGCCGGGCCTTTCCTGCCAGAAGGGAGCCGCACGATGAACGAAATGAAACCCAGCGACAGTCCGGTCATCGAGAAGGTCGCGGAAGAATCCGTCGCCTCCGCCGTCGCCGTTGCCGGGCACCCGCTGCATGCGATGAGCGTGCATTTTCCGATTGCCCTGGTCGTCGCCACGCTCGGCTGCGACCTGCTGCTGTGGTGGACGGGGGACCCGTTCTGGCTGCGCGCCGGCCTGTGGTCGGCCGGCATCGCCTTTCTGGCCGGCGTCGGCGCGGGACTGGTCGGCACGGCCGAACTCCTCCTGGTCGCCGGCATCCGCATCCGGGTGGCGAGCTGGACCCATGCGGTTGCCGCGATGATGCTGATCGCCATCGCGGGAACCAACTGGGGCCTGCGCCTGACGGACCCGGCTGCCGTGCTGCCCTACGGCCTGATGCTGTCGCTGCTGGCGAGCATCTTCACCGGGCTGGCAGGCTGGCATGGCGGCAAACTGGTGTTCGATCACGGCATCGGCCTCATCATCTCGGAAGAAGATTGAGAGCGCCGGCAAGGCGTCGCAGCCCGCCCGGCTCGTAAAGGATGGCGGGGAGCAGGCCAGCAAGATCGGGCTTGGCCAGCACCAGCAGCAGGATCGCGCCGGACGCCAGCAGGACCGCCGTCACGGCGACTATCCTGCGCCACAGCGGATAGGTGCGCCCCCGTCTGAACAGGCTGACGATGACCGTGCCGGCGAGCACATGCAGCACCACCAGCACGGCGACGAAGGCGAGCTTGAGAAAGAACCAGACGTCGAATGTCTGCTGCAGGAACACCAGCGCCGTGCCGCTGGCGATGGCGAGGAAGGCGGCCGGCGAGACGATCCCGACATAGAGAAAGCGCACGAGGGCATGCAGCCGGTGGAAGCTGTCGCGGTCGCGGACCCGCGTGCGGCGGAGATAGAGCCCCGGCAGGCAGACGAGCCCGGCGACCCAGACGGCAATGGCGGCAAGATGCAGGCCTTTCACCCAGAGCATCAGGGGACCGGCCGCGACGCAGGCGCCCCCCATGCCGCCAGCAGCAGCACCGCCGCGGCGAGATAGGGCAGCGAGGCCGGCACCCACATGATCAGCCCGGCAAGCTGCTGGTCGGCAAGCGGCGACAATCCGTAGGGCTCGGTCGAGGCGAAGTGCGGCGTGTAGAGCGGCCGGCGGGCAAAGGTCAGCAGCGCGCCGAGCATGCCCATCTGCACCATGGTCGCAAGCAGGGCGAACAGGGCGAGCCCCGGATGCGTTTCGCGCGCCAGGACGCCGCGCCACAGGAGAAAGGCGGCCGCCAGCAGGCTGGCCTGCATCGCCCAGTAAGGCAGCGCCCCGACAATCGCGACCTCATAGACCTGCGGGACATGCCAGAACCACAGGATCGCCGCGTTGACGGCGACAAGGACACTCAGCGGCAGCGCGGGGCCGGGGATCCGCACCTCGCGAAAGGCCAGGGCCAGCAACGGCGCCGCGACGCCGATCAACAGGGTGTGATGGGCAACCCGCGCGGAGAACAGCGCGACCGTCAGCGCACAGAGCGGCGAGACGAACAGCAGCAGCAGAAGGCCGGTGCCCGCCAGCAGCGCCGGCCGGCCACGCCGGCGGCCGACCCTTGCATGGATGGCGACGAGGGCGACGCACAGGGCGATCGCCACCGGATCGACATTCCAGGCAAGGGCCAAGTTCTGCGGCTCCGGCGCCGCCCCACAGTAGAATTCGGGCATGACGGTTCCCCCTCGCGATCGGGACCGTAACGCCCCGCCCCGGCAAAAGTTCCCCTCCCGCCGCCCTTCGCCGCGCTCGCGCCCCTGCCCCGGCAGGCGGCGGCAAGGCCTCTACCTGTCGGCCGGACCGCCGTCGCCGTGCTGCCGCCGGCGCTGCTCGGCGAGCGCGCTCTCCAGCTTGCGGGCAAGGTCGAGAAGACGCTCCGGCACCGGCTCGCTCTCGACCTGCCGGAGCAGGCTGCGATAGTCGCCCCTGCGAGCGCGCCGGCGCTCCTTGCGGGGATCATCCGTGTCCTGCATTCCTGTCACCGTGGCTTTCTCGTTACGTGTCGCTGTCCGTGCCTCGATCCCGATGCCGGGCCGAGGCGGATCCGCATCGCCGGATCCGACGGTGTCCCACCCGCCCGGACAGACCGACCAGGGCGAGACGGGGCGGACCGCCCTCCTCGCCTGCTGCGGCGGGTTGTCCTGCTCGTCCGGGTTGGGCAGCGGCTCCTCGTCGGGGAGCCGTTCGGGATCGGGCTCGCGCACCGGCTGCGGGGGAAACGGCAACGGCAGCGGCGGCGTGTCCGGGTCGGGAAGAGGACGGGGCGTGGTCATGGCAAGGTCTCCTTTTGCCGCAAACCCCGTCCGGTGCCGCCGTGTTCCGCAAGATCGGAGCCGGTCCCCTTTCCCGGCAGCGGAACGGCTTCGCCCAGCGTCCCGCGCAGCCAGACCTGCTTGATCGCAACGAGACAGACGACCGCCAGCGGCGTTGCCAGCAGGATCCCCAGCGGGCCGAAGAGAATGCCGAAAGCCAGCAGCGCGAACAGCGTCACCGCCGGCGGCAGGGCGACGGTCTGCTGCTGGATCAGCGGGTTGAGCAGGTTTCCCTCCATCTGCTGGATCGCCAGATACAGCAGCAGGACCCAGACCGCCGTGGCGGTATCGACGGACAGCGCGATGGCGAGCGCGGGAACGGTCGCCAGCACCGGCCCGACAAAGGGGACGAATTCGAGGATGCCGGCGATGAAGCCGAGCGCCAGCGCCGCCTCGATGCCCAGCGCCCACAGGCCAAGGAAAGTGAGCGTGCCGACCACCAGCATCGAGGCGATCTGGCCCATCAGCCAGCGCTGCAGCGCAGTGCCCAGCGCATCGAGGGTGCTGGCGGCACCGGCCCGCAACCGGCGCGGAAACATGAGCAGAAAGCCATGGAGGTAGAGGCCCGGCTGGGAGCCCATATAGAGCCCCGCGACGATGACCAGAACCCCGTTCGCCAGCAGCGTCAGGGCCCATCCCGACAGGCCGGCGATCCGGCTCATCACGTCCACTTCGGACATCATGGCTTCCGCCCGCTCGACCAGCCAGTCGCCGAGATTGCCGCCGCCGAGCCAGTGTTCGAGCGGCGCCAGCAGCTCCGGCAGTTGGTCGCGCAACTGCAGGAGCTGTGCCTGAAGCTGGGACCCGAGAATGGCGAAGAACAGGACGATCGCCAGGGCCGCGGCGAGGCTCGCCACCGCGAACGACCAGCCGTTGCCGGTGCCGGTGACCCGGGAGACGAGGGAGGCGAGGCCGCGCAGGGCCACGGCGAGCAGGATCGCCGCGAAGACCAGCAGCAGCAGGTGCCGCAGGCACCACAGCGCCAGCGCCGCAATCACGACGAAGGCAACGGCCAGCAGCCGCTGCGCGAAGGGGCCGAGAGCGGGCGGAGAGATCGAGCCGTTCATCCGCGGCGCCGGATCAGGCGACCGCGCGTCGCGGCGGGATCGCAAAACGGGATGTCGGTGGCGCGCATGCAAGCGTCTCCGGTCTGCTTCTCGTCGCAGCCCAACTGCCGAACGCGCCGTTTGTTCGCCGCCTCTTCCCGAGAACCCCTGCGATCCCGGCAGGGAACATCCGCCCGCGCGCGCAGTTGAACGCGAAGCACCACCAGAATCGGAGACGCGCGATGCCCGCGAAATCCAGGTCCCAGCAGAAGGCCGCCGGCGCGGCCCTGTCGGCGAAACGGGGCGAGACGAAGAAGAGCGATCTGAAAGGCGCATCGAGGCAGATGCTGGACTCGATGAGCGAGGAGCAGCTCGAGGAGATGGCCTCCACCTCCCGCAAGGGCAAACCGGACCACGTGTCCAAGTCGAAATCCTAGGAGGGCATCCCGATGGTTCTGAAAGACCGGCGCTTCTTCGGCGCCCCCGCCGAGCACCGGGCGCCCCGCGCCCCCGCCGCCGAACTCGAGGCACAGGTAGCCTGCGCCCTTGCCGATGACGGCGAGGTCGATGCCTCCGACGTTGCCGTCACCGCCAGCGGGGATGAGATCACCCTGTCCGGCACGGTCACGCGGACCGAGGAAATCGGGCGATGCTCGCGGATCGCGCTGCGGGTGGACGGCGTTGGCAGCGTTCGCAACGTCATCGGCGTCTGGGGCTCGAAGATGTAGCCCCCGCGGAGGACCCGCTGGGGCGTTTCATGTTCCCTCGACCGCGGAAAAGCTTCATCGGTTTTTTTCACGCAATTCCGGACGGAAAACCGGTTCCCGCTTTTCCTGGAATTGCTTAGTCGGGGCTCCTCTGCAGGGACTCGTCCGGCAGGACCGGCGAAGACGGCGGATAGTCCGGCTGCTGGGTCGTGGCGGGTTCCTGCGCCGGTTCGTCCGGCGCCAGCGCGATCCCGCGATAGAGGTCGACGCCCCACCAGTAGACCAGCGCCAGCAGCAGCGAGACCACGAGCAGGATCAGGATGCGGGGCGACCCCGTCCCCTGTCTTGCCTTGCCGGGCGGCAGTTCGACCGGTTCGTCCCTGGTGTCCCGTTTGTCGTTCATCCTGCGTCCTTCCCATGAAAATTGGCGGCAAGATCGTCGCGGCGACCCCTGCGGGCCGCGCGGTCCCAAGGCCAATCCGGATCCCAGCAAGGACAGGATGGCCGGGACGACGACGATCAGCCCGACGAGCGATGCCGGTCGGGCTGCGTCGTGAAAGGGCCATGCTCCGTCAGGATGTCTCGCCATCCGGGTTTCGCCCTCCACGTCCCTCCAACCCGCACGCGCCGCGATGGTTCCCGGTGCCGGCGATTTTTCCGGACGCCGGTCGGAACCTCGGCGCGCGCCGCGGGTTCGGGGAGAAACGCGAAAGGAGAGACCCATGGGCACGTGCCACCAATGCGGCAACGACTACGACAAGGCCTTCGAGGTGACGATGGCGGGCTCGACCTATGTCTTCGACAGCTTCGAATGCGCCATCCAGGCGCTGGCGCCGTCCTGCCCCCATTGCGGCTGCAGGGTGATCGGCCACGGCGTCGAGGCGGGCGGCACCATCTATTGCTGTGCCCATTGCGCCGCCCGGGAAGGCGCGACGCAGCTCGCCGACCGGGCCCCCTGACATGGCGCCCGACATGGCGCCCGACATGGCCGACCCACGGGGCCCGCAGCCCAGTGCGGCACGGCCTGCTCCGCCGATGACGGGGCCTGCGCCGCCACGATTTGCGAGCGCCCGCGAGGACGAGGCCATGAGCAGACTGGTGGTCGTCTCCAACCGCGTCGCCAACCTGCGCAGCACCAACCAGGCCGGCGGCCTCGCCGTCGGGCTGGCGGACACGCTGAAGCAGCGGGAGGGCATCTGGTTCGGCTGGAACGGCGCCGCCGACGGGGTGACCGGCGGCGAAGCGCAGGTGGAAAGGGTCGGCCGCGCCGAGCAGGTGACGGTTCCCCTGTCGCCCGAGGACATCGCCAATTACTATCTCGGCTATGCCAACAGCGTGCTGTGGCCGCTGTTCCACTACCGGCTCGACCTCGTCGACTACCGGCCGGCGTTTTTCGAGAGCTACCAGCGGGTCAACGAGACCTTCGCGCGGCAGCTCGCGCCGCTGCTCAAGGCCGACGACCTGATCTGGGTGCACGACTATCACCTGATCCCGCTCGCCCGGTGCCTGCGCAAGCTCGGCTGCCGCCAGCGGATCGGCTTCTTCCTCCACATTCCCTTTCCTCCGCCCGACATTCTCGTCGCCTCGCCCAATCATGCGGAACTGGTCGACGCCTTGCTGGACTATGATGTCGTCGGTTTCCAGACCCACACCGACGCGGGCAATCTCAAGGCCTATCTCGGCGAGCGCCTGTCGGCGGTGCAGCTCGGCGACACCCGCTTCCAGGTCGGCGGCCGCAGCGTCACGATCGACTGCTTCCCGATCGGCATCGACGCGCGCGGCTTCGCGGCCATGACCCGGCAGGCCGACGACGAGGTGCAGATCGACCTGATGCGCCGGCGGGTGTTGGGCCGCCGCCAGATCATCGGCGTCGACCGGCTCGACTATTCCAAGGGCCTGCCCGAGCGGCTGAAGGCCTTCGACCGGCTGATGGCGCAGCACCCGGAGCTGGAGAAATCGGTGACCTATCTGCAGGTCGCCCCGCCGACCCGCGAGGAGGTCGGCGCCTATGGCGACATCCGCGCCGAGCTGGAGGCGCTGGTCGGCGCGATCAACGGCCGGCTCGCCGACTTCAACTGGACGCCGATCCGCTACATCCACCGCAGCGTCGACCGCAGCAAGCTGGCCCCCCTGATGCGCGGCAGCCAGGTCGGCTTCGTCACCCCCTTGCGCGACGGCATGAACCTCGTCGCCAAGGAATATGTCGCGGCGCAGGATCCGGAAGACCCCGGCGTCCTCGTCCTGTCGCGCTTCGCCGGCGCCGCCGAGCAGATGGACGAGGCGCTGCTGGTCAACCCCTATGACATCGACGAGATGGCCCGAAGCCTCCACCGCGCCCTGACCATGCCGCTGGCCGAACGGCGGCAGCGCCATGCGGCCCTGCTGGAGCAGGTTTTGCGGCACGATTCGAAAGCCTGGCTCGATGCCTTCCTGAGCGCGCTCGCGCACCGGCGCTAAACCGCCGGGCCCCAGGGAACAGACGCACCGCCCGCGTGTTGGGCCTTCAAGGAGGCGACGCGCCATGTGGAACAGGCTTCAGGGTCTCATGAGCGAACTGCTGCCCGGCTGGGCACGGAAACGGGCGCTGCGGCGCCGGCGTGCCTCTCCACGCCCTCCGATAAAGGGCGAGGTCGTTCCGCCTCCGGCCGACCGGCCCCCGGTCGATCGCAACGCCCCACCCACAGGAGGAGGCAATGCCTGACCCGCGAAAACCAGACCGCCGATCTCGCCCTTCGAAAGGGATGAACCGCATCTCGCGCTTTGTTCTCGTCAACCTGGCGACAGGCATGCTGGTCGGGGTGCTGGTCGGCGCCGCCTATCTGCACTGGATCGGCGATGTCGGCCTGCTGTTTCGCGAGCCGCTCGCGGCGGCGATGCTGCTGTGGAGCTTTGCCGCCAGCACCGGCATGGGAGCGGTGGGCACGGGACTGGCCCTGCTCGGCGACGAATGATCCGGGACCTGTCGCCGGCTCCGTCAGGGGACCAGCCCCGCCTCCTTGCAATGTTGCAGCGTCAGTTCCGCAAGACGGCCAAGACGTCATGGGGTCCCTCACTTCTCTTCCAGATAGCGGCGCATGTCCTCCACCTGCGAGGCCGAGACCGGCCCCGCCTTCCGCTCGCCGGCATGGCGCAGGTAGGTGAGAACATCGGCGACCTGCCGGTCGCTCAGCTTCCAGGCGAAGGGAGGCATGGCGAGCTGGCTCGGGGCGGCCCTGGTCGCCTCCGCGCGGGCGCCGCCAAGGATGATGCGGATGGCGGTGGAGGGGTCCTCGGCCGCGACCTTGTTGGAGCTGCCGAGCGGCGCGAAGATATAGGGCACCCCCGCCCGATCGGCCGCGTGACAGGCGGCACAATTGTCGAAATAGATCGCCGCGCCGATCTCCAGCCGCGCCTGGTCCGGTGCCTCCGGCGCCTCTCGCGGCCGGTCGTCGAGGCTCTTCAGATAGACCGCCATCGCCCGCAGGTCGTCCTCCGCCAGGTGCTGGGTCGACAGGCCGACGACCTCGCCCATGCGCTGCATCGGCGCGGTGTGGCGGGCGCGTCCGTCGCGCAGGAAGCGCACGATGTCCTCCACCTCCCAGTCGGCGATGCCGCCGTTGACGCCGCCGCGAATGTTGGGCGCGAACCAGTTCTCCAGCGTGCCGCCCCTCAGATACTCGTCGTCCTTGTCCGCCCCCAGCACGTTCTTGCCGGTGTGGCAGGCGCCGCAATGGGCAAGGGCATCGACGAGATAGCGGCCGCGGTTCCACTCCTGCGGGCGGTCCGGATCGACGGCGAATTCGCGCTGCTCGAAGAACAGCATCTTCCAGCCGGCAAGCGTCTGGCGAAGGGTCAGCGGAAACGGCAACTCGTTCTCCGGCCGCTCGTTCCTCACCGGCTCGAGGGTGAAGAGATAGTCGTAGATCGCATCGGCATCCGCGCGCGAGATCAAGGTGAAATGGGTATAGGGCATCGCCGGGTAGAGATGCTCCCCGTCCCGGCCGACGCCCTCGTTGAGGGCGCGGTGGAACTCGTCGCGCGACCAGCGGCCGATGCCCGTGGTCTCGTCCGGCGTCAGGTTCGCCGAATAGATGACGCCGAACGGCGTCTCCAGGCCGCGGCCACCGGCATAGGCTTCGCCATCCTCCTCGATATTGGTGTGGCAGGCCATGCAATCGGCGGCGGTCGCCAGATAGCGGCCGCGCTCCACCTGCGAGAAGGCGAGTTCCTGCGCCGGCGCGGGCGGGACGGCACCAAGGCCGAGCCCGCCGGCGAGCGTGCTCGCCAGCAGCATGTCGCGCAGCCGCCTCATGTCCGCACCAAGGGTCCCGGATCGGGGAGATAGCGGCTGACGATGGCCTCGGCCGACCAGTAGGCCAGCGCCGCCACGGTTGCTGTCGGGTTGTATCCGGCGTTCTGCGGGAAGAGCCCGGCGCCGCTGACGAACAGGTTCGGCAGGTCCCAGCTCTGGCAATAGCGGTTGACGACGCTCGTCGCCGGATCGGTCCCCATGATGGTGCCTCCCGTGTTGTGCGTGGTCTGATAGGGCATCGTGTCGTAGGAGCCGCGGCGGGCGTTGACCTTGATCTCGCGCCCGCCCATGCCGCGGGCGATCTCCTCGGCAACCGGCGTCAGATGCGCGGTCAGCCGCCGGTCGTTCAGCGTGAAATCGTAGGTCATGCGCAGCAGCGGCCGCCCGCGCGCATCCGTATAGGTCGGATCGAGATCGAGATGGTTGCCGCGATGCGCCATGGAGGCGCCATGCACCCCGACATCGGCCGTCTTGAGGAAGTTCTCGCGCACCGCCCGCTTCCAGCGCGAGCCCCAGTTCGGCACGCCGTCGGGCACCGGATGGCTCTCGATCGGGCGCGCATTGGTGGTGTTGCAGGCGATGTAGCCACCGCCGATGAAGCCGAGGCCGGAATGGTCGAAATTGTCGCCGTTGTAGTCGTCGACAGCCATGCCCAGCGCGCCGGCTCCGACGAAGCCGTTGGTGTGCTCCTCCTCGAAGAAGACGGTGACCGACGACATCACCTGATAGCAGTAGTTCTTGCCGACGACGCCCTCGCCGCTGCGCGGATCGTACGGCGTGCCGATCTCCGACAGCAGCAGCAGCCGCGTGTTCTGCAGGGGATAGGCACACAGGACGACGATCTCGGCGGGCTGGAAGATCACCTCGCCGCTGGTGTCGACATAGGTGACGCCGGAGGCGCGCGAGCCGTCGGCCGTCTTCTCCACCGACAGCACTTCCGAGTTGGTGCGCAGGGAGAAGTTCCTGCGCTGCATCAGGGCGGGAAGGATGGTGGTCTGGGGCGAGGCCTTGGAGTAGTTGCCGCAGCCGTATTTCTCGCAGTAGCCGCAATAGGTGCAAGGGGCGAGCTGCATGCCGAGCGGATTGACATAGGCGCGCGACATGTTCGCCGACGGCACCGGAAACGGGCTCAGGCCGAGCTGCCGCGCCGCCTCGCCGAACCGGTCCTGCGAGAAGGTCATCTGCATCGGCGGGTTCGGATAGTGATCGCTGCGCGGGCCCTCGAAGGGATTGCCGCCGGGGAGGATCTCGCCGCGCAGGTTTCCCGCCTGACCGCCGATGCCGCAGATCTTGTCGAAATGGTCGAAATGCGGCTCGATCTCGTCATAGGTGACGCCGTAGTCCTGCACCGTCATGTCCGGCGGCAGGGGGCCGTAGCGTTCCTCGTTATGGCTGCGGGCGACGAAGTCGGACGGCAGGAAGCGATAGGTCTGGCCGTTCCAGTGGACGCCGGCGCCGCCCACCCCGTTGCCGGGCAGGAACGAGCCCCAGCGCCGCATCGGCAGCGCCGTCTGGGCGCTGTTGTTGCGGAACGTCAGCGTCTCCTGCGAGGCCTCCTGGAACATGGCGTGACGCCAGTAGTAGCGCAGCTCGTCCTGGGCGAAGGTGGTGGCGAAATCGCTGTGGGTGTCGCGCCAGGGTCCGCGTTCGAGCGCCAGCACCTCAAGCCCCGCGGCCGTCAGCTTTTCGGCATACATCGCGCCGGTCCAGCCGAAGCCGATCAGCACCACATCGACGCGTGGACGTTGCTTGGTCATGGGTCTCCCTCTGCCGGGCGCGCATCTACGGACCGGACCAGCCGGGCCGCCCCGAAAGGCCGACCGGTTCCAGCACGATGGCCGCCCCGTTGTGGTTGATGAAATCGCGGTAGTCGTAGCGGGTGCCCGGAAAGCCGACATAGCGCCAGCCAACCATGTCGCGGTTGCCGCCATAGATCGGATCGGCGAAGAAGCCCTCGATCGCGTTTTCAAGGATGAGGTCGAAGAACGTCTTGGCCGAGACGCGATCGAACTCGATCTCCTCGTCCTCCAGGCCGGCGAGGATGGCGTCCTGGTCGTCGGCGCCGAGCTCCGCGAAGGGCGCGCCATGCTCCGCCCGGCAGTAGGCATCGAGCTCCGCCAGCGTCAGGCGGTAGAGCATCGCCGGCGGATGCTCGCTCTGATAGCCTTGCGTCGAGGTCCCCTCGCCGAAGGGGCCCTTCATGTACCAGTTCTGGCCGCGGCCGTAGAAGCCGGCCAGTTGCCGGTCGATGAAGGTGACGACATCGGCTTCCGCCGCCCCGGCCCCGTCCTCGTCGCTGGGAATGAGGCGGGCACAGATGGCCGCCACAGCCGCGTGCTCGGCAGGACCGAGGAAACGCTCCTCGCCGGTGCCGTGATGGGGAACGTCTCCCGACATCGGCGCCCAGGGGGTGCCTTCGCCCTGGCCGTATTCCCGCGCCATAAGGCGCGGCGCGGCAAGGGCGGTGCCGGCCAGCAGCAAAAGCCTCACCGCCTGGCGTCGTGTGAAGGACGTCACGTCTCGTCTCCCGGTTTCCCCCCGCCCAACCCGCGAAAGCGCGGCGTGTTCCATTCCGGCCCGGCTGCGGCCGCGATCCGGAGGCCGCGGCGAACAGGGGGCGCTGTCCGCCGCGGCCCAATATGGCTGCGCGATGATCTGAAGCGCGGTGTCAGCGCCGGCCGACGCCCGACCAGAACTCATCGACCGGTCCGCGATCGGCCTGCATGTTGTCAGGGCTTCGGAACCGGTCCGGATCGATGGTCGGCGCCCGCTCGAGCTCTTCCTGGCTGACATTCAGCACGATGGTCTCCAGGCCCGGCGTCGCGTTCAACTGCTCCCAGGGGACCGCGACATATTCCTCGCCGAGACCGAGGAAGCCGCCGCGCGCCACCAGCACATAGGAGACGGCGCCCGATGCGGGATCGAGGATCACGTCATGCACGCTGCCGAGGTTCTCGTCCTGGATGTTGCGCACGTCGGTGCCGGTGATGTCGTCGATGCGGTAGGACCGCATGCCTTCCGCCTGATCGATCGGCTGCGCCAGAGCCAGTTGCTCCTGGCGCCAGTCGGTGACCTGCGCCGGGTCGACGCCGGCCGAGGTCAACTGCTGCGTATAGTCCTGATAGACGGCATCCAACTGCCCGGCGACATAGTCGCAGCCTTCCTGCTCGCCGCGCTGGGCCAGGATGTGGGCGGCGAAATAGAGCGTGCGGATCTGCTCGCGCGGCGAATAGGCGCCCTCGACCGCCCCGCGCGGATCGCCCGCCAACGGTACGCCCTCGCCGGTCGGGGCGACCGAGGTTTCGGCTCCCGGCCGTGCCGCGCCGTCGGGCGCCGTGGTCGGGGTTCCCATCGGCCGCGTGCCGTAGCCGGCGCCCCAGCCGGTCAGCCAGAACTGGTCCTGCCGCATCCGGTCGGTCGCCTGTTGCAGACGCGCCTGGCACTGGGCGGAGGCCTGCTGGTCGGTCTGCGGATTGGTCTGCTCATTGGTCTGCTGGGCGGCCGGCTGGCCCGTCTGCTGCGCCGAGACGGCGTGCGGAAGCAGCGAAAGCGCGGTCGCGGTCAACAGCACGCCCGCCATCTTCGTTGCATGTCTGGTCATTGGCTACTCCTCAAGTGGGGACAGGCAGCACCGCCGCCTGTCGTGGGGTCCACCCTGCAAACAGCCGACGCCGCCGCATGTTCCGCCTCTCACCCGGCGTCACCGACACGGCGCAGCATCCCGCCGCCTGGAACAATCCCGGCGGCCCTGCGTTCGAAGGCGGCATCGCCCAGGGCGGCGAGCACCATCAGAAAGGGAAGTGACATGGCCAGGGAAAAGACCCTCGAAGATCTGTTCCACGACACGCTCAAGGACATCTACTATGCCGAGCGCAAGATCCTGAAGGCGCTGCCCAAGATGCAGCGCGCGGCGCAGTCCGAGGAGCTGAAGAAGGCTTTCGAGATGCATCGCGAGGAGACCGAAGGCCACGTCGAGCGCCTGCAGCAGGTGTTCGAGATCATCGGCAAGGCGCCGCGCGGCAAGACCTGCGACGCCATCGAAGGCATCGTCTCCGAAGGCGAGGAGATCATCGACGAGTTCAAGGGCACGCCCGCGCTCGATGCCGGACTGATTTCCGCGGCCCAGGCGGTCGAGCACTACGAGATCACCCGCTACGGCACGCTGAAGCGCTGGGCGAGCGAGCTCGGGCTCCAGGATGCGGCGAAGCTCCTCGACGAGACCTTGAAGGAAGAGGCCAAGACCGACGAGACCCTGACCAAGCTCGCGGACGCTTCGGCAAACGATCGCGCCAAGGCGGCGTGATCACCGGCATGCTCGGCCCCCGCAACGGCCCTGGTCTGCGGAGCAGGGCCGTTGCGGGACAGCGTCCGGGAACATCCCCATGTCGATCTACCGCCTTTTTCTCCGCCTCCTGATCCTGGCGGCCCTCTGCGGCGCGGCGTTCCTTCTGTACCGGACGCTGGGCCGGTACACGCTCGAGGACATCACCGACGCGGTTCGCGCCATTCCGGCCGGACAGCTCGCCCGCGCCGCCGCCTTTGCCGCCGCCTCCTATCTCTGCCTCACCGGTTTCGACTGGCTGGCCGTGCGCTACGCCGGCAAACCGCTCGCCTGGCGCCGCACCGCGCTGGCCTCCTTCGTCAGCCTCTCCATCGGCCACAATGTCGGCGTCGCCGCCCTGTCCAGCGGCGCGATCCGCTATCGTTTCTATTCGCGCTGGGGATTGCGGGTCGGCGACGTCGCCAAGGTGATCCTGTTCTGCGGCATGACGGTGGGGCTCGGGCTGGCGACGCTCGGCGGGATCAGCCTGCTGCTCTATCCGGAGGAGGCGGAGGGGCTGATGGGCATCACCCGGGCCGAACTGCGGGGCATGTCGATCGTCTGCCTGTCGCTGCCGCTTGCCCATGTCGTGCTGTCGGCGACCCTGCGCGGCGACCTGAGGCTCCGCCGCTGGAGCGTGAGGTTCCCGCCGCTGCGGCTGGCCCTGCCGCAGATCGTTGTCGGAACGGCAAACTTCGCCTGCGTGGCGGCCTGTCTTCACCAGTTGCTCGCGGCGATCTCCGAGGCAGCCTATCTGGAAGTCACGGCGATCTACGTCATCGGCAATGTCGCCTCGCTGATCAGCCATGTGCCGGGCGGCCTCGGCGTGCTGGAGGCGACGGTCCTGTATCTTCAGCCGGGGGCGGAGGCGATCGGGGCGCTGATCGTCTTCCGCGTCCTCTATTTTCTCGTGCCGCTGGCTATCGGCCTGCCTGTGCTGCTTGTCAGCGAATATGTCCTGCGTCCCTCGCGGGCGGCCGAGAACTGAAGGTCCGGCGCGGCGGCTGGCCGCTCAGGCGGCCTGCTTCGGCTTGCGGATGGCAGGGGCCGCCTCCACCACCAGCGGATCGAAGCCAGCGCCGCCCGCCTCCAGCATGGCGAAGAGCTGGTTGCGCATGCGCGGCTCCCAGAACTTGCTGATGTGATCGGCGATCCCCGCCACCGCCTCGTCATGCGGGCGGGTGCGGAAAAAGCCGGCGATCTGGTTGGCCATGTAGGTCAGTTTGTCAGGCGACATCTTTCAGGCTTCCCCCGATGATCCTTTGCGGATGCGTGAAGAGTTCGAATTCCTCGCCGCGTGCGATCCCCGCGAGCGTGATGCCGGCGGCGGCTGCCTCGTCGACGGCAAGGGCGGTCGGCGCAGACACCGCGACGAGGATGCCGCAGCCGGCGACCGCCGTCTTCTGCACCAGTTCGATGGAGAGCCGGCTGGTGAGGATGACGGCGCCCGTCGCCATGTCGATGCCGGCCCGCGCCGCCGCGCCGATCAGCTTGTCGAGCGCATTGTGCCGGCCGACATCCTCGCGCACCAGCACCAGCCCGCGCTCGCCCTGATAGAGGCCCGCCGCATGAACCGAGCGGGTGCGCAGGTTCAGCGCCTGCGCCTTGGCCATCGCCGCGACAGCGCGCGCGACCTCGGCCGGCGCGAGACGGATATCGGCGGAAACAGGCGCGATCTCGCGCATCGCCGCCGCAAGGCTCTCGATCCCGCACAGCCCGCAGCCGACCGGCCCGGCCATCGACCGGCGCCGCTCGCCGAGACGCTGGCCGGCATCGCCGGCAAGGCGGACCTGCAGGTCGAGACCGCGGCCGCAATCGACGATCGCGATCTCCTCGACCTCCGCCACCGAGGCGGCGAGCCCTTCCGTGAGCGAGAAGCCGAGGGCGAGATCCTCCAGATCGGCGGGCGTTGCCATCAGCACGGCATGGGACGTGCCGTTGTAGCTGATGGCGACCGCCACCTCCTCCGCAAGCTCCCTGGTGGAGGCGGAGAAGCGGCCGTTGCGATAGGCCGTGCCGGAGGCGGGGCGATGGGTGAGCATGGCTCTACTCCGCCGCCTCGATCCGCCGCGACAGGGTCGAGAACTCCTCGTATTTCTCCTGCCAGTCGGTCGGGCCGTTCGACGGCATCACCTGCACCGCCGTCACCTTGTATTCCGGGCAGTTGGTCGCCCAGTCGGAATAGTCGGTGGTGATGACATTGGCCTGCGTCGTCGGGTGGTGGAACGTGGTGTAGACGACGCCCGGCGACACCCGGTCGGTGATCTGCGCCCGCAAGGCCGTCTCGCCCGAGCGGCTGGCGAGCTTCACCCAGTCGCCGTCCTTGACGCCGCGCGTCTCGGCATCGTGCGGATGGATCTCCAGCACATCCTCCGCATGCCAGACCACATTGGCGGTGCGCCGGGTCTGCGCGCCGACATTGTATTGCGACAGGATGCGGCCGGTGGTGAGCAGCAGCGGGAAGCGCGGCCCGGTCTTCTCGTCCGTCGCCACATAGTCGGTGCGGATGAACCGGCCCCTGCCGCGCACGAAACCGTCGACATGCATGATCGGCGAACCGTCCGGCGTCTTGTCGTTGCACGGCCACTGCACCGAGCCCTTCTTCTCCAGCATCTCGTAGGAGACATTGGCGAAGCTCGGCGTCGTCGCGGCGATCTCGTCCATGATCTGCGAGGGGTGGGTGTAGGACCAGGTGGCGCCCATCGCATTGGCCAGCATCTGGGTCACTTCCCAGTCCGCATAGCCGTTGCGCGGTGCCATCACCTTGCGGACCCGGTTGATCCGGCGTTCCGCGTTGGTGAAGGTCCCGTCCTTTTCCAGGAAGGTCGAGCCCGGCAGGAAGACATGGGCGTAGTTGGCGGTCTCGTTGAGGAACAGGTCATGGACGATGACGCAGTCCATCGCCGCAAGGCCGGCCGAGACATGGCGCGTGTCGGGATCCGACTGCAGGATGTCCTCGCCCTGGCAGTAGAGCCCCTTGAACGTGCCGTCGACCGCCGCATCCAGCATGTTGGGAATGCGCAGGCCCGGCTCGTCGGAGATCTCGACGCCCCACAGCTTTTCGAAGATGTCGCGCACCTCCTGCCCGTTGACATGGCGGTAGCCGGGCAGCTCATGCGGGAACGAGCCCATGTCGCAGGAGCCTTGGACGTTGTTCTGGCCGCGCAGCGGGTTCACGCCGACGCCCGGCCGACCGATATTGCCGGTGAGCATGGCAAGGTTGGCGATGCCGATGACGGTGGTCGAGCCCTGGCTGTGCTCGGTGACGCCGAGGCCGTAATAGATCGCGCCGTTGCCGCCGCGCGCGTAAAGCCGCGCCGCCCCGCGCAGTTCCTGCGCCGGGACGCCGGTCAGCGCCTCCACCGCTTCCGGGCTGTGCTTGGGATCGGAGACGAATTCCGCATAGTCCTGGAACTCGTCCCAGTCGCAGCGCTCGCGGATGAAGGCCTCGTCGAACAGCCCTTCGGTGACGATGACATGGGCGAGCGCCGTCACCACGGCGACATTGGTGCCCGGACGCAGCGCCAGGTGATGGGCGGCCTGCACATGCGGCGTCCTCACGAGGTCGATGCGGCGCGGGTCGACGACGATGAGCTTTGCCCCCTGGCGCAGCCGCTTCTTCAGCCGCGAGGCGAAGACCGGATGGCCGTCGGTCGGATTGGCGCCGATCACCATCACCACGTCGGCATGCTGGACGCTGTCGAAGTCCTGGGTGCCGGCGGAGGTGCCGAAGGTCTGGCCGAGGCCGTAGCCGGTCGGCGAATGGCAGACGCGGGCGCAGGTGTCGGTGTTGTTGTTGCCGAACACCGCGCGCGCCAGCTTCTGCACCAGATAGGTTTCCTCATTGGTGCAACGCGAGGAGGTGATGACGCCGATGGCGTCCTTGCCGAGCTCGTACTGGATGGCGCGCAGCCGCGTCGCGGCAAAGCCCAGCGCCTCCTCCCACGACACTTCCCGCCAGGGGTCGGTGATCTTGTCGCGGATCATCGGGCTGAGAATGCGGTCCTTGTGCGCGGCATAGCCATAGGCGAAGCGGCCCTTGACGCAGCTATGGCCGCGGTTCGCCTTGCCGTCCTTGTAGGGCACCATGCGCACCAGCTCGTCGCCGCGCATCTCCGCCTTGAACGAGCAGCCGACGCCGCAATAGGCGCAGGTCGTGACCACCGAATGCTCCGGCTGGCCGATCTCGATCACCGACTTTTCCTGCAAGGTCGCCGTCGGGCAGGCCTGGACGCAGGCGCCGCAGGAGACGCATTCGGAGGACAGGAAGTCCTCATGCATGCCCGGCGAGACGCGGCTGTCGAAGCCGCGGCCCTCGATGGTCAGCGCGAAAGTGCCCTGCACCTCCTCGCAGGCCCGGACGCAGCGCGAGCAGACGATGCATTTGGACGGGTCGTAGGTGAAATAGGGGTTGCTCTCGTCCTTCGGCATCCAGCGGGCATTGACCTCGCCCGTGCCGCCCCGCGCCTTGACGTGGTTGTCGCCGTCATGGCCGTAGCGCACGTCGCGCAGACCGACGACGCCGGCCATGTCCTGCAGCTCGCAGTCGCCATTGGCGGCGCAGGTCAGGCAGTCGAGCGGATGGTCGGAGATGTAAAGCTCCATCACGCCGCGGCGCAACTGCTTGAGCCGGCCGGTCTGGGTGCGCACCACCATGCCGGGTTCCACCGGCGTCGTGCAGGAGGCCGGCGTGCCGCGCCGCCCCTCGATCTCCACCAGGCACAGCCGGCAGGAGCCGAAGGCGTCGACCATATCGGTGGCGCAGAGCTTGGGGATCTGGATGCCGGCCTCCATCGAGGCCCGCATCACGGACGTGCCTTCCGGCACGGTGATCTCGAAGCCGTCGATGGTCAGCGTGACCGTCTTGTCCGACGCCGAGGCCGGTGTGCCGTAGTCGGTTTCCTTGATCAGGGTCATCGGTCTACTCCGCCGCTTCGGCCATCGGCCGGGGGGTGAAATCCTGAGGGAAGTGGGTCAGCGCGCTGAGGACCGGATAGGGTGTGAAGCCGCCGAGCGCGCAGAGCGAGCCGGCCTTCATCGTGTCGCAAAGGTCCTTCAGCAGGTCGACCTGCGCCTCCGGGCGCTCGCCGCCCGCGATCTTGTCCAGCGTCTCGACGCCGCGCACGGCGCCGATCCGGCAGGGCGTGCACTTGCCGCAGCTCTCGATGGCGCAGAACTCCATGGCGAAGCGCGCCTGCTTCAGCATGTCGACCGTGTCGTCGAAGACGACGATGCCGGCATGGCCGATCAAGCCGTCCTGCGCCGCGAAGGCCTCGTAGTCGAACGGCGTGTCGAACAGCGCCGGCGGGAAATAGGCCCCGAGCGGGCCGCCGACCTGCACCGCGCGCACCGGACGTCCGCTCGCCGTGCCGCCGCCGATCTCCTCGACCAGGGTGCCGAGCGTCACGCCGAAGGCGGTCTCGTAGAGCCCGCCATGGCGGATGTTGCCGGCAAGCTGGATCGGCATTGTACCACGCGAACGGCCGACGCCGAAATCGCGATAGAAGGCAGCGCCCCGGTCCAGGATCACCGGCACGGAGGCCAGCGACAGCACGTTGTTGACCACCGTCGGCCGGCCGAAGAGGCCCTGCAGCGCCGGCAGCGGCGGCTTGGCCCGCACCACGCCGCGCTTGCCCTCCAGGCTGTTGAGCAGCGAGGTCTCCTCGCCGCAGACATAGGCGCCGGCACCGACGCGCACCTCCATGTCGAAGGCGTGGCGCGAGCCGAGCACCGAGGCCCCGAGAATGCCGTCGCGGCGGGCGATCTCGATCGCCTCGCGCATGATCGCGATGGCATGGGGATATTCGGAGCGGGTGTAGATATAGCCCTTGGTCGCCCCGGTCGCGATGCCGGCAATCGCCATGCCCTCGATCAGCACGAAGGGGTCGCCTTCCATGATCATCCGGTCGGCAAAGGTGCCGCTGTCGCCCTCGTCGGCATTGCAGACGATATATTTGCGGTCGGCCTCTGCCTTCAGGACCGTGTTCCACTTGATGCCGGTGGGAAAGCCGGCGCCGCCGCGGCCGCGCAAGCCGCTGTCGGTGACCGTGGCGACGATCTCCGCCGGTTCCATGGCGATGGCGTTGTGCAGCCCGCGCAGGCCCTTGTAGTGGCGGTAATCCTCCAGCGACAGCGGATCGGTGACGCCGACGCGGGCGAAGGTCAGCCGGGTCTGGCTCTTGAGGAAGGGAATCTCCTTGGTCTCGCCGTGGAACAGCGGATGCTCGCCGCCCTCCAGAAAGCCGGCGTCGAACAGGCCGGGCACGTCCTTTTCCGTGACCGGACCATAGGCGACGCGGCCATGGGCGGTGCGCACCTCGACCAGCGGCTCCAGCCAGTGCATGCCGCGCGAGCCGTTGCGCACGACCCTCGCCTCGAGCCCTCGGGCGGAGAGTTCGCCTGTGATCGCCTTGGCGACGCGGTCGGCGCCGACGGCCAGCGCCGCGGAGTCCCTGGGAACGAAGATCACCGGGGTCATCGGCCGGTCTCCTTCACCAGCTCGCGCATCGCCGTCTCGTCCAGCCGTCCGTGCAGCTCTCCGTCGAGCATCGCTGCCGGGGCGCAGGAACACAGGCCGAGGCAATAGACCGGCTCCAGCGTGACCCGCCCGTCCGGCGTCGTCTCGTGCCAGTCGATGCCGAGCGCGGCCCGCACCCCGTCGGCAAGCGCATCGCCGCCCATCGACTGGCAGGCCTCGGCCCGGCAGATCTTCAGGACATGGCGGCCCGCCGGCTCCTTACGGAAATCATGGTAGAAACTCGCCACGCCGTGCACCTCGGCCCGGCTGAGATTGAGCGCCTCGGCGATGGTGCGCAGCGCCTCGTCCGGCACACAGCCGAACTCCTTCTGCACCTCGTGCAGGATCGGCAGCAGCGGCCCCTCGAGCTGCGCAAGGTCCTCCACGACGGCCTGCGTCCGTTCCGCGACCTGTCGTGACGACAATTGCAATGACATGCGTTCTCTCCCTCGCCTCGCCCGCCTCCCGGAAAGTCCGAAATGCGCGGAGAAACATCAACATCACTGTTCCGTTGTGCGATTGCACATCCCAATAGATGAGTAATCGGCTCCACTTTTATCCTCCCCTCGGCCCGGCTGCGTCGGGACGCGAGGGCTCGGCCGCGCCGAATGAGCGGCACGCGGGGCGAAAGCACGGAAACGGTGGTTCGGAGCCCGGGACGCCGGAGCGCCCCGGGCTTGGGTCTGGGCTTGGGCCTGGGCTTGGGCCTGGGGCCTGCCTCAGGCCTTGGCCGGCTGCGCGCCCTCCGGGCCGGTGCTCTTCGCGCCGGCGCCCGCGCCGCTTTCCATGTGATGCCTGGCATCGACCGGGCGCACCAGCGCATTGGCCACCAGCGCGATCACCAGCAGGGCCGCCATGGCATACATGGTGGTGTTGTAGAGGCTGGGCGTCGGATCGACCGTGCCAATGGGTGCGATCTCCATCAACTGCGCCACCGTCACCGTCTTGGCCGCCACCAACTGATCGAGCTGCTCGACGCCCGCGCCGAACTTCTGCGCGAAGGCCTGCGGGTCGACCCTGGACGCAAGGTCCCGGATGGCACTGTTGAGCGACATGTTGCGCAGCTCGGTGATGGCGAGCGGGCCGAGAACGCCGGCCGTGCTCCAGGCGGTCAGCAGCCGCCCGTGGATGCCGCCGACATATTTGGTGCCGAAGATATCCGCGAGATAGGCCGGGATCGTCGCGAAGCCGCCGCCATACATCGTGAAGATGATCATGGTGGCGCCGTAGAACATCACCAGCCAGGTCACCGCCGGGTCGACGCTGACCTGCGCCGCCGCGAAGGGGATCGACAGGTACAGCAGCGTGCCGAGCACGAAGAACACGTGGTAGGTGTTCTTGCGCCCGATATAGTCGGAGGTGGAGGCCCAGAAGAACCGGCCGACCATGTTGAACACGGAGATCATGAACACATAGGTCGCCGCGAAGGTGGAGTTGACGATCAGCGGCAGGGTGGTGCCGAAGATCTCCGACATCATCGTCTTGGCGACGCCGATCACGCCGATGCCGGCGGTCACGTTGAAGCACAGCACGATCCACAACAGGTAGAACTGCGGCGTCTTCAGCGCCTGGTCGATATGGACGTTGTTCTGGGTGATCATCTTGCGCGAGGCGGCGGCCGCCGTCGGCGGCGTCCAGCCGGCCGGGCGCCAGCCCTCGCGCGGCACCCGGTAGGACAGGGCCGCGACGATCATCACCAGCAGATAGGCAAGCCCCAGGGTGAAGAAGGTGCCGGCGGCGCCGGTGTTGCCGGTGCCGACCACATAGATGCCTTCCTGCAGCGCGACCGGGGCGGCGGCCACCTCCTTGGCGCCGGCGAGCACCACCTCGACCAATTGGCCGTTGACCTCGGCGAGGCGACGGCCGCCCTCGGTGACGAGATCGATGGAGCCGAGCGGGCCGAGATAGTCCGGCGCCCGGTAGAACACGCCGAGCAGCCATTCCTTGATCGGCGTCGCGATCATCGCACCGCCGCCGAAGCCCATGATCGCCATGCCGGTGGCCATGCCGCGGCGGTCCGGGAACCAGCGGATCAAGGTCGACACCGGCGAGACATAGCCGAGACCGAGGCCGCAGCCGCCGAGCACGCCATAGCCGAGATAGAGCAGCCAGAGCTGGTGCGTCATGATGCCGAGGCCGCCGATCAGGAAGCCGCCGCCCCAACACAGCGCGGCGACGATGCCGACCATGCGCGGGCCGACTTCCTCCAGCCACTTGCCGGCAAAGGCGGCGGACAGGCCGAGAAAGACGATGGCGACCGAGAAGATCCACACGACCGACGACAGGCTCCAGTCGCCGGGCGCCGCCGCCACGACGCCGAACTGCTTGATCAGCGGCGGATTGAAGATGCTCCACGCATAAACGGAGCCGATGCACAGGTGGATGGCAATGGACGCCGGCGGAACCTTCCAGCGGTTGAAGCCGTCCTCTGCGACGATGTGTTCCTTTTTCAGCCAGTCAAACATGCACCTATTTCCTCCCGTGCACGGTTGTCGAGGCAGTTCCGCAAGCCATGCCGCGCCGTTGACCGGATCGTCGGCAGCTTCCGGCCGGTCCCCTCCGGAACCGGATGCCTGCCGTCCGCCCTCCCCGCACGCCGCCAGGGCCTCCCGCCCTGCCGACCACGGCAGACCGGCCCGCTCGGGCGGCCTGCGACCAGACAGCGCAGTCCCCTACGCAAGTTCGGCGCCAGTTTGAATGATCTTTGTTTTTCAAGGGATTGACGGAAAAGCCCCACCCAACGCGGACATTTTGTCCACTTGACGCGCCGGTCGCCCGTCGCGGCCTGGACATTTTGTCCGATGGTCAAGAGGCGTCGGCCAGCGGCTCCTCGGGCAGCCAGATGGTGAAGACGGTGCCGGCGCCTGGCGCGCTGCGCACGCGGATCTCGCCGCCCTGGCGGCTGACCAGCGTCTGGGTGATCGACAGGCCGAGCCCCGTCCCCTGCCGGCTCTTGGTCGTGTAGAACGGGTCGAAGACGCGCGCGAGCACCTCCGCGCTCATGCCGACGCCGGTGTCGGCGACCTCCACGGTCACGCCCGGCACGCCGTCGCGCTGCGTGTCGGCGGTGGCGAGCGACAGCCGCCCGCCCTTCGGCATCGCGTGGATGGCGTTGACGATCAGGTTGATCAGCACCTGCTGCAGCTCGGTCCGGTTCATCAGGACGGTGCGGGAGGCCCGCATCTCGCGCGCCACCTCGATCTCGGTCTGGCGCAGCAGATGACGCACCAGCGGCAGGCAGTCGGAAATCACCTCGTCCGGCGCGTGCCGGTCGGCATAGCCGGCATATTCGTCGGGCTTGGCGAATTGCAGCAGCTTCATGACGATCTGGTTGATCCGGTGGACCTGCTCGTCGATCAGCCGGATCTCGGTGCCGGCGACCTCGGCATGCGCACCGAGCAGCATCCGCAAGACCTCCAGGTTGCCCTGGATGACGGCGATCGGGTTGTTGATCTCATGCGCGACGCCGGCGGTGATCTCGCCGATGGCCGCCAGCTTCTCCGACATGATGAGCTGCTTGGTGGTTTCCTCCAACTGGCGGTTCGCCAGCATCAGGTCGCGGGTGCGTTCTTCCACGCGGGCGTTCAGCTCCTCGTTCCAGGAGCGGAGCTGCCGGTCGCGTTCCTGCACCAGGTCGAGAAGATGGTCGAGATGCTGCGCGACGCGGGCGATCTCGTCGCTGCCGCCGCCGGGCCGGGTGCGCGCGCCCAGATCGCCGTGCTCGACCCGCCCGATCGTGTCGGTCATCCGCTCCAGCGGCTTGAACACGCCGCGCGCCCAGCGCAGGAACAGCGGCACGCTGCCGGCGGTGACGACGAGGAAGCCGACCAGCACGGCGACCAGCGTCGCCAGCTTTTCCGCCTGGAACGGCGCCTCCAGAAAGCCGACATAGAGCATGCCGACCCGCTCTCCCCGGCTGTCGGCGATCGGCTCGTAGGCGGAGATGTACCAGTCGTTGACGACGAAGGCGCTGTCGAGCCAGACCTGCCCCTCGCCCAGCACGCGCTCGCGCACCGCCGCCGAGACCCGCGTGCCGAGCGCCCGGCGGTTCTCGAACAGGCGCACATTGGTGCTGACCCGCACATCATCGAGAAACAGCGTGGCGGTGCCCTGGCTGCCCTCCGGCAGGCTCGCCTCGCGGTAGACGAGATCGTTGATCGTGTCGATGAAGACGAGGTTCTGGTTGAGCAGGATGCCGCCGACCAGCGCGCCCGGCACCGCCTCCGCCAGACGCGCCGGACTGGCGGAATGCACGACCATGCCGCGCGTCTCGGTCGTCCGCTCTGTCGGCACCGCGTTGGCTGTGGGGATCAGCTCCAGGCTCGCCCGCGCCGCAAGCTCCGGCGACAGGCCGGCAAGCTCCTCGCCCTCGAAGATGTCGACGCTGCTGGCCGGCGTGCCGGCCATGGCCCGGTCGATCACCGGCCAGTCGCGGCCGAGCGGCGGGCGGGCTCCGGCCGGAGAGACCGCCCGGACCCGGCCGTCGTCGCCGACCAGATAGAGAAAGTCGAGGCCCATCTCCGCGCGGCTGCGCTCCAGCAGCGCGGCCAGCGCCGCCCCGTCGCGCGCGTCGGCGATGTCGCGGAACTCGGCCGACTTGCCGAGCGCGTCGAGCCGCTCGCCGGTGTTGTCGAGGATCCGGGTGAAATACTGGTGGGCGACCGTCAGGTCGGCATTGACCTTGGTCTTCAGCAGGGCATCGAACTTCGAGTTCCAGCGCACCATCGCCCAGCCGAGGAACAGCGGCAGCACCACCAGGGTCGGCAGCAGCGCGATGGCCAGCAGCCGCACCCGGACCGACAGCCGGCCGCGGCGCGCGGGCACGGCCCGCCGCCCGTCCTCCGGCTCAGCCATTCCAGTCGACGAGCTTGCGGTCGATGGTCTTGCGCGAGATGCCGAGCCGGCGCGCCGCCTCGGCGCGGTTGCCCTCGCACGCCTCCAGCACCCCGAGGATATGGCGCCGCTCGACGTCTTCCAGCGCATCCGTCCGGACTTTGGCCGGCGCGGGCGCAGGTCCGCGCACGGGCTTGCCCACCAGATCCTCCGGGAAGCGTCCGAGGATCAGCGAGCGCTCGATCATGTTGCGCAACTCCCGGACATTGCCCGGCCAGTCATAGGCGAGCAGCCCGGCGACCACCTGTGGCCCCATCGGCACCGGCGGCATGCCGAGCTGGACGGCGAGCTTGCTCATGAACAGTTCCGCCAGTTCGCGAATATCGTCGCCGCGCTCGCGCAGCGGCGGCATCTCGATCTGCAGGACATTGATCCGGTAGAACAGGTCGGCGCGGAACCGGCCGGCCTCCACCTCGCGCTCCAGATCCGCGTTGGTGGCGAAGACGAACCGCAGATCCACCGGCACCTCGCGCTCCGAGCCGATCGGCCTCACCCGGCGATCCTCGATCGCCCGCAGCAGCTTGCCCTGCAGCGGCATCGGCAGATCGCCGATCTCGTCGAGGAACAGCGTGCCGCCCTGGGCATGCATGAACAGGCCCTCGCGATTGCCCGCGGCGCCCGTGAAGGCGCCCTTCAGGTGGCCGAACAGCTCCGCCTCGATGACATCGGCGGGGATCGCCGCGCAATTGACCGGCACGAAGGGCTTGGCGGCGCGATCCGACAATTCGTGGACCGAGCGTGCCGCCACCTCCTTGCCGGTGCCGGACTCGCCGGTGATCAGCACCGAGGTCGGCAGCGGCGCGACGCGGGCGATGGTGTCGCGGATCTGGCCGATCTCGCGGGAATGGCCGATCAGCTTGTCGCGCAGCAGCAGGTGGTCGGAGGTGGCCTGCAACTGGTGGCGCAGCAACTGGTTCTCGCGCAGCAAGGTCACCCGGTCGAGACAGCGCGCCACCGCGTTGAGCAACTGGTTGGACCGGAACGGCTTCAGCACGAAGTCGACCGCGCCCGCCCGCAGCGCCTGGATCGCCGTTTCCAGGTCCGCATAGGCGGTCATCAGGATCGCATGGGCGAAGAAGCCGATCTCCCGCTGTTCGGCGAGCCATTCCACCCCGGTCTTGCCGGGCATGATATTGTCGAGGATCACCACGTCGAAGTGATGCCGGTCGAGCAGCAGCGAGGCGGCGGCCGCGTCCTCCGCCTCCTCGATCCGCTTGCAATGCGGCGCCAGCGTGCGCACCAGGAAGTTGCGCATGCCGGGCTCGTCGTCGACGATCAGGATCGAGGCCTGCGACAGCCACGGCCCGAATTGCGCGTCGACGGACGCGTCCGTCGCGCGCTTGAGCGATCCCGTGCCCATGAACTCCCTCCCCCGGATTCTTTTGTCGTTCTGTGTTTTTCTCTTCCAAGAGATAGCACAGCCGGCCGGACACGATAATGCCCGCGAGGCGCAGCTTGCAAACACACGAAGACGCGAGAACCGGAAGACCGGCGCTGTGGGAGGGACGACGCGCGCCGCCGACGCGCGCCTCCTAAACGGCGCTGAGGCGCAGGGCGACCGTGTTCAGCGCCGCAACCTTGGCCTCGGCCGAGCCGCCGGCATAAGCGCTTTCCAGCGTCTCCAGCACCTGGCGGAACCGCTCCAGCTCCTTGCCGGCGATGTCCAGCGTCAGCGGCTGGTCGTCATAGGCATCGACGAATGCCTGCGCGGCGCGGGCCACCAGCAGCCAGGCGATGGCCTGTTCGGGCTCGCCGGCGATGCGGGCACGGGCCTCGCGCGCGCAAGCTTCGAAGCTGCGCACGCTCGCGCTGTGCTCGGTCAGACCATTCGCAATCTCGATGAACATCCTGCTCTCCTTTGGCGAAGACCTTTCGCCGGCCTCGTTCGCGGGGACCCTACGCCGTGCGGGCCGAGACCGTCCAGTGCACCGGCACCATGGGATCGAAGACGGTAACCGTGCCCTCGCCCGTCACCACCTTGTCCGGCACCGGGACCGGCGCCGCGCGCTTTTCCAGCACCAGATGGCCCTCGTTCGGCGGCAGCCGGTAGAAGGCCGGCCCGTTCAGCGAGGCGAAGGCCTCCAGCCTGTCGAGCGCGCCCTCCTCCTCGAAGACATGGGCAAGGCAGGCCATGGCGTTCGGCGCGGTGTAGATGCCGGCGCAGCCGCAGCCGCATTCCTTCGCCGGATCCACATGCGGCGCGGAATCGGTGCCGAGGAAGAAGCGCGCATCGCCCGAGGTCGCGGCCGCACGCAGCGCCAGCCGGTGTTCCTCGCGCTTGGCGACGGGCAGGCAGTAGTAATACGGGCGGATGCCGCCGGCGAAGATCGCATTGCGGTTGATCATCAGGTGATGGACCGTGATCGTCGCGGCGAGATCCCTCTCCTGCGCACGCACATAATCGACCCCCTCGCGCGTCGTCACATGCTCCAGCACGACGCGCAGGCCCGGAATGCGCCGGCGCAGCGGATCGAGCACCGTTTCCAGGAACACCGCCTCGCGGTCGAAGATGTCGATGGCCGGGTCCGTCACCTCGCCATGGACGCAGAGCGGCAGGCCGATCTCGGCCATGCGCTCCAGCACCGCAGTGACCTTGGAGAAATCGCGCACGCCGCCATGCGAATTGGTGGTGGCGCCGGCCGGATAGAGCTTCACCGCTGTGATCAGCCCGCTGCGGAAGCCGGCCTCGACATCGTCCGCCTCGGTGCCTTCGGTGAGATAGAGCACCATCAGCGGGGTGAAGTCGTGACCCTTGGGCAGGGCGGCGAGAATGCGCTGGCGATAGGCCTCAGCCTGCACCGTCGTGACCACCGGCGGCACCAGGTTCGGCATGATGATCGCGCGGGCGAAATCGGCCGAGCTGTGCGGCAGCACGCCGGCGAGCATCGCCCCGTCGCGCAGGTGCAGGTGCCAGTCGTCGGGCCGGCGGATCGTCAGTCGGGTCATGGCGCCCCCACGAGATACTGGTGGACGATATCGGTGGCGGCGAGCAGATCGGGCAGCTCCATCGCCTCCTGCGGATTGTGCGAGCCGTTGCGGTTGCGCACGAAGACCATGCCGGCCGGCACCCCGACGGACGAGAACACCGCCGCGTCGTGGCCACCGCCGCTCGCCATCACGAACGGCTCCTGGCCGACGGTCTCCATGGCTTTGCAAAGGCCGGCGACGAGACCGGGATCGCACAGGGCGGGGGCGACGCGCAACTCCTCGTCGAGCTCGAAACGGACTTTCCGGTCGCGCTCGATCTGCGCCATCTCGGTCTTCAGCAATTCGCGCATCTCGTCCAGCACCCGCGCGCTCTGGCTGCGGATGTCGAGGCTGAACGACACCTGGTCGGGAATCCGCGTCATCGCGTGCTTTTCCGGATCGGTGCCGACGATGCCGCTGGTCAGCACCAGGTCGTCGCCCTTGGCGAGAATGGTCGCCCAGCTCTCGTCGAGCCGCACCAGGAGGTCGGCCAGCGCCAGCACCGGATCGCGGCGGAAGGCGCGCGGCACGGCGCCCGAATGGCCGGCCTCGCCGAGGCAGCGCAGGGAGCGGTAGCGGATGTTGCCGCGAATGCCCGACACCACCGCCGCCGGCACGTCCTTGCCGATCAGGAGCGGCCCCTGCTCGATATGCAATTCCAGATAGGCGGCGATCCGCGACAGGTCGATCAGCGGCCGGCCGGCGCGCACGCCCGCCATGTCGATGCCGAGCGCGTCCATATGGGCATCGAGGCTGCGCCCGTCGCCTTTGTGACGGGCGGCGAGATCGGAGGCGGACAGCGTGCCGGTCAGCGCCTTGGAGCCGATATAGCACGGGCCGAACCAGGCGCTTTCCTCGCCGCGCATGGCGAGCACATGTACCGGGACGGCGAAGCGGCGGCCCTCGCGCCGCGCCCGCACCAGGCACAAAAGCCCGGCGACGACACCGGCAAGCCCGTCGAAATTGCCGCCGAAGGGGACGCTGTCGACATGCGAGCCGATGACCGTGTAGCGCGCCGCCTCGCGCTCGCCCGGCAGGCAGAAATTGGCGTTGAGCCCGGCGTCGTACCAGACCTCCAGCCCCTCGCGGCGGGCGAAGTCCTCCAGGAAGGACAGCGTCTTCGTCTCGATGTCGGAAAAGGCCGGGCGGCTGACGCCTTCCACATCCGGCGACAGGTGCGCGATCTCGTCGAAGAGGAAGCCGGCAAGGCGCAACTCCTCGGCGCGGTCATAGGCCCCGGACTTCCTCAGCGCGGTCACGGCGCCGCCTCCATGAACACGACGCCCTCCTTCTGCTCGCCGTCGATCAGCGTGCCGATCAGCTCGCGCACGGACGAGAGCTTCTCGCGCTGCAGATAGCGCTCCAGCTCGGCGATGACGGTGACCATCGCCGTCGGATTGATGAAGGTGGCGGTGCCGACCTGCACGGCGGTGGCGCCGGCGATCAGGAACTCGATCACGTCCTCGGCGGTAGAGATGCCGCCGCAGCCGATCACCGGAATGGTGGTCGACTTGGCACACTGATAGGCCATGCGCAGGGCGATCGGCTTCAGCGAGGGGCCCGACAGGCCGCCCATCAGGTTGCCGAGCTTCGGCCGCCGGGTGCGGATGTCGATGGCCATAGCCAGCAGCGTGTTGGCGACGACCAGCGCATCGGCGCCGCCCTCCTGCGCCGCCCGCGCCACTTCCGGCGTCTCGCCGGTGTTGGGCGTCAGCTTGGCCCAGAGCGGCAGATGCGTCGCCGCGCGCAGCTTGCGCATCACGTCATAGGTCGAGGAGGGACGGATGGCGAAGGCCTTGCCGTCCTCCTCGATGTTCGGGCAGGAGATGTTGACCTCGATGGCGGCAACGCCCTCCACCGTCACTTCCGAGCACAGGCGGGCGAACTCGTCCGCGGTATTGCCGGAGATCGACACGACCAGCGGCGTCTCATAGGCGCGGTAGAACGGCACCACCTTGTCGAGGAAAGCGCCAACGCCCTTGCTCGGGATGCCGATGGAATTGAGCATCGACCCGCCGACCTCGCACACGCGCGGCGTCGGGTTGCCGTCACGCAGGCCCCTCGTGATCGTCTTCGTCACATGGGCGCCGAGGCAGTCGAGGTCGAAGACCTCGGCCAATTCCTCGGAAAAGGTGCCGGAGGCCGGCATGATCGGGTTCTTGAGCTTGAGGCCGGCAATGTCGACGGACAGGTCTACCACGGCATGGCCTCCTGGATGTCGAAGACGGGTCCCTCGCGGCACACGCGCAGTTGCACGGTCTTGTCGCCCTTGCGGAACGGGCGGACGCAGCAGTGGCACATGCCGAGGCCGCAGGCCATCTGCTGCTCCAGCGCGATCTCGCCGGGAATGCCGTGGCGCTTGCCGATCCGCTGCAACAGGGTCAGCAGGCGGTTGGAGCCGCAGGTGTAGAAGGCATCGATGCCCGGTCCTGCGATCCGCTCCTCGATCAACCCCTCCAGATGCTCGAGCGACGAGGTGCCGTCCGCGTCGGTGACCGGCACGATCTCGGCCCCGAGATCGCGGAAATAGTCGATCGACATCAACAGGTCCGGATGGCGCGCGCTGCAGATCGCGGTGAGATGCCGGCCGAGCCGGTTGGCCTCCAGCGCCAGCGGCGCCAGCGTCGCGAGGCCGACGCCGCGCGCGACCAGCACCAGCCGCTGCCAGTCGTCGTCGATGCGGAAGCCCTGGCCGAGCGGGCCCATGACGTTGAGCGTATCGCCCGGGCGCAGCTTCGCCAGCGCCCGGGTGCCGGCGCCCGCCACCTTGTAGAGGAAATGCAGCTCGCCGCGCTCGGGATAGAAGCCGTAGATGCTCATCGGCCGGCGCAGATAGGGCGTCTCGCCGCCAAGCACCGGACACAGCAGGTTGAAGAACTGGCCGGCCCGGCACAGATCGAGCATCTCGCGCGGGGCCGCCAGGACGAGGCGCATGTACTCGCCGTTGACCGGGTCGTTGGCGAGGACCGAAAGGTCCCGCTCGAAGACGACGGGTTGCGCCCGCCCACTGAGAGCGGGCGCGGGTCTTGTCAGAACGCTGGTCATCCGAACACCAGATTGGGCAGGAAGGTGGAGATCGACGGGATGTAGGTGATGATCCCGAGCGCCACGAGATTGGCGATGACGAAGGGCCAGATGCCGGCAATGATCGTCATCACCGGCTTGCCGAGCGTCGAGGACGCCACGAAGAGATCGAGCCCGAAGGGTGGCGTGATCATGCCGGCGGAGATGTTGAGCGTGACGATCATGCCGAAATGCACCGGGTCGATGCCCATCGCCATCGCCACCGGATAGAGCGGCGGCACCAGGATCAGCAGCGCCGAATTCGGATCGATGAACATGCCGGCGATCAGGAAGACGACGTTGACCACCAAGAGGAAGGCGATCGGCCCGGCATCGACCGCCGCCAGGAACTGCAGGATCTGGCTGGGGATCTGCGCCAGCGTGATGAAGTAGGAGAGCAGGCCGCCGAGCGCCAGCAGGATGAAGATGATCGCGGTCGAGACCGCAGCCCGCTCGGTCACCTTGAACAGCTTCTTCAGGGTCAGCTCGCGGAACACGACCATCTCGACGAAGATGGCGTAGACGACGCTGACGGCGGCGGCCTCGGTCGGCGTGAAGACGCCCGAATAGATGCCGCCGAGAATGATCGCCGGCATGCCGAGCGCCCATCCCGAATGCGCAACGGCGCGCAGCCGCTCGCCCCAGGAGGTGCGCTCGCCGGCGGAAACCCCGGCGCGCCGCGCCTCGATGGCGACCATGATGGCGAAGACCAGGCCGAGCACCAGGCCGACCGCCATGCCGGCGACGAACAGCCGCGCGACCGAGGTGCCGGTCATCCAGCCATAGATGATGAAGGTGATCGACGGCGGGATCAGCAGCGCCGTCTCGGCGCTGGAGGCGATGAGGCCGAGCGAGAACTTGTCGCTGAAGCCGGCCTTGCGCATTTCCGGATAGACCAGCCGGCCCATCGCCGCGACCGTCGCCGGCGCCGAGCCGGAGACCGAGCCGAAGGCCATCGAGCCGCCGACGATGGTATAGCCGATGCCGCCCTTGCGATGGCCGAGCAGCGACTGCACGAGGCCGGTGAGGCGGCGGGCGATCTGGCCCTCGCCCATCAGCTCGGCCGCCAGGATGAAGAAGGGAATGGCGAGCAGCGTCGAATGGTTGATGCCGCCGACCAGCTTCTGCACCACGACCGGATCCGGCAGGGTGCCGTAGAAGATCTGCTTGACCAGCAGCGCCGGCACGCCGAGCACGAGGAACATCTCGAAGCCCGCGACCAGCAGCAGGACGGCCAGTGCGACGATGAGGTAGAGAAGAATCATGCCTCGTCGGCCTCCCGTGCCGGCATGCGGTCGATCAGCCCGAGGAAGCTCAGCAGGTAGCGCAGGGCAAGCAGCCCGAAGCCGACCAGGGGCGCGACATAGATCCAGCCCATCTCGAGGCCCAGCGTCGGGCTCTTCTGACCCGAGCCGAAGACGAACAGCGTCATCTTCCAGGCGAGCCAGACGAGATAGAGCGAAAACAGGAAGCCGGTGGCATCGATGATGCGCTGGACCGGCAGGCGGGTGGCGGCGGCGATGCGCGCGCGCCAGGTGTCGACGGCGACATGGCGGCCGATTTCCAGCGCGTAGCCGATGGCGAGGAACACCAGGTAGAGGTTCATCAGCCGCACCGCTTCCTCGATCCAGCTCAGGCTGGAGGCAAGCGGGCTGCCCGAGGCGCGCACCACCACGTTGACGAAGTAGAGAGCCACCATCGTCAGGAAAATCAGGACCAGTGCGGACCGTTCGACGGTCCGCAGGATCGAGAGGGCACTGCGCATTGACCTGCTCCAGTCGTCCGCCGCAAGGGCTGTCCTGCCCGCCGCTCGCGGCGGACCCGGAATGAAATCGGGCGCGGATCCGGCCGCGCCACCCGCCACAAGGGCGGCGGGCAGTTCTTAAGCGGTGCGGGCGCAGGTCCCGCCGCGCCCACCCGCCGCAAGAGCGGCGGGCAGTAAAGCGGTGCGGGCGCAGGTCCCGCCGCGCCCACCCGCCGCTAGGGCGGCGGGCAGTTCTTAAGCGGTGCGGGCGCGGTCCGGGCCGCGCCCGCGGGCCGGAACAGCCGGCGGTTACTTGGTAACCGCGGCGTATTCCTGCTCGTAGAGGTTCACCAGCAGCAGGCCTTCCTCGCCGGCGCCCTGGATGTAGGCGTTGCGGGCGGCCGGATACATGGTCTCGCGGAACGCGGCCTTCTCCTCGGCGGAGAGCTCGCGCACCTCGACGCCGGCACCCTTGATCTCCTCCAGCGAGGCGGCGACCGACGCCTGCTTGTGGGCGATCAGGTCCGGGACCACCTCGGCGAAGGCCTCGGTGATGACCGTGCGATACTCTTCCGGCAGGCTGGCCCAGAAGGTCGGGTTGAACAGGACCACGTCCTCCATCGCGCCGTGATTGGAGAGCACCAGGTGCTTCTGCACCTCGTAGAACTTCATGGCGCGGATGGTGTCGAGCGGGTTCTCCTGGGCATCGACGACGCCGGTCTGCAGCGAGGTGTAGAGCTCGCCGAAGGGCAGCGCGATGGCGGTGGCGCCGACCGCCTTGAACTGCTCGATCAGGATCGCCGAATCCATGACGCGGAACTTCTGGCCGGAGAAGTCCTCCATGCTGGCGAGCGGCTTGTTGGACGTGAAGTTCTTCTTGCCGTTCGGCCAGAGCATCAGGCACTCGACGCCGCGGCTCTCGAAGGATTCGCAAAGCGCCTTGCCGAAGGTGCCCGAGCGCAGCTCCTGCGCCTTGGCATCGTCATCGGGCAGCAGGAAGGGAATGTCGAGGATCGACACGACCGGATTGAAGCCGCCGAGGAAGGCGGCCGGGGCGACGGTCGCCTCCAGCGAGCCGAGCTGCACGCCCTCGGTCATCTCGCGCTGCTGGCCGAGCTGGCCCTGCGGGAAGATCTGGAACTCGACGGCGCCGTTGGTGCGCTCGGCGACCAGGGCCGCGACCTTTTCCAGATGCACGTGGCGGGACTGCTGGGTCGATTCCAGATGGCCGATCTTGGCGACGAAATCCGCCGCGAAAGCGCCGGACGAGAAGGCGACGGCGAGGACGGCCGTCGCGGCCAACTTGCTGATTGACTGTGTCATAGGGCTCCACCTCTAAGGCTAACAGGCACCGGATACGCTTTTGCTTCTTGGCGCGACAGCGCGGAAGGAAGGACGCAGCGTATGGGGCGATCCGGAGCCTGTCAATATTTCATCTCAAAAATGAGACAATTGGACATTTCATCCAAGAACTGATTATCTTGACAGGAAATGAGCCGCCACACGAGATCGCCGGCCGCGCTGCCGGCCCTCGCAGGCCATGGGAACCCGTGGTGACCCCGATACCGACCTCGATACCGATGCAGGACGACGACGCCATCCGGTTCAGCGATATCGGCGCAAGGCTGCGGGCCCATCGCCTGGGCAAGGGCCTGACGCCGGAGGCGCTGGCGGAAAAGCTCGGCATTTCCCGCGCCGCGCTGTACCGGGCCGAGAAGGGCGAGATCCGCAAGATCGAGATGCTGACCTCGATCGCCGCCGAACTCGGCGTGTCGCTGCCGAGCCTGCTCGGCGTCGGGGTCGAGTATGTCAGCACCTCCATCGGCTTCTTCGAGCGCATGCGGCAACTGGAGGACGAGTGCCAGCAGATCATCGGCCTGTTCAGCCCGATGTCCTACTTGCTGACCTCCGACGACTATGACGCGATCCTTAAGGAAGTGCTGCTGGAATCGATCCCCGACGGCACCGATCCGGACGGCGAGGCGGCCGATGCGGTGGAGCGGCTGCTGGAGATCCTGCGTGCCCGCAAGGAGGCCTTCCGCCTGCGCCGGCCACTGATCGTCAGCCTGATCTCCTCGGCCGATCTCGAACGCTTCCTGCTGCACGGACTGATCGGCCGCCACGACCTGCCGCCGCAAACGGTCGACCGCCGCCGGCTGATGGCGCGGCGCGAGGCGGAGTATCTCCTGTCGATGCTGCGCGACCAGCCGATCGGCATCCAGATCGGCATCGTCCGCGGCCCGGTGCCGGCGACGAGCTTCCAGATCTTCCGCCAGACCAGCCGCTCGGTGCTGGCGATCAGCCCGTTCCGGCTCGGCGAACAGCCGAATGTCCGCCTCGGCGTCGCCATGATCACCTCGGCGGCAGAAGCGATGACCCTGCACGAGACCATCGCCGAACGGCTGTGGGGCGACGCCCTCAAGGGCGCCGAGGCGATCGCCCATCTGGACGCGACCATCGACAAATACGCCATCGCCGCTCCGCCGACGACGGACGGTTGAGACGCCGGGCGACGCCCGATCAGCGGTCAGTCGCCGGAGTTCCCTTCCGTGCCGCCACCAGATAGCGGGGGGTCGTGCCCGGCCAGAGCCCCGCCCGCGCCAGGTTGAGCTCGCCGAACGGCCCGGCCCTGAGGATCTCGAACCCCACCGACGACAGTGCCTCCGCAACGGGCCGGGCGCTTTGCACTGCGGCAAAGGGCTGCCGCGCCCGCTCATGGGCGGGCCAGTCCGACGCGCGCCAGAACCCGTCCACCAGCAGGACGCGGCCGCCCGGCCTCAGCCACCCGGCCCAGGCGGAGAAGGCCCGATGCGGATCGACCAGATGGCAGAGCACCTGTCGCGAGACGATCCAGTCGAAGGTGCCAGCGGCGAAAAGCGCGGCGTCGTCCGATGCGCCGACGACCAATTCGTGCCGCTGCAGGGCCGGGTTCCGCTCCAGCGCTTGCTCGACCATCGGCCCGGAGGGCTCCAGCCCGGACACTGTGTAGCCGGCCGCCTTCAGCGCCACCGTCAGCAGGCCGGTCCCGGCGCCGATATCCAGCACGCGCGCCGGCGGCCCCTCCTTCCCGGCAAGCGCCGTCATCACCGCGAGCCAGGTCTCGACCTCCTCGGGAGGCAGCCGGTGCTCGGGGTCGTCATCGTAGCGGGCTGCCCCGATCTCGTCATAGCTCATGTCGCCGATGCCATCCGTTGGGGAGCGGCCCTGCGAGAGCTGCCCGTCACATCGCAGGTCGCGAACCTGCTTTCGATCACCTGCTGGAGCCGCGCGATCGCGAAGGAGAGTGCCCAGTAGATCGCGGCGGCGATCACGAACATCTCCAGATACCTGAAGCTGGAGGAGCCGACTTTCTCCGCGACACGGGTCAACTCGACGACCGTGACGACGGAGGCCAGCGAAGTCTCCTTGACCGCGCCGATGAAGCGCGTGCCGAGCGTCGGGATCGCCGCCCGCAGCGCCTGGGGCAGGACGATGAGGAACAGGACCAGCGCCGGTTTCAGGCCCAGGGAGGCGCCGGCATCCCACTGTCCCGGCTCCACCGACCCGATCACTCCGCGCAGGTCCTCGCCGATGAAGGCGCCGGAATGCAGGGCAAACGCGGCGATGACCGTGGGGATCGCCGGAAGCACCACGCCGACCTGGGGCAGGCCGTAATAGAGGAGCAGGATCTGCACCAGCAGCGGCGTGCCGCAGAGAAACGACACGGCAATGCGCGCGGGCACCCGCAGCAGGCGCGGGCCGTAGAGCCGGGCGACGGCCAGACCCAGCCCGATCGGCAGGGCGAGGAGAAACGACACCACCCCGAGGACGACGGTCAGCACCGTCCCCGAAACGAGAAGCGGCCAGGCCCGGATGAAAAGGTCGATCACACGCAGTGCCCCACGGCCTAGTCACCCGAATCTAAAGTTCGTCACATGTCTCGGCATGCTCTGAACGAACTTCAGATTCAAAAGGGTGACTAGCAAATCTATGTTTCTAGTGTGGTTTTCGAACTTGAAATACGCTCACCGGCACGCTGCAAAAATGAGGCGTATTTCAAATTCACCACACCTAGTCGGCGGCGGCCTTTTTCAGCTCAGCCGCCATGTCGACGCTGCCGAGCCATTTGGCGGACAGGCTGCTATAGGTGCCGTCGTCGATGATCGACCGGAAGGCCGCGTTCAGCGCCTGCCCGAAGCGGTCCTCGCCCTTCCGGAACACCATCGCGTTGATTTCCCGGTTGACCTGCACCGCCCGGACCACCGGCAGGGCGTTGATCCTGGCGATATAGGCCCCCGCATCGTCGGAATAGATCACCGCGTCGACCCGGCCCACCGCAAGGTCGGACAGCGCCAGGGTGGCATTCTCATAGGCGCGCACATCGAGCTTCTTGTCGCCGTGCTCGGCCGCCAGATACCCCTCGGTGATCGAACCCGCGAGCGTGCCGACGGACTTGCCGTCGAGATCGTCCAGCGTCCTGATCCGCTCGTCGCCCGTACGCACGAAGACGCTGGTCCCGATCGCCATGTAGGGCAGCGAGAAGTCGACGATCTTCGACCGCTCCTCGGTGATCGTGTGGCCGGCGATGACCAGGTCGAACCTGTTCGCCTGGATGCCGGGAATGAGGTCGGGAAACCGGGCCGGGACGAACTCGACCTTGCCGATGCCCATCCGCGCCGCCAACTCGTTCGCCAGGTCGATCCCGAGCCCGGTCAAGCGGTTGTCGTCGTCGAGAAAGTCCCAGGGCGCATGCCCCTGCGTGTTGGCCACCCGTAGGGTCCCCGCCGCTTCGACACGGGCGAGAAGGTCGTCCTGCGCAGCGGCCACGGAGGCCACGGCGGACAGAACGATGGAGAGGGCAAGCAGGATCGCTCTGCGCATGGCGGCTCCCTTGACGGATTGCGGGTGGGCACGGCAGGCGGAACCGCACAGGATGGTGGGCCAAGCCGCCCGCCCCTGCCGATGACGCCCGGCGCGTTACAGGGTAACATTTACATAGACGTGATAACATAACAGTCGCCATGGTCAAGGGGCCGGATCGGCATCGGCACGGGGGATCCGCGCCCGCGCTGGACGCCACGGTGACATTGTCACCGTTCCCGCGGGGCGGTGCATGGCATCCCGGCCGGACGTCGTGCCGAGCGGCCCGGGATTGCGACTGTGAGATCAAACCCATTCCATCGCAGGATGCCGACCTGTCAGGGCGGCTCGGGAGAGCACGGGACCATGGACAGCCCCGAACGGCCGACCGCCGCCCCACCGGAACGGGGCGCGCCGGAAGGGGGCGCGTCGGAACGGGACGCGCGGGCACGGATCATCGCCCCGGTACGGGCGGAGCTGCGCCGGGCCGGACTGCTGGCCGTGCTCGCCGGCATGATCTGGCCGCTGCAGGCCGCCGCCATCGCCTGGGCGATCGCCGGCTGGGCGACCGGCACGGATGTGCTTGCCCGCAGCCTCGCGGCCGCGCTCGCCATCGGCATCGGCGCTCTGGTCCGCGCCGGGCTCGAGCACCGGAGCGGCCGCCTGCTGTTCGAGGCCGCCGACCGGACCATCGCCCGCGAGCGCCAGGCGCTGCTGCTGCGCGAGGCCCGCGCCCGCGCCCCCGAAGGCTCCGCCGCCGTCGCGGCGCTGGCCTTGCAGAAGCTGCCGCTGCTGCAGCCCTGGATCACGCGCTACCATGTGGCGATGACGCGGGTCGCGGTGCTGCCGGCGCTGCTGCTGCTGCTGACCTTCTCGATCTCCTGGGCCATCGGTCTGGTGCTGCTGGTCGCCGGGCCGCTGATCCCGGTGTTCATGGCGCTGGTCGGCATGGCCGCCGAAGCCGCCTCCCGCCGGCAACTGGCCGAGATCGGCACCATGAACGACATGCTGATGGACCGCCTGTCGGCCCTGCTCGACATCCGCCTGCTCGGCGCCGCCGACCGCGCGGCGCAGGATTTTTCCGCCCGTGCCGAGGCCCTGCGCGAGCGGACGATGGCGGTGCTGCGCATCGCCTTCCTGTCCTCCACCGTGATGGAACTGTTCTCGGCGATCGGCGTTGCCATGGTCGCGGTCTTCGTCGGCTTCAGCCTGCTCGGCGAGATCGGCTTCGGCACCTGGGGCGCGCCGCTGACCCTGGGCGAGGGCGTGTTCCTGCTGCTGATCGCCCCCGAGTTCTTCCAGCCGCTGCGGGACCTGGCCGCCGCCTGGCATGACCGCGCCGCCGGCCAGGCCGTGGTCGCCGAGCTGGAAGCGTTCGACCGCGCCGAACGCGTCACCGTGGTCGGCCAGGGCGAGCCCGCCGCACCGCTTGCCGGCCCGATGTCGCTCGAACTCTCCGGCGCGGTCGCCGCCCTGCCCGCCCGCGCCCTGCCGCTGCCCGCCTTCGCCGTCGCCGGCAGCGCGCTGATCGCCTTAAGCGGGCCGAGCGGCGCCGGCAAATCGACGACGCTCGCCGCCATCGCCGGACTGGTGCCGCTCGCCGCCGGGCGCATCACCGTCTGCGGCCGGCGGCTCGGCCCCTCGACCGCCGATGCCTGGCGCGCCCGCCTCGCCTATATGGCGCAGGCGCCGCATTTCCCCGACCAGATGCTCGCCGACTATCTCGACCCGCTCGGCGAGGGCGCCGATCCCTGGCACGCGCTCGACCTCGCCCGCGCCCGGCAGGTGGTCGAGCACCTGCCGGCGGGACTGCGGACCCGGCTCGGCGAGACCGGCGGCGGCGTCTCCGGCGGCGAGGCGCGCCGGCTGATGCTCGCCCGTGCCATCCTCACCGGCGGCGACCTCCTGCTCGCCGACGAGCCGACCGCCGACCTGGACAGCGAAACGGCGGCGATGATCATCGCGGCGCTGCGACAGCTCAAGGCGGGCGGGCGAACGGTGATCGTCGCGACGCACGACCCGGCGCTGATCGCGGTGGCCGACCGCACCGTGGAGATCACCCCATGACGCCGCTGCTGCGCGTGGCGCGCCTGCTGGTGTCGGCCTCGCCCCGGGCGATGGCGCGCGGCGCCGCGCTGACCGTCGTGGTGCTGCTGATGGGCGCCGCCCTGCTCGGCCTGTCCGGCTGGTTCATCACCGCAACGGGCCTCGCCGGCCTTGCCGGCATCGGCATCGCCTTCGACGTGTTCCGCCCCTCCGCCGGCGTCCGTCTGCTGGCCCTCGGCCGCACCGCCGCACGTTACGGCGAACGGGTGCTGACCCACGACGCCACCTTGCGCGCGCTCGCGGCGCTGCGCGTCGACCTGCTCAGGCGGCAGGCCGGGCTCGATGCACGCGCCCTGGCGCGGCTGCGCGGCGAAGCGAACCTGACGCGGATCGTCGCGGATGTGGACGCGCTCGACGGCATCGTGCTGCGCCTGCTGCTGCCGGTGCTGGCCGGGCTGGCGACCCATGCGGTGGTCTTCCTGGCGCTCGGCCTGCTGGTCGACTGGCTGGTTGCCTGGCTGGTCCTGCTCGGCTACCTGCCGCTCGCCGCGCTGGTGCTGCGGCGCCTGGCCCGGCGCGGCATCGCCCCCTCGGCCGCGGCGGAAGACCGCGCCCAGACGCTGCGCCGCGGGCTGATCGACATGCTGCGCGACCGCGAGGCGCTGATCCTGACGGGAACGCTCGGGGCGCGCGAGACGGCGCTCCTCGACGTGGAGCGGCAGGCGCGGGCGGCGGCGCGGGAGCTCGACCGCAGCGAGCGGGAGGCCGGCGCCCTGCTGTCGCTGGTCGTCGCCCTCGTCGCCGCGCTGGCGCTGCTGGCCGGCGGCTGGCTGGTGCAGCGCGGCGATGTCGACGCCGCCGCCGCCGCCATCGGACTGTTCGTCGCCCTGGCGCTGGCGGAAACCGTCCTGCCGTTGCGGCGCGGCTTCGCGGAGCTGGGACGCATGCTCGGCGCCGCCGAGCGGATCCTGCAGGACGACCCCGGCCCGCGCGCGCGCGGCCCCGCCCCGGATCGGGATCAGGACCGGGATCAGGACCGTGATCCGGCGCCCCCCGTCCCGGCGGCCGGCGCGCCGCTGCTGGACTGGCGCCGCGGCCCGCTCTCGCTGATGCTCCATGCCGGCGAGGCAGCGGCGCTGGAAGGGCCGAGCGGCGCCGGAAAGACCACGCTGCTGCTGCGGATCGCCGGCATGACCGACGCGCCCGCCGACGAGATCCGGGTGCTCGGCCGGCCGCCACTGGACTGGCCGGAGGATCTGTTCCGCGACATCGTCACGATGGTGCCGCAGCGCAGCGCCCTGATCGCCGGCAGCGTGCGCGACAATCTGACGCTCGCCGGGCCGGCAACGGACACGCAGATATGGGCGGCGCTGGAGGCGATGGATCTCGCCGCCGCGATCGACGAGCGCGGCGGCCTTGGCGTCCGGCTCGGCGAGCGCGGCGCGGGCCTGTCGGGTGGACAGGCGCGGCGGCTGTCGCTCGCCCGCGCCATTCTCCGGCGTCCAAGGCTTCTGCTGCTCGACGAGCCGACCGAGGGCCTCGACGAGGCGACGGCCGAGAGGGTGCTCGCCGGCCTGCGCCGGGCGCTGCCCGAGACCGCGCTGCTGGCGGCCCTGCATCGGGGCGGCGAACACCCGGTGTTCGGACAGCGGCTGCGCCTCGCCCGGTGACCGGGTCGCGAGCGGCGCATCCTCGGTGACCATGTCACCGTCGCGGCGACGGCCGGCGCGCTAACCAGATCCCCGAACCTCAACACCCCGGCACCGATCGCTTACGCGCTGGCGATCGCGGCCGGACGTTCGGGAGAGTCCGATGGAACTCGATGTCGTCGAGCTGTCGCGCCTGCAATTCGCGATGACAGCCATGTACCACTTTCTCTTCGTGCCGCTGACGCTGGGCCTGTCGGTCATCGTCGCGATCATGGAGACGGTCTATGTCATGACCGGCCGCCCGATCTGGCGGCAGATGACCAAATTCTGGGGAACGCTGTTCGGGATCAATTTCGTCCTCGGCGTCGCCACCGGCATCACCATGGAATTCCAGTTCGGCATGAACTGGTCCTATTACAGCCACTATGTCGGCGACATTTTCGGCGCACCGCTGGCCATCGAGGGCCTGATGGCCTTCTTCCTGGAGGCAACCTTCGTCGGCCTGTTCTTCTTCGGCTGGGACAAGCTCTCCAAGGTCGGCCACCTGACGGTGACCTGGCTGGTGGCGATCGGCTCGAACTTCTCGGCCCTGTGGATCCTCATCGCCAACGGCTGGATGCAGAACCCGGTCGGCGCCGTGTTCAACCCCGAGACCATGCGCATGGAGATGACCTCCTTCTTCGAGGTCATGTTCAACGAGGTGGCGCAGGCCAAGTTCGTGCATACCGTCTCGGCCGGCTACGTGACCGCCTCGGTCTTCGTCCTCGGCGTCTCGGCCTGGTATCTGCTGAAGGACCGCCACGTCGAACTCGCCCGCCGGTCGATCGCCGTCGCCGCCTCCTTCGGGCTGGCCTCGGCCCTGTCCGTCGTCGTGCTCGGCGACGAGTCCGGCTACTCCGCCACCCATACGCAGCGCATGAAGCTCGCCGCCATGGAAGGCATGTGGCAGACCCATGAGGCACCGGCCTCGTTCACCCTTGTCGGCATTCCCGACCAGGAGGCGCGCGAGACCCGCTACGCCGTCGAGATCCCCTGGGTGATGGGCCTGATCGGCACCCGCTCGCTGACCCGCGAGATCCCCGGCATCGAGGACCTGGTCGCGGAATCGGACCGGCGCATCCGCTCCGGCATCATCGCCTATGACGCGCTGATGACCATCCGCGAACAGCGGAGCGACACGCCGGCGGAGATCCGCGAGACCTTCGAGGAGCATGGCGGCAACCTCGGCTATGCCTTCCTGCTGCTGCGCTATGTCGAGGACCCGCGCGGCGCCTCCGACGAGTTGATCGCCAAAGCGGCGCAGGACACGGTTCCCACCGTCTGGCCGCTGTTCTGGGCGTTCCGGATCATGGTCGGCCTCGGCTTCGGCTTCATCGCGGTGATGGTCTACTTCTTCTGGTATGCCAGCTTCCGCGCCCATGCCTATCCCCGCTGGGCGCTGCGCGCGGCGGTCGCGATCATTCCCACGCCCTGGATCGCCGCCGAACTGGGCTGGTTCGTCGCCGAATACGGGCGCCAGCCCTGGACCGTCGACGGCGTGCTGCCGACGGCGCTCTCGGTCAGCCACCTGTCGGTGCAGGACGTCCTGCTGACGCTGGCCGGCTTCGTGCTGTTCTACACGGTGCTATTCGTCATCGAGATGGGGCTGATGCTGAAATACATCCGCAAGGGCCCGACGCAGGATGTCGATGTCACCGACGCCTGGGAAGCGCAGCACCGGCGCCGCCTTCTCGATCGTGGCGGCGCGCCCCTGCCGGCCGCCGCACCCGCGGAGTAAAGATCATGATCCTCTACGAACTCATGAGTTACGAACTGCTGCGCGTGGTCTGGTGGCTGCTGCTGGGCGTGCTGCTGATCGGCTTCGCCATGACCGACGGCTTCGACATGGGGGTCGGCGCCCTGCTGCCCTTCGTCGCCCGCACCGACACCGAACGGCGGGTGGCGATCAACACGGTCGGCCCGGTCTGGGAAGGCAACCAGGTGTGGTTCATCCTCGGCGGCGGCGCGATCTTCGCCGCCTGGCCACCGCTCTACGCGGTCAGTTTCTCCGGCTTCTACCTCGCCATGTTCGTGGTCCTGGCGGCGCTGATCCTGCGGCCCGTCGGCTTCAAGTACCGCTCCAAGCGGTCGTCGCCGGCCTGGCGCAACGGCTGGGACTGGGCGCTCTTCGTCGGCGGCGCGGTGCCGGCGCTGATCTTCGGCGTGGCGGTCGGCAACGTGCTGCAGGGCGTGCCCTTCGAACTGACCCCCAACCTGTTCGCCCGCTACGAGGGCGCCTATTACGCCAAGTTCATCGGCCTGCTGAACCCCTTCGCCCTGCTTGCCGGGATCGTCTCCCTGACGATGCTGGTCACCCATGGCGCGGCCTGGCTGTCGCTGAAGGCGGAAGGGGCGGTCGCCGAGCGGGCGCGGCAGATCGGCGCCGTCACCGGGCTTCTCACCATGGGCGGCTATGCCCTGGCCGGCCTGTGGCTGGCCTTCGGGATCGAGGGCTATGCGCTGGTCGGCGAGGTCGTCACCGACGGCCCGTCCAACCCGCTCTATTCCGAGGTTGAACGCACCGCAAGCTGGCTTTCGGCCTATGGCGAGCGGCCGTGGATCGCCATCGCGCCGGTCCTTGCCTTCCTCGGCACCGGCCTGGCGGTCAGGGGCCTGCTGAGCGGCCGCGAGGTCTCGACCCTGCTGTGGTCGAAGCTCGGCATCTTCGGCGCGATCTCCTCGGTCGGCCTGACGATGTTTCCCTTCATCCTGCCGTCGTCGCTCGACCCGCGCAGCTCGCTCACCGTGTGGGACAGCTCGTCCTCGCATCAGACGCTGTTCGTGATGCTGGTGACGACGGTGATCTTCATGCCGCTGATCCTCGCCTACACCGCCTGGGTCTACAAGGTGCTGTGGGGCAAGGTCACAGAGGCCGAGGTCAGCGAAAACTCCGAAAACGTCTACTGAGGAAGGGGTTCGCAATGTGGTACTTCGCCTGGCTGCTCGGCCTGCCGCTCGCCGCGATCTTCGCGGTCATGAACGCCATGTGGCTGGAAATGCAGCGTGACCGCGCCCTCGCCGAGGAGCGCGACGACCGCTGGCCGCGCTGACCGAACACCGCTGCCGCAAGGACGGGAGGCCGACCGGTCGCCTCCCGTTCTTTCCCGTTTCAGGGCCCGTTTCAGGTCCCGTTTTAGGGCCCGTTTCCGGCCCCCGTCTGCGGCCTTCCGCTTCGGCGGACACCACCGAAAGAACCGATACATGACCACCATCGAGGCACACGCGGCCGAACCCCGGTCGCGGCTGGAGCACTTTCCGATCAGCTTCTTCGGCGTCAGCATGGGCGTCTTCGGCCTCGCCCTGGCGCTGCACGCGGGCGGCTTCGAGCGCGCCTCGCAAGCGACCGGCTGGACCGGCATCGCCGTGCTTGCCGTCCTGTTCCTGGTGCTCGGGCTCAAGGTGCTGCGGCATCCGGCGGCGATCCGGGCCGAATGGTCGCACCCCGTCCGCCTCGCCTTCTTCCCGGCGACGAGCATCTCGCTGCTGCTGCTGGCCACCTTCCTGCGCGAGGCGGCGCCGGCGGCGGCGAACCTGATCTGGATCGCCGGGGCGGCGGTGCAGGGCGTCTTGACGCTGGTCGTCATCTCGGTCTGGATCGGCCACCGCGCCTTCGGGCCGGGGCACCTGTCGCCGGCCTGGTTCATCCCGGCCGTCGGCAATGTCGTTGCCCCGCTGGCCGGCGTGCCCCTCGGCCATGCCGAACTGAGCTGGTACTTCTTCTCCGTCGGCATCCTGTTCTGGATCGTGCTGCTGACGCTCGTCGTCAACCGGCTGGTCTTCCACGATCCCCTGCCCGAGCGGCTGCGCCCGACCTTGGTCATCCTGATCGCGCCGCCGGCCGTCGCCTTCCTCGCCTGGATCCAGTTCAACGGCGGCACCATCGACGCCGCCGCACGCATCCTCATCAATGCCGGCTTCTTCTTCACCGCGCTGGTCGCCATCCAGGTTCCAGCCTTGCTGCGGCTGCCCTTCGTCCTGTCCTTCTGGGCGCTGTCCTTCCCGCTGGCGGCGATCACCACCGCCAGCTTCCGCTTCGCCGCGCTGACGGGATCGGACCTGCATCGGGGGCTCGGCCTGGTGCTGCTCGCCCTGCTGGTCCTCACCATTCTCGCCCTCGCGGTCCGCACCGCGCGGGCGGCCATCGCCCACCAGATCTGTCAACCCGAGTGAACGAGGAGAGATCCCATGTCGAACACCAAGACCATCGAGTTTCTGCAAAAGGCCGTCGCCATGGAACTGACCGCGGCGCACCAGTACCAGCTCCACGCCCATGTGCTGGAGGACTGGGGCCTCTCGAAGCTGGCCGTTCAGATGCGCGCGGAGATGCAGGAGGAACTCGGCCATCTCGACGCTTTCATGGAGCGCATCATGTTCCTGAAGGGCACGCCCGAACTGGCCTTCGGCAAGCCGCCGAAAAGAGCCGCAACGCTGGTCGACATGTTCAAGTCCGATCTTGCCGACGAGGAAGAGGCGATCGCCTGCTACACCAGCGCCGCGCAGCATGCCAACGAGATCGGCGATATCGGCACCCGGACACTGTTCGAGAAGATCGTGCTCGACGAGGAGGGCCACAAGAGCTGGCTCGAGCTGCAGCTCGGCCTGATCGAGCGTCTCGGCGAGAAGACCTACAGCGCCAAGTTCATGACGACCGGCGGCGACGGCGAGCCGGCGTGAGCAGCAACCGCCCGAACACACCCATACAAGGAAACGGACCCATGAAAGCAAAGATCATCGCCGCCGCCCTGCTGGCCGCAACCGCGTTCGGCACCGTGATCGGTGCCGGCCAGGCCGCCGCCGAGGACCGGCAGAAGCTGGTGACCATCGTCACCGCGGCCGAACCGCAGACCCAGTTGATGGCCATGGTGCTGACCATGCAGGCCGCCCAGCAGGGCGCCTCCGTCCACATCATGCTGTGCGGCCCGGCCGCCGACATCGCCCTGAAGGAAGCGCCGGACAGCGCCACCGCCGGCCAGCCGCCGCGCGGCATGAGCCCGCAAGGGCTGATGCAGACGATCCGCGAGAAGGCCGGCGCGACCGTCGAGGTCTGCGCCATCTACCTGCCCGGCAAGGGGCTGGAGCCGGCGGCACTGCTCGACGGCGTCGGCGTCGCCAAGCCGGAGGAGATGGCGGCGCGGATCCTGGATCCGGCCACCCGCATCCTCGATTTCTGACCGCAGGGGTCGAAGACGGCGGGAGGGGGTCACGCGCCCGGCCCCCGCTGCCGTCCTCGGTGCGCCGCCGCGCCGGCTATCCCGGCGCGGCGGTCTCCACCGCTTCGCGCCCACCCTCCCGGCCCGCGCCGGTCGCCTCGCCGACACGCGCGCGCGCCTGGCGCAGGCACGCACCGATCCGGCTGTAGAGCGCGCCCTTGGACGAGCTCTTGCGCCAGACCAGGGCGACGCGGCGCGGACAGGCATCGGGCAGGGCGGCCAGCGCGACATCGTGCCCCTTGAGCGCCCCCGCATCGACCGCAAGGTCCGGCAGCAGGGTCAGGCCGAGTCCTTCCTCGACCATCGCCACCAGCGTCGGCAGGCTGGTGGCCGCAAGGCTCTCGTCCTCGCCGAGCTGCGCCTGCGGGAAGCTCGACAGGGCGTGGCGCTGCAGGCAGTGCCCCCGTTCCAGCAGCAGCAGCCGGCGCCCGTGCAGATCCCCGGCCGTGGCGCTGCGCAGATTGGCCAGCGGGTGCTGGCGGGGACAGACCAGCCGATAACCGTCCTCGAACAGCACCTCGGCATGCACCTGCGGCGGCAGATCGTGCGGCAGCGCGAGCACCGCCAGGTCGAGCCGCCCCTCGACAAGCCCGGCGAGCAGGTCCGCCGTCAGTTCCTCGCGCAGGAACACCTTCATCTTCGGAAAGGCCTGGCGAATGAGCGGCAGCGCCCGCGGGGTAAGGAAGGGGCCGACGGTCGGGATCGTCCCGAGCCTGAGAAGCCCGGCGCCGTCGCCGGCCTGCGACCGGGCCAGCTCCTCGATATCATGCAACCGCGTCAGCACATCGCGGGCGCGGGCCACGACCTCCACGCCGAGCGGCGTCATCAGCACCGAATGCGGCGTGCGCTCGGCCAGTTGCACGCCCAAGCCCTGCTCGAGCTCCTTCAGCCCGCTCGACAGCGTCGACTGGGTGACGTGGCAGGCCTCGGCGGCGCGCGAGAAATTCAGCGTGTCGGCAAGGGCGACGAGATAGTGGAGTTGTCGGGTCTTCAGCATTGATCATCGCCTTTTTCGATAGCGATCGATTTTTAAATCAATTTCCCACATAGCGCCAGCGCCGATAGGGTCTCCGCATCACTCGAACGCGGAGACACGCAGATGACCCTTTCCTCCCAACCCGAACAGACCGCCACCGCCCTGCCCCGCCTGAACGAACCGGCGCCGGACTTCAACGCCCTGACCACCCACGGCCCGCTGTCGCTGGCCGACTATCGCGGCAAGTGGCTGATCCTGTTCTCGCATCCGGCCGACTTCACCCCGGTCTGCACCACCGAGTTCATGGCCTTCGCCCGCCGCGCCGGCGACTTCGCCGCGCTCAACACCGAACTGCTCGGCCTCTCCATCGACAGCCACTACGCGCATATCGCCTGGGTGCGCTCGATCAAGGAGACCTTCGGCCAGGACATCCCGTTCCCGATCATCGCCGATCTCGACATGAAGGTGGCCCAGGCCTATGGCATGATCCAGCCCGGCGCCTCCGACACCCAGGCGGTTCGCGCCACCTTCGTGATCGATCCGGACGGCGTCCTGCGCGCCATGATCTATTACCCGATGACCAACGGCCGCTCGGTCGACGAGATCCACCGGCTGGTCGAGGCGCTGCAGACCTCGATCGCACATCAGGTGGCGACCCCCGAGAACTGGAAGCCCGGCGACGCGGTGATCGTTCCGACGCCGCAGACGGTTCAGGCCGCCGAAGCCCGGATGAGCGAGGGCTACGAGACGAAGGACTGGTATTTCTCGACGCGCAGCCTGTAAACAGTGTCCTACGGCATCGGCCCGACAACCGGACGCGGTTTTCGGGCCGATGCGGACAGTCAAATGCGCGCACTGACGGGAGTGACGAGATGAGCGAAACGGCGGGAGCCTGGATCGAGCAGTTCGAGGCCCTGAGCGGCCTGCCGCAACCCTTGCGCGACGACCTGGTGAACGGCAGCCAGGTGGTCGAGATTCCCGCCGGGACGCAGGTCTTCGGCCCCGGCCAGACAGCGGACAGTCTGCTGCTGCTGCTGGAGGGAACGGTGCGGGTGCAGCAGCGGTCGGAAACCGGCCGCGAAGTGTTCCTCTACCGGGTGCACGCCGGCGAAAGCTGCGTGCTGACCACCGCCTGCATGCTCGCCTTCGAGGACTATTCCGCCGACGGCGTCGCCGAAACCGACCTGCGCGCCGTTGCCATCCCGCGGGCGACCTTCGACGATCTCGTCGGCCGCTCGCCGCTGTTCCGGGATTTCGTGTTCAAGGCCTATTCGCGCCGCATCATCGACCTGTTCACCCTGATCGACCACATCGTGTTCCAGCGCATGGACGTGCGGCTCGCCGCACGGCTGCTGGAACTGCCCGATGCCGACGGCGTGGTCCGCGCCACCCATCAGGTGCTCGGCACCGAACTGGGCACGGCCAGGGAAGTCGTCTCGCGGACCTTGTCGGAGTTCCAGCGCCGCGGCTGGATCGCCCAGTCGCGCGGCGAGGTGCGTCTGCTCGCCAATGACGGGCTGGCGGTGCTGGCCCGCGCCGGCGGCGACCGCTGACCGCTATCCGCGTTTCAGCGCCAGCCGCGCCAGCCGGTCCAGCGACTGCAGGAAGCGCGACCGGTCGGCTTTCGAAAACGCCCGGCCGCCACCCTGGTGAAACGGGTCCGCCGCGCGGATGTCCTGCATCAGATCGCGGGTCGCCAGCCGGCCGCCGATATTCGCGGCGTCGAGGATCTGCCCGTCATGCTGCACCACATGCGCGCCCGCCTTCAGGCAGCGGTCAGCAAGCGGCAGGTCCGAGGTGACCACGATGTCGCCGGGACCGCACTCTTCGGCGATCCACTTGTCGGCCATGTCCGGCCCCTCGGCGACGATCCTCAGCGAGACGAGCGGGTTGCCGGGCGGGCGGATACCGCCGTTGCAGACCAGCACCACCGCAATGCCGAGCCGGGTCGCAACCCGCTCCACCTCCGACTTCACCGGACAGGCATCGGCATCGACATAGAAGGTGGTCACGTCCTGCAATCTCCATGGTGGCAACGCGGCGCTTAACGCCGGGGCCTCCCCTCGTCGCTCCAGCACGCCCCCTCGCGCGGCGTCTTATAGACGGCTCCTGCCCGGAGTGAAATCCGCAAGGCGCGCCTTTCCAGGGTCCGGCTACAGCATCTGCCTCTGCGCCAGATGGTGGAAGGCTCCGCCGCGGGCCAGCAGCGTATCGAAGCGCCCTTCCTCGACGATCCGTCCCTTGTCCATGACGATGATCCGGTCGGCATGGCGGATCGTCGAAAGCCGGTGGGCGATGACGATACGGGTGGCTTCGATCCTGTCGATGGCATCGGACACGATGGCCTGGGTGGCGTTGTCCAGCGCGCTGGTGGCCTCGTCGAACAGCACGATGCGCGGCCGGCGCACCAGGGCGCGGGCAATCAGGATCAACTGCCGCTGACCGCCCGAGAAGGTGCTGCCGCCCTCGGTCACCACGGTTTCCAGCCCCATCGGCAACCGCTCGACAAGCGGCGCCAGCCCGACGGCGCGGGCGGCGGCCATCACCTCGTCACGACTGGCCATGCTGGAGGCGGCGATGTTCTCGTAGAGCGAGCCGGGCGTGAGTTCGACCGTCTGCATCACCGCGCCGATCTGGCGGCGCAGCAGGCGCAGATCCATGCCCGACAGGGCCTCGCCATCATACAGAACCTGTCCCGCGCGCGGGGTCTCGAAGCCCAGCATCAGGCGCATCAACGTGGACTTGCCCGACCCGGACGCCCCGACAATCGCCACGAACTCGCCCGGCGCGATGTCGAGATCGATGTTGGAGAGCGTGAGGCTGCGCTTGTCGTCATAGGCGAAGTCGACGCCGTTCAGGGTGATACGACCCGAAAGCACCGGCGGCGGGGCGTTGGAATGCAGCGTCTCGGGAGCCTGGGTGAAGACCGGCCGGGCGCGGGCGAGCAGCGGCGCGGCCACCAGCGCGGCGTTCATCGTCTGGCTGAGGCTGGCAAGCCCGCCCACGAACTGCCCGAAGGCGACGTTGAACGCGGCGAACGTCGCCAGCGTGATGCCGTCGCGCCCCACCAGGAGGAAGATGCCGAGCATTCCCACCGGCGACAGCAGGGTGGAGAAGACCATCTCCAGATTGGCGATGCGCCCGGCCGCCAGGCGACGGCGCACCTGTTTCTCGAACAGGCCGGCAAACCGCCCGAGCGCCCGCTCCTCCGCCCCGCTCATCCGCAGTTTGCCGATGGCGCCGAACAGTTCGACCAGGAGGCCGGAGGTGGCACCGACTTCGGCGAAGACCTTGCTTTCGCGCCGCACGCGGAGCCAGCCGAGCAGGGCAAGGAGCGCCGTCGCGCTCACCCCGTAGATCAATCCGTAAAGGGCCAGCCGGGCGTCGAAAGTCAGCATCAGGACGAGGCTGCCCAGGGCCGAGACCGCTCCCAGCAAACCGCCCAGCGCCGCCCCGCCCAGCGCCCGGCGGGCGTGATCGACGCCAAGGACCCGTTGGGCGAGATCGCCGACGGTATAATCGCGGAAGAACCGCGTCGGCAGGTCGAGCACACGGCCCCACAGGGCAGCCTGAAGCCGCAGGTCGACCCGGTTGAGGATGCGCGTCAGGGTGAGCGAGCGCATGATCTGGAAACCGGCCGCACCGATCGCGCCGGCGCAGAGCAGGAAGACCATCTCGCCGACCATCCCCATGCGCCCGTCCGGCAGCGCCGTGCCGACAAGGGTTCCCATGGCGATCGGCGCGATCAGGCTCACCAGCATCATCAGAAAGACCGCCAGGGCGAGCGTCGCCCCGTCCCGCGCCACGCCGCGCAAGGTGAAGGACAGCAGCGCGGAGCGGGTGATCTGCGCCGGCAGCGGCGCATAGAGCTGGATCGCCTGCGGAGCGATGGCCCTCGCACCGGCCGCGTCGAGCGGGATCGGGGGACTGTAGGGCGACGACGCGACGCCATAGCCCGCGCTGCCGGCAACCAGCGCCACGGGGCGCCCGGCGGCATGGGCGAGGAGATCCGGGCCGGACCTGCGCCACCACTCGCCGCCCAGCGTCACCGGACGCAGCAGCAGTCCGGCGCGGCGGGCGAGGGTCTCAAGGTCGCCCGTGCGGTCGGCGGGCAGGTCCACCCCTTCGCGCTCGGCCAGGATCGACACCGCCTCGATGAGCGCCCGGCCGGTCGGAGCGGACGCGGCTGCCGCCCGATCCGGACCCTCGACCTCGTGCGATCCGGATCCTTCCGGGAATTTTCCGAGAGCGAGCCCCACGGCTGTCAAATCTCCCTCACCAGACGGGCATAGGCCCCGCCCGTCGCCAGCAGGTCGGCATGGCTGCCCCGCTCCACGATCCGCCCGTGATCGAGCACCAGGATCTCGTCGCAGTCGCGGACGGTGGACAGCCGGTGCGCCACGACAATCAGCGTGAGGCCGCGCGCCCTGACCGCCGCCATCACCTGTTCCTCGCTGACCGCGTCGAGCGCGGAGGTCGCCTCGTCGAGCACCAGCAGCGCCGGGTTCCGGACCAGAGCGCGGGCGATTTCGACGCGCTGACGCTGGCCGCCGGACAGATTGCGCCCGCCTTCGGTGAGCGGCATGTCGGGCGAGAAATCGCCGAGGCCGGCGTCCTGCATGGCGCGCCGGACGTCGGCGAGCGGGATCTCCTCGTCCCACAGGGTGATGTTGTCGCGCAACGTGCCGGAAAACAGGCGGATGTCCTGATCCACCCGCGCCAGCGCATGGGAGAGATCGGCGCGCGGCCAGTCGGCAAGCGGGCGGCCGTCGAGGCGGATGCTGCCCGCCTTGGGCAGATAGAGCCCGCAGACCAGCGAGCCGATGGTGCTCTTGCCGCTGCCCGAATGGCCCACCAGCGCCACGGACCGTCCCGGCTCCAGCGACAGGGAGAAATCGGCGATGAAGGGCGGGTCGAGCGGACCATAGGCAAAGGCGACGTCGTCGATGTCAAGGCGGCCGCGCGCCCGCTCCCCGGTCGCGGCCGGCGTGGCGTAGCGCCAATCCTGCCGCGCCGCCTCGACATCCGCCAACCGCGCGAAATCGGCCCGCGCCGCCTGCAGGCTGCTGCCCGTTTCCACCAGGTGGGAGGCATGGGCGGAAAACGCCCCCATCAAGGCCTGAAACGCCACCAGCCCGCCGACGGTGAGACTGCCGGCCATCACCTCGACCGAGCCGGCCAACAGCACGCAGGCCGCGGCGATCGCCGTGGTCAGGGGCGTCAACACGGCAAAACCCTGTTCGAACAGGGCCGACCTTTGCTCCGCCTCCAATGCACGGGCATGGTGGCCCGCCCATTTGGCGAAGGCGCCGGTCTCGTTGCCGCCGGCCTTGATGGTCTCGATGGTGGCAACGCCCGTCACCGTGGCGGAAAACAGCTTGGCGGCCTCGGTCTGCAGGCGCAGGGCGAGATCGGTGCGCCGCCGCCGCACCATGTGCAGGACGCCGAGATTCACCAGGACCATCAGCAAGGCAATGGCGGTGAGCAGCGGGCTGTAGGCCAGCATCAGGGCGAACAGGAACACCGCCGCAAGCCCGTCGAGCCCGACCCCGGACAGATCGCGCGACACCAACCGCGCGGCCGTTTCCACCGAGCCGGTTCTCGACACCAGATCGCCCGTGTGGCGGCTGGCGAAGAAGGCCACCGGCAGGCGCAGGAGATGTTCGACGAAACCGAGGGTGCGGCCGCGCAACAGCGCCATATGCACGCGCAGGCTCAAGGACTGGGTGAGCAGGCTCACCCCGGCCTGCACCAGCACGGCCACCGCCAGCCCGAGAACGATCGGCCCGGCCCAGCCGGGAGACCGCTGCACCAATACGCCGTCGATGAAGGTCTTGATCATGCCCGGCACGGCCAGTCCGGCGACCGCCAGCACCAGCGCGTAAAGAACGACCAGAACGGCCGGCTCGCCGAGCCCGCGCGCCATCTCCCTGACCCGGGGCCAGAAGGCGGGCGGACGCCCCCCGGCGGCAAAGCCTTCCCCGGTCTCGAAGACGAGCATCACGCCGCTGTAATGGCGGGAGAAGTCCTCGCGCGTCATCTCGCGCGGACCATGCGCCGGATCGTTCAGGAACACCGTCTTCCCCCGCGCCCCTTCGAGCACGAGGAAGTGATTGTAATCCCAGAAGACGATGGCCGGAAACGGGCCGGCGAGCGCGGCCTCGGCGGGCCGCCGCAGCCCCTTCGCGGCAAGACCGTAGGAGCGGGCGGCCTTCAGGATGTTGGCCGCGTTGGCGCCGTTGCGGTCCACGCCGCAGCGCGCGCGCAGGTCCTCCAGTCCGACGAAGCGCCGGAAATGCCCGAGGATCATGGCAAGCGAGGCCGCGCCGCACTCGGCCGCTTCCATCTGCAGGATGGTGGGGGTCCGCGCGCGGGCCATTGGCTACGACTCCAGCCAGCGCTTCAACAGCGGCAGCACCAGGGTGATCGGAGCCTGGTGGAAAACGTCGATTTCGACGTTGGACAGTGTCCCGCGTTCGACAGGGAACTGGGGACCGGTCCCGCCCCACCACGCGAAGCCGTTGGGCGTGTCGGCGGTGACGAGCTTCAGCCGCGCGACGATCGGCGGACCGGCCTGGGTGTAGTGGCGGGCCATCTCCGCGTTGCGGATGAGCGCATAGACCTGATCGTAGCTGACCGGACGCGGATTGATCGCCACCACCTCGGCGCGGATCGCGCCGAATTCCTCCTTCTTGATCGAGGCGGGAATGACATGGGCACGCATGCCGGGCTGCACGCGCAAGCCTTGTGCCGGGTCGAGGAAGGCGATGAGCTCCGCCCCGTCCGCGTTGCCGTCGTCCAGTTCCTCGTGCAGACCGAAACGGGCACCGCCGGCAACGACGATCCCATGTTGCGCGGCGACCACGCTGTGATCGCCCGACGCCGCCAGCACCGCGAGCTTCTGGCCGACGCCGAGGATATCGCCAGGATCGGCGAAGACCTCGGCAATCGTCCCGGCATAGGGCGCGCGCACCTCCTCGTCGTGATCCAGCCTCTCCAGCAGGACGACAAGACGGGCTTCCCGCGCGGCCAGTTCGTCCTCGGCCGCACGCAGTTTCGCCGCCAGCGCGTCGAGAAAGGTTCCGTGTTCGGCGCGCAACTGGGCAAGACTGGTGCCGACCCGCGCCAGGGCCAGGGCGGCGTCATTGTAGGTGTTGCGGGTATCCTCCACGTCCAGGCGGCGGATCACCCCGCGCTCGAACAGTTTCTCCCGGTTGGTGAGCAGTTCCTGCAATTGCCGCGAGCGCTGCACCAGCACACGCCGCTCCTCCTCCAGCGCGGCCACCTGCTCCTCGAAGGCGGCGATCCGGTGGGTTCTCTCCCGCTCGCTGGCCTCGCCCAGACGCTCCAGCGCCCGCGCCGCCTGATCGCGTGCCAGCTCGCCGGAGCGGATTTCCGCCTCGATCTCGCGCACGTCCATCCGGGCGATGACCATGCCCGCCTCGACCTTCTGCCCGGGGACGACGGAGATCTGCTCCAGCCGGCCGGCGACCGGGATCGCGATGGTATAGAGCGCCTCTCCCGCCGCCAGGATCTGTCCCATCCCCTGAACCTTGACCGAGACGGTGCCGACCACCGACCAGGCAAGCGCGGCGCCGACGACCAGAAGCGCACCCAGCGCTCCGGCCCAGTAGCCGCGCGGCAGGTAATGGCTGGGCTGGCGCGTTTCGTCGAAAGGCTGAGGCAGAGCTGGCAGGCTCATGGAGCAAGTGCCCCCATCGCTTTCCCCTTTTTTCCTGCCGGCGGGCCGATCCCGACCGAATCCGCCAACACCTTCAACCCGCGGCGGGATGCGGCATTGCGCCCGATGCAGGGCTCCGCATCCCCTCGCTTGCCCCTACTTAAGCGTGGGGTAGCCGCCAAACTCCGTTTCATTCCAGATGACCTGCTGCCCTGCCCGCATGCGATCCCGGATGAGCTGACGCTCGTTACGAGACATTCCCTGCGGCCAATCGTAACCGCCACTGATGGTTTCAAGTTCTTCGTCGGAAAGAACTTCATGGTCCGGGGGGATATGGTCGTTCTGCTCACGCATCTCGGCCTCTTCTGCTCAATCCAATCCGTCAGTCCGCAGCAATCGCGGCGCCAACGCCAACGGTGACCGCTCCTGCCTTGACCGCAGGAAAGGCAGCGCCTTGCGTCATGATAATCACGGGGAGGCCCGCAACCATGGTGGTGCCGTAGCCCGTCATGAAGGCCGTTACATGCTTCATCTTGATCTTGTCGAAGAAGCCGCCATTGATCGTCTCAAGCTCTTCAGCGGACAATTCCTCGGACAGTTTCGGCGGCAGAACGAGGTGAAGCTGCGCGGGCGTATCCTCCACCACCGTGATCTCGATCCCTTCGGGGATTTCGACGCCTTGCGATTTCAGTGCCCCCTTCGCATCCGCCAGCAGCGCGGCGCGGAAAGCCTCGTCGGTCGCAGCGCGGACGAGGAATTGGGCGTAAGCGTTCTGTTCGATCTGTTCGGTCATTGCTACTGCTCCCTGGTTCAATCCGCGATCACCGCGCCGGCGACGCCACCGCCGATCATGGCCGCTCCGACCAGGGGCGCGGCCGCCCCACCCGTCGCGATGATTGCCAAGGCGCCGCCTCCGATCATGACGGCGCTGGCGCCGATGCCGAAACCGGCCAGATGCTTGAGCTTCAGGAAGCCGCCATTGATCGCCGCAAGCTCCTCGTCCGACATGTCCTCGCTGACCATCGGCGGCAGGACGAGATGGAGGCTCTCGTGGGTGTCCTCCACCGCCTTGATCTCGATCCCTTCGGGGATCTCAACCCCCAGCGACTTCAGCGTGCCGGTCGCATCCGACAGCAGCGCGGCGCGAAAGGCCTCGTCGGTCGCAGCGCGGACCAGCACCTGCGTATGGGCGTTCTGTTCGATCATCACACACCTCTCAGATTGAGCCGCCGATTCTTGCCCCGGTCGCCTCGCCGCCACGGACCAGCCCTGACGCTTGACGAGCCCCATTGCCCCCGGTTCCTACAATCACACCCGTGGCCAGAAGCCCGCCGAAGGCAGCGCCGATGCCAGCCCCGAGAGTGCGACCGAACCACCCGCCATTGACGGCGCCGAGTTCCTCATCGCTCATCTCTTCCGAGATCTTCGGCGGGACGATGAGATGAAACACCGTGCCGGTGTCCTCCACCGCCTTGATCTCGATCCCTTCGGGGATCTCAACCCCCAGCGACTTCAGCGTGCCGGTCGCATCCGACAGCAGCGCGGCGCGAAAGGCCTCGTCGGTCGCGGCCCGGACCAGCACCTGCGTATAGACGTTCTGTTCGATCTGTTCGGTCATCTTCATGTTCCTTGGCTGAAGGGAAGGTCGCGATTATCGCGGCGGCGCAGCAGCCAGGGCGCGCTCGATATGCTCCATCGCATACTCGACAAGATTCGCATTGGGGTCGCGCGGACGCACCGGAGCGGCGGTTCCCGGCGCAAGTCCGCCGACAATGGAGGACAGTTCATCCTCGCCGAGTTCTTCCGCTTCTCTGGCGAACAACTCGCGATCCAAGTCTTTTGTCATTTACAACCCCCTGCTCTCCAGTTTTTTGAGACGATTTCCCGTCCTGCCTACAGAAGATGACGCAGGGGCTCTTTCCGAATTGTGAACTTCCTGCGGCAAAACAGAAACTTCGGACCATTCGTCAAGGAACTGCAACGATCCGCGCACAGATGACGCAACGGGCGCCACAATTCACGCAAATCGGCCGATCCAGGCGTGCCAGCTTTCCGACTTGCCCTCGCGGGCAAGCGTCCGGGCGCTGGAGACCTGGCGATACTGCCCCGGCGTCATGCCGAAGGCGCGCTCGAAGGCTCTGGCGAAACTGTTGCGATGGGCAAAGCCGTGGTCCTCGGCGATCCGCTCGACCGTCCTGTCCGCCTGAGCGGGATCGGTAAGCGCGCGGCGGGCGAGCAGGAGGCGTTGGTGCCCGATATAGGAGGCAACGCCGCCCAACTCCGCGAAGAGATAGGACAGCTTTCTCTCCGAGATGCCGAACAGCCGGCCGAGCGCTGCCGGGGACAGGCCCGGGTCGCAGGCATGAACGCGGATGTGACGGCAGATCGCATCGACGAGCGCGGCCTGCACGCTGCTCCGCCCCACCTCCGGCACCGCCCCCCTGATGGCCGCGACGGCCAGGTCGAGCGTCGGGCCGACGAGCAGCCCCGCCTCGGCGACCGTCATGCCGGGTGCGGCGCGCATCACCGCCGCAAGATGATCCTGGAACAGGCCGACAAGCGCGTTGTCGCGCCGGATAACGGTCATGTCGAGCCCGTCCACCGTGCCCAGGCGCGCCTCCAGCTCCGCGCGGGGCACGACAAGCGTGAGGCTGTCGATATCGGGGATGGCGGTGCGCTGAACCTCCGCCAGATCGGTGACGAACAGATCGCCAGGCCGCACCCCGGCATCGGCGTCCCGGTCGCGGCAGAAGACGCTGCCCCGGTCGAAGAACCGCAGGACGAGCTGATCCAGTCCGTCGCGGGCGATGCGGAAGCGGGACCGGTCGAAGGTCTGGGCGGGCTGGATCGAGCGGCCGAGCACCAGCGGCCCGATCTGGAAAGCCTCGACCTGGACGTGGAAGCCACTCGCCACCGGCCGCAGGGAGCGCGCCTCGCCCATCGCGTTCAACTGCTCGCGCCAAAGCTCGAACGCCGCCCCGCCCGCCATGCCGCGCGTGTCGACAACGGACTGCGGAACCCGGTCCCGTGCCTCCTCCATCCCTCCCCCCGTCATGCCGAAGACGTCCCCCATCCCGCGAAAGCGACACCGGTAGATGCCCCGCGGATCGCATCCAGCGCCTGCGCAGCTTGGCCCGATCGCCGCCCGATCTCAACGATCCCCATCGCCCCACAGCGCTTTGGGGATCGTCGCGTGAACGCCGAAATTGCCGTCCGCGACCTGGGTGACGCCGAAATCCGCGCCGAGCGACAGCAGACAATGCGCCTCGTCCTCGTTCATCCCGTAATGCTCCATCAGGAACCGCCGCGCCTGCCGGAACGCATTGCGCATCGCCAGATCGATGGAGGAATGCTGGTAGATCTTCGACTGGGCATCGCGCCCCAACTCGCGCAGATAGTTGGGATAGCTGAAGCTCTGGAGCACCCAGTGGGTTTCCGTCTCGATCAACGGTCCGCTCAACGCCCGCAGAAACGGCCTCCCCTCCCCTGACGCCTTGTGCAGGGTCAGACGAATGTCGGCGGTCAGCGAACATTCGAGCCCGGTCCCGTTCACTTCGCTGTCGCCTTGCGCGAAATGACCGTCGCCGATGGACAGCAGCCCGCCCGGCACGGAGACCGGCAGGAAGACCCGGCTGCCCTTGCCGAGCCTCCAATTGTCGATATTGCCGCCGAAGTAACCGGGAGGAATGCTGTCGACCAGATCCTCCTCCCGCGGTGCCAGCGCGACGGTGCCGAAATGCAGCCGCGCCGGGATCTCGATCCCCCGAAGCGCGCGCCAGTCGGGGGTGACCGTCGCCGGATCGACGAGGACGCCGGGATAGTCCATCGTCTCGTGGACGATGCCGAACGGGTCGGTCTGCGGCGTCCAGCGATAGCTGTAGAGCGGCCGCGCCACGTCGGGCTCAGTGAGGTCGATCTCGAAGATCGTGACGGTCTCGCGCCGGGCGCCGGGGACGATGGAATCCTGATACTGATACCCCCACCAGGCCGAGACATTGGACGCGAACGCTTTCCCGGCAAACTCCGGATTGGCGCAAGGGCGCAGGCGGATGTCCAGAAACTCCACCTCGATCACGTCGCCCGGCTCGGCCCCGCGCACGAAGATCGGCCCTGTCAGGATGTGAACACCGAAGCCTTCGCCCGCGCCGCGCCCGAAGATGGAGGCATTCATCGGCCCCGCTCCGCGCCGGTCGACCGCCTTCCAGTCCCTGGTCCATTCGAACACGCTTTCGGCGCCCGCATCGCCCTGGATCATGCGCTCGGATGCGTCGCCGGCATGCTGGGTCAACGTCTCCACGGTGACGGTCGCTCCCGACCTCACCGTCAGCACCGGCGGCAGGCTCTTGCTCAGATAGCCCCAGTGCACCGTCTGCGCGTTCGCGGGAAGATGAAACCGCGCCTGCCGGAACGGCTCGGCCAGCTCCGTCGTCGGGCTTTCGCCATGGGTGCGAAACTCAGCCGCCGACCGTGGAAACGCCATCGGCGCGGCCGGGCGCTTCAGCGGCTTGCCGCGCTGGAGCGGCCGGCCGTCCGCAACTGTCCCGACCCCCCGTCTGATGTTGCTGGGCGACACTCCATAGGCGCTGCTGAAGGCGCGGCTGAAATAGGACTGATCGCGAAATCCCCACCGCATGGCAATCGCGCCCACCGCCTCATGCGCATGCGCCGGGTCAGCGAGTTCGGCCTTGCATCGTTCAAGGCGAAGCCGGCGCACATAGTCCGAGAAACTCTCGCCATGCTGCTTGAACAGCCGCTGCACATAGCGTTTCGACAGGCCTTCGTCGCGCGCCACATCCTGGATCGAGAGACCGGCTTCGCCCAGCCTGCGATTGACTGCGGCCGCGACGCGGCGAAAGTTCGCCATCTGCGAATCCGTCCGTTCATGGCCGTTGCCGCGCAGTTCCGCCAGCAGCGCGCCGCTCACCAGTTCGGTCACCGCGACCTCGGCGGCGGCGAAGTCGCCGGCACCGAGCGTGTCGAGGTTCATGGCCAGCGTGCGCAGCACCGGCCGGGCAGCGGACGCCGCCACGGTCCCTCCCAGCACCACCGGAAAGCCGGCACGGTTCCGGCCCACACGCGCCTCCACCGCGCTCCGGGACAGATCGAGCAGCAGGATCGAGAAGTCGCCGCGCATCTCCACCTGCACTCCCGCCTCCGGGGCAACGACGACAAGATCCGCGTCGGCGAGTTCGAAGGCCTTTGAGGGCGCGACGATGCGCCCGCGCCCGGACAGCACGAGCAGCAGCACCAGCGGACCGGGAGCCTTGCCCGGAGCGCTGAAGGCAAAGCTCTGGCCGCGGGCCTGGACCATCGTCATCCTGGCGCCGGCGGGCGCCCGGAACGAGGTCACGGTGCCGGTGTCCAGGCAGCCGGTCTCGGCAAGCGGCAGCAAGCCGACCCCGCGCAGCGTCTGACGCCAGATGTCGGACCGGCCATCGCCCGGCACCGCATCGAGATCGATCTGCTCCACCGCCATCCGGCTGGACCTTTCTCTCGCTTCCGCAGCAAACACTATCCCAGAACCGGGCGGGATACTTGTCCCAGAGCGTCCGTAGTTTTGACTTTACGGAGCGCCGCCCCCGAAGGAAGCCGGCGTAAAAACCACTCAACACTTTGCGATAAAATAATTTTTCGTCACCAGACGGGGAATGTCGGGGCAGCCGGCGCGCCGGTCGGGCGGTTGCGTGGAGCCCGTCGCCAGGCATCATGTGCAGTGCACAATCCACCCATAACCAGAGAGGAACGGCAAATCATGTGCAAAGGCGACGACGTTCACTGCCCGCATTTCGAGGCCCATTACAAGGCGTTCAGGGAAGACCTCAACCCGGAACGGCGGAGCTTCCTGAAGAGCGGCGTTCTGGCGGCGGGAGGGCTTGCGGCCTTCGGCGCGGCCGGCGGCGTGACGCTGGTGACCCCGGCCCTGGCGCAGGCGAGCGCCGCACGCCAGAAAGGCACCCCCAGCTACCATTATCTGCCGGCGACCGCCGACACGGTGCATTGGGGGTATTTTTCCAAGACCCTCAAGCCGCAGGTCGAGATCGACTCCGGCGACATCGTCACCATCGAAGCGCTGACGCATCACGCGGCCGACGACCTGGAACGCATGGTCCAGGGCGACCCCGGTGCCGAAAGCGTCTACGAGTGGACGAAGGACAAGAAGGGCGTCGACCGGCGCGGCGCGGGATCGACCGATCCGGCCGTCTATACCAAGGGCTCCGGCGACGGTCTCGGCGTGCACATCATGACCGGCCCGGTCTATGTCCGCGGTGCCGAGCCGGGCGACGTGCTGGAGGTCCGCATTCTCGACTGCGTGCCGCGTCCGTCCGCCAATCCGGCCTATGCCGGCAAGGCGTTCGGCTCCAACGCGGCGGCGTGGTGGGGCTTCCACTACAAGCACCTGCTCGGCGGCGACAAGCGCGAGGTGGTGACGATCTACGAGATCGACGCGACCGGCGGCAAAAGCTGGGCCGAGGCGGTCTACAATTACAAGTGGACCCCGCAGACCGACCCGTTCGGCGTGGTGCATCCGGTCATCGACTATCCCGGCGTGCCGGTCGACATGTCGACGGTCGATCGGAATTATGACGTGCTCAAGGGCATACGGGTGCCGATCCGGCCGCATTTCGGCACGCTGGGCCTGGCACCGGCCGAGGCGGACTTCGTCGACACCATCCCGCCGAGCCATTTCGGCGGCAACATCGACAACTGGCGCATCGGCAAGGGCGCGACGATGTATTACCCGGTGTCGGTCGAGGGAGCGTTGCTCTCCGTCGGCGATCCCCATGCCTCGCAGGGCGACAGCGAGCTGTGCGGCACCGCCATCGAGTGTTCGCTGACCGGCACCTTCCAGCTCATCCTGCACAAGAAGGCGGATCTGGCCGGCACGCCGCTGGAGGACCTCGACTACCCGATGCTGGAGACCCAGACCGAATGGGTGGTCCACGGCTTCAGCGTTGCCAACTACCTGGCCGAACTCGGCCCCGATGCCCAGAGCGAGATCTACAACAAGTCGTCGATCGACCTCGCCCTGCAGGACGCGTTCAAGAAGATGCGGCACTTCCTGATGACCACCAAGGGCCTGACGGAGGACGAGGCGATCTCGATCATGTCGATCGGCGTCGACTTCGGCGTGACCCAGGTTGTCGACGGAAACTGGGGGGTGCACGGCATCGTCAAGAAGGATCTGTTCTCGGGCCGGGCCGCGTGACGCAGGCCTGACGTCCGGCGAGCAGCCCATGTCTCGTGCCGCCCTCCGACAGGAGGGCGGCGCTTTCCGGTCATATCCACGGACGGTACCGCTCGCCCCCTTCGGTTCGAACTGCCGGGACCGTCCGCGCATGACGCCCGCTGCGCTGGATCCCCCGGCAGACTGCGCTGCTCAGGACAAAGACGGCCGGCAGGAACAGACAGATGCCGGCGACCGGGCGGCTCTATGGCAGGGTGAGGATCACTGCGCCGATCTGCCCGTCCGCCCCGTCGATCCGGGCCGCGACGTGGCGGGCTTCGAAGCGGCCGCGATACCCCTGGGCCTGTGCCAGGCGCCAGGTTTCGGCATCGACCATGCAGGTGCTGCCGAACGCCTTGTTGCATTTCTCGATCTTGGCCGAAAGGTTGACCGCGGGCCCGATCACCGTCAGTTCGAGCCGCTCATCCCGTCCCACAACGCCCCAGCTCACCGTTCCGGACGAGATGCCGATGCCGATCGCCAGCGGCTGCCGCAGCGCCTGCATCTCGGGCAGATCCGCCCACCCCTTCAGGTCGGCAAGCACGGCTTCCGCGCAGGCAATGGCATCGGCGGCATAGGATTCGCTATCGGTGCCCAGACCGAAGGTCACCATGATCCCGTCGCCGAGGAACTTGTCGATCATCCCGTTGCGGGCATGCACGATGGGAAGCACCCGCCCCTGATAAGCGGCAAGGACACGCATGACCGCATCGGGCTCGCACTGCTCCGCGATGCGGGAAAAGCTCCTGATATCCAGGTTCATGATCGCCGCCGCTTCCCGCTGCGCGGTACCAGGGATCGGCTGATGCTCGCCGGCGCGGATGGCGCGAGCAACGCCTGGATCGAAGAAGCGCGACAGCCCCGTCGCGGCGGCCTCTTCCGTGACGGCGGTGATCAGGAGACTTCGCGAGCCGTTCACCGCCAAGGCCAGCACCGCGGTCACGGCAAGCATCGAGATGATCTTGTCGACCTCCGCGCCGATCAGCAGCGCATTGGAGGTCAGGTACTCGACATAGGACCGCGTCAGCACGAATTCCGACGGATCGACCTGCCGCACATAGACGATCACGGCCCCCCACCCCGCGGCAGCCACCAGACCCGCGAAGATCACGAACTTCGGGTTAAAGCGCAGAGTTCGCAAGGCGATGAAGATGAAGACGTAAAGCAGTGCCGGCGCCTTGAGCAGGAAACTCGCGGGCTGGGCGTACTGATGATGGAAGCTGATGATCAATCCGTAGAGCAGCGCGAAATCGAAGATGATCGAAACATAGCTCGCCCAGTCCGGCGGTTCCCGCAGATATCCCCAGACGAGGCCGATCACGGCGAGCACGAAATAGGCTGCCAGCACGAACGGCGTCGGCGACAGGCTCCCCGCCTCGAAGGTCTTGGGCGACAGCGCATAAAGGAGACTGAAGAAGCAGATCATCAGCAACTGGATGGCGCGCAGCAGACGCTCGTTGGCCCAGTCGCGTTCGGCGATGCGTCGTCGGATCGCCTCGGGAAGCCTCGAGACGTCGGCGCCGCCACGCAGGATGCGGCCGAACCGCCGGCTCAGGTCAGCGCGCACGAGGGACCTCCGGGCAGCGAGTGTCCGGCGACGACGTCCCCTGCGCCCCGGTTGGCGCCGCGCCTTCGCTCTCAGGGTCCAACCGATCGAGCAGCAGGTCCGCACTGCCTGACATGACGACCTCCTCCAGCCTGTCGCCGCGAGCTTGGCGCCTGCCACCTTCACATGAAAGTCAAGACTGCGCGACACGCACGCTGCACAAGTGCCGAAGCGTCACGAGGTCAGTCCCGCCGTCAGGATCGCGACCGCACCTTTGCTCGTGTCGCGCAACGTTTCGGGAGCAACGCCCGCCCGGGCGCTGAGCATCAAGCCGCGCGCGAGGGCTCCAACGACCGCGGCGACCGTTGCCGGGCTTGCCGCACCGGACATCTCGCCGACCGACTGCGCATGCGCGACGCGCTCGGCGATCCGCGCTTCGACCGCGGCAAATCGCCGGCCCAGTTCCGCCCTCAGCCGCGGATCCGATCCGGCCGCATCGGAAAGAACCGACGCCACGAGACACCCCAACCGCTCGGGATCGGCCGTCGCATGCCGCACGACGGCGTCGAGGAAGGCAGCCAGATCGCTCCGGAAACCGCCGCCGCCGTCGAGAGCCTCGAGGAGGGGCTCGATCCGGGTGCGCGCGTAGTGTTCCACCGCGCTCAGGAACAGGGCCTCCTTGTTGCCGAAGGACTGGTAGAGGCTCGACCGCGAGATGCCCATGGCGCCGGTGAGGGCATCCATCGAGGTGCCCTCGTAGCCCATCCGCCAGAACAGACCCATCGCGATGTCGAGCGCCTCGGTTTCAACGAAGGTGCGGGGACGGCCGCGCACGCGGCGCTCATGAAGTTGTGAACTCATCGTTCCGAAAATAGTTTGCCGGGCCGCGCCTGGCAATATATGGATCGATCATTCCATATTTGGAGACGACCCCATGTCCCAGTCATCCGCCAGCCTCACTCTTGCACCCCTGACCGCGGAGACGGCCGAACCCGCTGCCGCAACCGCTCTGGAAACCGCCGCCAGGAGATTGGGCTTCGTTCCCAACATGTACGGCTACATGGCCTACGCGCCGGACCTGCTCGGCACCTATCTGGCGGGCTACGACGGCTTCCGCCGCACCTCCGGCTTCCAGCCGGACGAGCAGGAAACCGTCTTCCTGGCAGTGAGCGAAGCCAACGGCTGCGACTATTGCGTCGCCGCTCACTCGATGATCGCCGAGAAGATGAGCAAGGTGCCGGCGGACGCGATCGCCGCCCTTCGCAACGGCGGTCCGCTTCCCGACCCGCGCCTGCAGGCTCTCGCCACCTTCACCCGCACCATGGTCCGGACGGCCGGGCGGCCGTCGCGCGCCGATGTCGACGCCTTCCTCGCTGCCGGTTTCGAACCGCGTCAGATCTTCGCGGTGATCCTGGCCATCGGCGTCAAGACCTTCTCCAACTACACCAATCACATCGTCGCGACGAAGCTCGATCCGGCTTTCGTCGCCTACGAAGTGACCGCCTGACCACGGCCGCGCGTCATCTCGTCCAAGGACCGTGACGCATCGGCCGACGCCAGGCTTGCCCTGCCCGCAGCCAGCAAGAAACACCCGGCGACGGCCCGCAAGGCCGCCGCGGGATCGCTCTTGCACCATCGAAAGGAACAGACATGACCAGACTGAATGCATTGCTCGGCGCCTTCCTGCTTCTGTTGTTCTCCGCCGCCACGTCCTTCGCGGGGAGCGAGTTGAACGTGACGTCCACGGGCCTTGCCCTGCGCGGCGTCGATCCGGTGAGTTTCTTCTCGCCGGCCGGTCCCGTCCCGGGCGACTTCAGGGTCACGGCCGTGCATGGCGGTGCCGTCTATCGCTTCGCCAGCGAGGAGAACAAGGCGGCGTTCACAGCCGATCCCGACAAGTACCTGCCCCAGTATGGCGGCTATTGCGCCATGGGCGTGAAGATGGGCCAGAAGCTCGATGGCGATCCGGCCGTCTTCACGATCGTCAACGACAAGCTCTATCTGAATGTCGCTCCGGCGGTCGCCGACATGTGGCGCTCCGAGATGGCGGCAAACATCGAGGCCGCCGACGAGATCTGGACCAAGATCGAGAGCACGGATCCGGGCGCCCTCTAAGCCGGCCCGTGTCCCGGGAGCGGCAACCGGCCGCTCCCGAAACCGCCGCGCCGCCCCTGCGAAGACCGGCCCGAGCGCCGCGCGAAACGACCTCGCATGTTTTTGAGTGTGCGCCCTGCCCGGATCACCTTGCCGTGAAGCTGTAACGGCCACGGCACCGTCCGCGAATTGTTCAATGAAGGCGCTGGAGCGTCTTCGTCGAGAGACAGGAGAATGACATGACAGCACGACACACGAATATCGCCCTGAGCGCCGCTTTGGTCTCCGCGCTCACGCTGATGGCCGCGCCGGTGCAGGCCCAGACGACGGAAAAGTGCTTCGGCGTCTCGCTTGCAGGCCAGAACGACTGCGCCGCCGGCCCGGGCACGACCTGCGCCGGGACGTCCAAGGTCGACTATCAGGGCAATGCCTGGAAGATGGTCCCGGCCGGCACCTGCACCACGATGGAACTGCCCGCCCAGGCCGACGGGACGCCGCGCAAGGGCTCGCTGACCGAACTCAGCCGCGATCTCCCTGCCTGAGGCCAACGCACGGGGCGCGACCGGTCGCGCCCCGCCTTCCTCCAATGCACGGTGCACTCGAGATGCCTCAGTTACCCGCGAGCGTCGGTGTGGGCTTCAAACCGCAGCATTTCATCGACATCACCCAGGACCCCGGCAAGGTCGGCTTCTTCGAGGTCCATGCCGAGAACTACATGGGAGCCGGCGGCCTGCCGCACGCCCAACTCACCGCGCTCAGGGCGGACTATGCCCTTTCGGTTCATGGCGTCGGCCTGTCGATCGGCGGCGCCCGCGGCCTGGATCCCGATCACCTGGCGAGGCTTCGCCAGCTCTGCGAACGCTACCAGCCCGAGAGTTTTTCCGAGCACCTCGCCTGGTCGAGCCACGACACCGGTTTTCTCAACGATCTTCTGCCGCTGCCCTACACGGACGAGTCGCTGAACGTGATCTGCGCTCATGTCGACCAGGTGCAGGAGGCACTCGGGCGCAGGATGCTGCTCGAGAACCCGTCGACCTATGTGATCTTCGAGCAGTCGACGATCGCCGAGGTCGACTTTCTCGCCGAAGTCGCGCGGCGCACCGGCTGCGGCCTGCTCCTCGACGTCAACAATGTGTTCGTGTCGGCGACCAACCACGGTTTCGACCCTTGCGCCTATATCGACAGCTTCCCGCTCCAGCATGTCGGCGAAATCCACCTGGGCGGTCACGTGGTGGAAGAGCTTCCGTCGGGGCCGCTGCTGATCGACGCGCATTCCTCCGAGGTCGCCGACCCGGTCTGGTCGCTCTTTGCCGATGTCGTCTCGCGATGCGGAGCGATCCCGACGCTCGTCGAATGGGACAATGACGTTCCCTGCTGGTCGGTTCTGGCCGACGAAGCCGCGCGCGCCGCGCGCATTCTCCATGCTCCGGAGAAGCGTCATGCGCAGGCTGGCTGAACTGCAATCCGGCTTTGACGCAGCCCTGCGCGGAGGCCCGCTTCCCGCCGGACTGACGGCGCGGGACCCGGCGGAGGCCGAGCGCCGCTTCAATGTCTACCGCAACAATGTCGTCGTCAGCCTGACCGAGGCGCTGGCCATGCGGTTCCCGGTCGTCCAGCGGCTCGTCGGCGAGGCATTCTTCCGGCAGATGGCGCGCGTCTATGTCGAACTGGACCGGCCGAAGACACCGGTTCTGACGCAGTGGGGAGACGGCTTCCCCGCGTTCCTGGCGGGTTTTCCGCCGCTTCTGGACTATCCCTACATGGCCGACGTCGCCCGCATCGAGTATCAGCGCGGCGTTGCCTTTCACGCGGCCGACCATGAACCGGCAACGCCAGACCTTTTTGCCAATGCCGACCCGGCCGACCTCGTTCTGGCCTTGCACCCTTCCGTTTGCGTGCTTGCTCTCGCGCATGCGGCGGTCTCGATCTGGACGTCGAACCAGCCCGGCGCGCTGCCCGGCGCCATCGTTCACGGTCCCGAAACGGCGCTCATCTTCCGGGATCGCTTCTTCAACGTGCCGGTGAAGGCGATCGCGGCCGGCGATGCCGCCATGATCGCCGCGCTCAGCGACGGCCGGCCCTTGCTCGAAGCCGCACAACTCGCCCAGGCGGCTGATCCGGCCCACGACGCCGGACGCCTTCTCGCCGAGTTCATGGCAGCCGGTCTCATCCTCAATGCGGAGATTTCGACATGCAGACCCTGATCAAGCGGCTGAACGGCTGGTTCCAGCTCATTCCCGACGACCTTGTCGCCCTCGGGCTCCGCTTCTTTCCGGCCATGGTGTTCTGGCTGTCGGGCCGCACCAAGGTCGACGGCTTCGCGATCAAGGACTCGACATGGTTCCTGTTCGAAACGGAGTTTGCCTTGCCGATCATCCCGCCGAATGTCGCAGCGGTTCTTGCCACCGTCAGCGAACATGTGCTGCCGGTGCTGATGATCCTCGGCCTTTTCACGAGACTGTCCGCCTTCGGTCTGCTCGTCATGACCGCCGTCATCCAGATATTCGTCTATCCCAGCGCATGGGTCACGCATGGGCTGTGGGCCGCCGCCTTGCTTGCCGTCGTGGTCCGGGGACCGGGCAGGATCTCGCTGGATCATGTGCTGCGTCTTGACGGCCCGCCGCAGAAAACGACCGCATGATGGATCCGGTCTTCGCCTGTCGCACAGGGATGCGAGCCGCCCAGATCAAGGGACGTGCCGGCGCCACGCTCGCTGCCGTGACCGCATGACGGCGTCGCTCGCAACTCTGCGTGATGTGGGTTGCCTCGCGATCGCAAGCCCCGCTAGGTTGCCTCTCGCGGACGCGCGACGGGAGGCCGAGATAACCGACGCTTGCAACGATCTGGAGGCGCTGTTGACCGCCGCGAACGCAGGCGACGCAAAGGCGTTTGCCCGCTTTCTCACCGCCGTCATGCCGCTTGTCCGAAAGGTCGTCAAAGCCCGCGGGCGCGGGCTGCCGCCGGACCAGCACGACGACGTGGTGCAGGAGGTGCTGCTGGCGATCCACCTCAAGCGCCAGACCTGGGATCCGCGCACGCCGGTGCGCCCCTGGCTCTATGCCGTCGCGCGCTACAAGGTGGTCGACGCCTTCAGGCGGCTGGGAGCTCACATCCACCTGCCGGTGGACGACTTCGTCGATCTCATCGCGCAGGACGAGCCGAGCGATCTCCTGTCGGATCAGGAGGCCTCGAGGATGCTGGCCCAGATCGATACGAGGTCGGCCGCCATCGTGCGCGCAATCGGCCTTGACGGCGACCGCGCAACCGAGGTCGGCGCCCGGTTTTCGATGAGCGAGGGAGCCGTGCGCGTTGCCTTCCACCGCGCCATCAAGAAGCTGTCCGCTCTTGCGCGGGGATCCGACCGATGACCCGGAAAAGACTGTCCACGGAGGACTTCATCGCCGACCTGGCCCGGGCCCCTGTCCCGAAGCCGTTTGCTGCGTCCTCGATCGCGCTTTGGACCTCGGCGGCGACGGCCCTTGGTGTTGCCCTCTGGCTCTCCCTGATGGGGCTGCGGCCGGACCTCGGCACCGCGTTGAGCGCGCCGGTGACCCTCGCCAAGACAGGGCTGCCGGCGTTGCTGTCGGTCTCCGCATTGTGGCTCGCGATCCGCTCCGCCTATCCCGGCAAGGGGCTCAGGCTGTCATACCTGCTTCTGCCGCCGGCAATGGCGCTTGTCCTGATCGCCGATGCCGCTGCCGCCACGCCGGTACCGTTTCTGACGCAAGCGATGGTGGGCAGTACGGCGATGAAATGCCTCTCCGCCGTTCTCGGCCTGTCGCTGCTTCCGATCGCCGCGGGACTGACTTTCCTGAAGAACGGCGCGAGCACGAATCCGGCCCTGTCCGGCGCCTTGCTCGGCCTTGCGGCCGGCGCCGGAGCGGCGGCCGGCTATTCTCTCGCCTGCACGGAGGACTCTCCACTCTTCTATGTGGTCTGGTATGGGCTCGCGATTGCCTCGGCCGGCGGCGTCGGCTCTCTCGCAGGTTCGCGCCTCCTCAGGTGGTGATTGCGAACAGACCCAGGCCTGCTGACAAGAATTGTGAACACCGATGAGGGGCATCCTGCGACCGATGCGCCTCAGTCAGATCGCCGTGTTCAGCCGTCTTTGCCTGTTCCAGATCGCGCAAGGGGGACCGACAGTGCGCGAGAAGCCTGCCGATCAGGCGTGAACAAAAAGGGCGCCTCGCGGCGCCCGTTGTCGTTCAGCCGCAGCCACCGCCGCAACACTCGTCGCGCCTTTGCTCCTCGACCAGCCCTTCCTTGCCCACGAGGACATGCCAGTCGACAGGACCGAGGACCCGATAGGTCCAGGAAAACTGGCCGGGAATGGCTTGCTGGAACTGGTACAAGAGCCCCTGCGGATCATGATCGTTGATCAGTTCGAAACATTCACCCGGGAGCAGCGCGTCGTACTGGCGGAAGACCAACGAGTGACGTTGCGGCCTGGGCAGCGATCGCAGATCCACAATAGCGACAGGCCGATCGGCATGGGCAGGTGTAAGGGTCATGGCGCACTCCGATGTTGATGCGGATGACCCTGTTCTTAGGGGGCGAATGAGCGGCCGTCCTTGTCCGGGAACAAACTCCCGCCGGCAGCGTTGCCTCGCCCGGTTTACGGAGTTCTCCAGCCGTCACGGCTGTCGGACAACATGACGTCGATGTCGCCTTCACGCTTGACTACCGCTCGGATATCCTCAGACGACATCAAGCTGAACGCGGTCGAGAATGCATCGGCTTTCGCAGCATCCCGCGCGGTGACGGTAACACTCCTGTCGCCGGTCACGCTCGCCCCGGTGCGGGGGTTCAGCAAGTGCGTGAAACGGCCCGCGGCGTCGAAGCTGAAGCCCGCCGCGCTCGATGTGGCCACCGCCTTGTCGACCAACTCGATCGCGGCCGCGCGCCCGGCAGGGGTAGCCACGTCCCGGATGCCGACCTGCCATGGACCACCGTCCGGTTTCGATCCGAGCACGCGGATCTCGCCGAGATCGACGATGCTCTTTTCGATGCCACCCCGACGCAGAAGCTCGACAGCCCGGTCCGTGATGTAACCCTGGGCGATGCCGTTGAGCGTCAGGGCCATGCCAGGTCGGCCAAACGCCACACGGCTCTGATCGAAGCTGACCTTGTCGAAGCCAACCAGATCGAGAGCCTCACGGATTTCGGTCGATGTGGGACCGCCGGCCGAAGCACCGGGCATCGAAAAATGCTCTGCCAGCACTTTCCACAGCGGCTGGACCGTGGGGTCGAACACCCCACCGGTCACTTCCCAGGCCTTGCGACAGGTCTCGAGAAGCGCGACCAATTCGGACGGAGGCATGGCCAGGGCGCCCAACCGGTTCAACTGCGAAATCGCCGAGCCGGGCCGGTAGAGACTGAAGATCTGCTCGAGCCTGTCGACCTCGGACCGGACCTGCCGAAGCAGGCGCTCCGCAGCGACGGGGTCCTGATGGTAGATCACCAGGGAGGTCGGCGCGCCGAGCGCCTGCCCGCGCCAGCTCACCGCCTCTTGCAAGGGCGTCGCCGCAAAAGCCGGCCAGGCTAGGCCGCAGCCGGCCGCCGCGGCGGTGATCGAGATGAAGCGTCGGCGGTTCATGGTGCCCATGGCGTGCCCCTATTGTGTCGAACCCACCGCCCCAGGCGCCGTTGCCGCGTCACCGGGCCCCAGCACGTAGTCGACAGGGATGTCCTCGAACGTCACCACCTCGCCGCCGTTGTCCTGCGCAAACCGCTCGGCGGCGTCCCTGGTGGAGAAGGGAACCGTCTCGGCGGCCCCCATCCCGCCCCTTGCCGAACTGCCGATCACATAGAAGGCGGCTCGCGCATCGACCCAGTTATCCGCGCCCGGATTGTCCCAGTCCGGCGCATGCTTCATGTCGGACACATAGATGGCGGAGTAGGTCTTGGGTTCCTCCGGAAGCATGGTGAACGCCACCGCATCACGGGCGGAGGAAAACCAGATCGGCTCGGGTCCGAAGATGATCTGCCCCTTCGGGCCGGGGTGCTCGAGCACGTTCATGCCGCAATAGCGCCCCATGGCGTCCTGCGTCAGGGCAAAAGGCTCCGGCAAGGCGGCAGAGCCTTCCTCGCCGCATCCCGCCAGACCGAACGCGGCCGCCGCGATGATCGGAAACAACAGGCGTCTCACAGTTCCCTCCTGGAGAAAACCAGGGCAGCGGCGGACAACGGCACCGCCACCCAGACAAGCAGCGCGCCGACCAGCGTGGCCGGCGAAAGCGCCGCATTTTCCGCAACGCCGCCCATGCCCGAGAGGGCTCCGACATTGCCGGAGCTCAGGTTCAGCAGCCGGTATGCATCCGTCGGATTGGCCAGCAACAGAGCGTCGAGCACCCCGCCGCTGATGATGCGGCCCTGATCGACGACCAGCAGGCCGAGAAGCGCCATGTCATAGATCAGCACGTAGAGCAGCCACACCCCGATCGCGATGCCGCCGGCGGTGCCGCGCTCGCGAACCAGCACGCTGACGAGATAGCCGATCGCGATGAAAACGGCTCCGAGCAGGATCGACGACAGGATCATCGAGGCAAACGCAACGAAGCTGCTTCGATCAATATCCGCGCCGGTCGCCGCCAGCGCAACAGCAGCGGCCCCGTAGCCAAGCAAGGTGGCAAAGGCGAGGATGGCCAGATGGCCGGCGAACTTGCCGGCGATCACCTGCCAGCGCCCTACCGGATAGCTAAGCAGGAGCAGCATCGTGCCCCGCTCCATTTCCCCGACGATGGCGTCGTGCGAAATCAGCAATGCGATCAACGGCACGAGGAAGATCGAAAGGCTCGACAGGCTGACGATGACGACGTCCAGCGCGCTGGCGCCGACATTCCCGGTCGGGGCGCTGCCGAGAAAGGTCAGCGTCAGGGCCAGCGCCGCCAGAAGCAGCGTCGTGGCGAGGACCCAGCGGTTGCGCAGCCCCTCCTGGATTTCCTTGCGGGCGATAATGAAGATGTTGGTCACTCGCCCCTCCCCCGCGCCTCAAGGAAATGCGCGTAGAGTTCATCCAGCGTCGGCGGTATCACGTCGAAGTCGGCAACGGGAGCGCCCGGCTCGGCGACCCGGCGCAGCACCGCGACCTTCTCCCCCGGCTCCGCGTCGATCTCCAACTGGCGCCCGTTGACCCGTCGCCAACCGCCGGCGCGGGCCCAATCGTCGGCTGCGGAAACGACCTCGCCGGCCAGCGTGAGACGGATGCGTGTCGGCAGACGGGCGATCCGCCGGAGATCGTCGAGCGTTCCATCGGCGATCTTGACGCCCCGGTCGACGATCACGACGCGGTCCGCCCTGCCTTCCAGCTCGGTCAAGGCATGGGAAGACAGCAGCACGGTCGCGCCGCCGGCGCGCAGCTCCGCGACGATGTCGTAGAAGCTGCGGCGCAATGCCGGATCGAGGCCGGTGGTCGGTTCGTCCAGCAGCAGCACCCGCGGCTGCCCCAGAAGCGCCTGCGACAGCCCCAGCCGCTGGCGCATCCCCTTGGAATAGGTGCCGACGCGCCGGTCGGCCGCGCCCCCCAGCCCGACCCGCTCAAGCAGCGCTCCGGTCGTCTCCACGGGCACGCGTTTCAACCGGGCGTAGAAGGCAAGGGTCTCGCGGCCCGTCAAAGCCATGTTGAAGGAGACGTTTTCCGGCAGATAGCCGAGCCTGCGGCGCGCTTCGAACTGTCCGGCCGCCGGGTCTTCGCCAAGCACCCGGACCGTGCCGGCGGTCGGTTTCACCAGGCCGAGCATCAGTTTGATGAGCGTCGTCTTGCCGGCGCCATTGTGACCGACAAGTGCGATGGTCTCGCCTTCGCGAAACACGCAGGAGATCTCACGCACCGCCTGCACGGCGCCGTAGGACTTGGCAACGTTCGATACCTGGACCGTCTCGACCATCATTGCTCCATCCGCATCGGTCTTGGGGGCGTCATCAGCGGCCGGCTGTCGACCACGCCGCCGGGCAGCAGCGCCGGAAACTGCGCCTGTGCCCAGCGGATCACCTGGACGGCAGGGCTGTTCACGAGAACCTTCGCCTGCGGCGCGGTCCACAGCACCCTGTCGATGATGTCGTTCGGGCGGTAGGGAGTGTCGCCGATCCCGTCGCCGTCCAGGTCGAAGGCCGGATTGTCGCTCCAGTAGTTTCCTCGCCCCTCGAACGACCAGTCGAGGTGCCGCGTCCCGACATACTTCACCTGGTGCCTGTTGCCGATGAAGGCATTGTCGGTCATCGCGTTGCTTTCCGACCCGGCGGTGAAATGGATGCCGATGGCGCAACCCTCGAACCAGTTTCCGGTCAGCCGGTTGCGGTTCGCATTGTAGATGAAGACGCATTTCTCCGGGCCAAGCCGCATCCCCCCGCTCACGCGACCGGCGGTCTCGCGCTCACCCGGGAGGCCGTGCACCCCGTCGATCCGCGCCGCCGCCGTCCATCTGTGGATCGGAAGCGGCCGGCCGCGCACGATGTTTCCGGAGATCTGCGACCCGTTGGCGTAATTCAACAGCAGGCCATGGTCGCGGTCGCCATCGGAGATGTTGTTGGTGACACGCAACCGGTCGGAAAACATGATCGCGTAGCCGACGGTGTTGCCCGACGACAGGTTGTCGCTGACCTCGCTGTCGTTGGTGTACATGTAGTGGATGCCGAAGCGGACATTCTTCAGCGTGTTGCCCTTGAAGACGTTTCCCTGGCTCGTTTTCGTGAAAATGCCGTCCCGTCCATAGCTGATCTCATTGTCGACAACCTGGGCGCCGGGGGCATTCCACACCGAGACGCCGTCGCCGGCCTCGCTGGTGCGCCCCTCCCGCAGGCCGACGATGCGATTGCCCCTGGCCAGCGCGTCCCTGGCTCCGTGCAGGTAGATGCCGACGAGGTTGTCGAGGATGGCATTGTCCTCGATGCGGGCCCCTGTCGCCGTCTGTGCGACGAACACCCCGGAATCCATCTCGAAAAGGTCTCGACCCGACCCCCGTATTTCAAGGTCGCGGACAACCGCGCCGGGTGCCGTCACGGTGATGACGCTGCCCTTGCCGTTGCCGAGAACCACCGCCCCGGCCTCCCCTTCGAGCGTCAGCGACGTATGAAGCGTCACCGGCCCGGCATGCTCGCCGGACTGGAGACGGATCACGTCGCCCGGCGCGGCGGCATCGACGATCGCCTGCAGGCCGGCGCCCCCCGGACGGTGCTCGATGACCCGCGCCGAGGCAGGCGCCCCCACGGTGGCGGCGAGGACCGCCGCCACCAGGGCTCCGATGAACGTGGAGCCGGATCGCATCGTTCAGGCGCCTTGCGGTTCGACGAACATGCGGCCCTTCATCTCCATGTGCATCGCATGGCAGAACCACGAGCAGTAGTACCAGTAGACACCCGGCTGGCTGGCGGTGAAGGTCACCGAGGCGGTTGCCTGCGGTCCCACCTCCATGTTGACGCCGTAGTTGATGACGCAGAAGCCGTGGGTCAGGTCCTCAACCTCGTCGAGGTTGGTGACATAGACCGTGACCTCATCGCCCTGGCGCACGGTGAAGTCCTCGAGGCCGAACGCCGGTGCAACTGAGGTCATGTAGACCCGCACCTTGTTGCCGTCGCGGATGACTTCCGAATCGCTCATCAGATCGATGCCATCGGCCTCGGCCTGAGCCACCGCATCGGCGAAGAACGGGTCGTCGCGGCTCCACACATGCACCGGGTTGATCTTCGAGCGGTGCACGAGCGTCGCGTCATGCGGCTCGGCGAAGGTCGGATTGTCATGCACCAGCACCATCTCATCGCCCGAGATGTCGATGAGCTGGTCATTCTCCGGCTTCAGAGGGCCGACGTTGAGGTAGCGGTCCTTGGAGAACTTGTTCAGAGAGATCAGCCACTTGCCGTCCGCCTCCTTGGTCTGGCCCATGGAGGTGTGGTTGTGTCCGGGCTGGTAGTGGACGTCGAGTTTCTGCCGGATCGGATCCACCTGCTCACCGGCATAGGCGCGCTTTGCGTCCTCGATGTTCCACTTGCAGACCTGGCTGTCGATGAACAGGGTGGTGTAGGCGTTGCCGCGTCCGTCATAGGCGGTGTGCAACGGCCCGAGGCCCAGTTCCGGTTCGGCGACGACGGTGTCCCGCGGCTGGATCTTGTCGTCGAACAGATCGTCGAACTTGCGGACGTCGAAGACGGTGACCGTCGGCGACAGCTTGCCGTTCGCCACCACATGGATGCCATCCGGCGCGGTGTTGATCCCGTGCGGGCTGTTGGGCACAGGAACGTAGCGAGTGTAGGGCGATCCCTTGCGGCCATCGACCACCGGCACGCCGTTGAGCTCCTGATAGTCGCCGTTGGCGACGGCCTCCTCGATCCGGGCAAGGTTGAAGATGACGATCCAGTCCTGCTCGTTCGCCATCATCTCCGCGAGGGTGACGCCTTCCTCCGAGTTGTAGCAGGTGGCAAAGGCGTACTTGCCCTGGTAGTCGGCGTCGACATTGTCGAGATTGCCGTCGACCATGACCTGCCACGCCACTTCCATCGTCTCGCCGTCGACGGCGGTGAAGATGGCATGGTAGCTGCTCTTGTCCCCCATCGTCGTGCCGTCATTGGGGATCGGCACGCGGTCCTCGCCGTTGCAGAAGACATAGCCGGTCCTCGGATATTTCTGCACGCGCAGGCCATGCACGGTGTGCTGGTTCGGCAGTTGGATGATCTTGTCGCACTTCATCACGTCGAGACGGATGCGACAGACCCGCGTGTTCGCCTTGTCGTTGGCGTAGAGATAGCGGCCGTCATAGGTGCCATCGGTGAAGGAGGGATGCGGGTGATGCAGGTCACCGTTGAGATAGGTGGCACCCTTGTCCTTAAGGAACTCCTTCGTCTGAGGAAGCAGACCTTCGGTCAGCACCTTCAGGCTCTCGTTGGTCTGCCCCCAACCGGTGGCGCTGCAACGGTTGAACACCGGGATGCGCATCAGCTCGCGCATCGAGGGTGCTCCCACGACCCGGATTTCTCCAGTCTGGCCGCTGGAGAAGAAGACATAGTATTCGTCGAGTTCGCCCGGCTTGACCTCATAGCTGCTGCCGGAGGTCGACTGCGCGACCGCTGGCGTCACCGGCCCACCCGAGAGGGCAAGGCCACCGCCCATACCGGCCGCGCCTGCAGCCGCCACCGCAGCAGTGCTACCAAGCAACTGACGCCGATTGACGCCCTTGTTCTTATCTTCCGACTGCATCGCCTTTCTCCCGTTTCGGTTCTAGGTGGTCGGTCGCGTCACGGCGCCCGGAGTTTCGATCCGGGTTCCCTTGTGTGAAATGACCGTCTTCACAGGCCCCTCGCCTCGCGATGCAGGCGAAGAAAGGGCCTGGAACTTTTCCCGCTTCAATCGCACCTGGATCATGTGCGGACAGCGCTGATCGTCGTGATAGAGCTCCTGGCAATGCATGCAGTAGATGCATTCATTGACGTTGATCTGCCCCTCGGGATGGATGGACTGCACCGGACAATCCTTGGCGCAGCGCTGGCAGGGAGAGCCGCATTCGGGCCAGCGTTTCAGCCATTCGAACATCCTGATGCGCCCCGGTATCGCCAGGGCAGCGCCGAGCGGACACAGATAGCGGCAATAGAATCGCTCGATGAACAGGCCGGCGGCGAGAAGGGCGAGTGCGAAGACGACGAAGGGCCAGTCGCGCACGAACTTCAAGATGATCGCCGTCTTGAAGGGCTCCACCTCGGCCGCGATCTCGGCCATCGCCACCGAGTAGAAGGAGAGCCCGAACAGACCAAGGAAGATGATGTACTTGATCGGCCAGAGCCGCTCGTGCAGGCCGAACGGAACCTTGATCTGCGGCACCTTCAGCCACTGCGCGATGTTGTTGGTCAACTCCTGCAGCGCGCCGAAGGGGCAGAGCCAACCGCAGAACGGGCCACGCCCCCAGAACAGCAGTCCGGCTGCAACCGCCGCCCACAGGATGAAGATCAGCGGGGCGGAGAGGAAGAACTCCCAGTTGAAGTCGGTGATCAGCGCGTTGGTGAAGGTGAGGACGTTGACGACGGAGAGCTGTGCGTTGGCGTACCAGCCGAGCCAGACCAGCGTGAAGACGAGGTAGCCGCGCCGTATCCAGCGATAGAGCACCGGGCGGCGGACCAGCCAGTCCTGGAAGAAGAAGATCGCGGTCAGGACCAGCAGCGCCACCACGGTGATGCCGATCGACACCGTATTCATCTTCCAGATGCGCTGCCACAGCGGCTCGTCGTCCGCGGCTAGACGCGCCTCGGCGGCGGCATCAAGGCCCGGCGCGTCCGGCTGGGCGATCTGCTCGCTCGGTGTCGGCGCGGGCGCGGCGGGCACCTGCGTCACCGTCACATATGCGTCGGGCAGCGTATAGCCGAGTTCATAGGACAGGGTCGCCTTGTCGCGCGCACCGATGCTGCGTTGCACGAGGAGCTGCAACTCCCAGGGTTCGGTGACATCGAAATCGAAATCCTCCGGCACGACGAAGAGCGCGATCTCGCGCAGCCGCGGCGCACCGTCTGCCGCCAGATCGGCGAGGCGGGTATGGTTGCGGTCGCGGAAGCGGATGCCCTGGCCGTCCTGCAGAAGCTCGATGCGGTCGAAGATGCCGCCGCGTACGTAGCCGGAGCCCTTGAACGAATAGGCGCCGTCGCCCGCCACCACGATGGCCTGCTGACCCGGCTTCAACCGCTGGACCAGCCGTTCATACTGAACCTCGCCCAGCAGGCTGCGGCCGATCGTCGGCACACTGACCGGGGCGATATAGAGCTCGATGAACTGGTCCTGAGGATCGCGCGTCTCGGGTCGCTCCGCAGCTTCCGGGCGGCCGATCTCGCGGAATGCCTCGCTCACCTCGCCTACCGACAGACGCAGGGTTCGCACCGACCCATCGCCGATGAGCGTCTCCCAGTCGCGCAATTCGCTTGTGGTGAGATCGACTTCTCGGGTTTCGGTCGGCGCCATGACCTGCGCCTGGGCCGCTGCGAGCCGATTGCCGCGGATGAGACGCACGGCGGAGCGCACGACGCTGTCCCCCATCACCAGCACGGTCACCGTGGCGCCGCTGACGATATCGACCTGCGGCGGCCGGACCGCCCCGGCGGAGACGCGTCCGAGGTCCTGCCCGATCAGCGTGTTGAGGGACGCGACGACCTTCTCCTCCGGAATGCCGATCAGCACGATCGGCTCCTGATGGTCGACCATCTTCAGGCCGCGAATGACGCCCGCCTCATCGATGCCGACGAGAATGTGGATGGGCTTGCCCGAATAGCCGATGGCGCTGGTGACGTCCGAGTTCAGATAGACATGCCCGACGAGATCCCGGCCACGGAACACCGGCGCCATCGGAGGATCGCCCACGATCTCCCCGTACCGGTCAGCGCCCGCAAACAGCTCGCCGGGCTGCGCCCTGGACAGGAACTGCTCCAGGCGACCGGCAGCACCCGCCTCGAACGACAAGCATGGGACCAGCAACGCCATAACCAGCACCCGCAACAAAGCGAGCGCCGGGGCCGTTAACAGGCGGGGGTGGAGGGCCCCCAGACGGATCCAGTGCATGTTCCTGCTCGTCCTAACAGGGACAACCGAAGCCTGCCGCTGGCGGCCCGCCAGCAGATCCAGGTTGTAGCCCTCCCCGTTTCATGAGGCACTCCAAGGCACCGGTCTTTGTTCCCGGACAAACTCCGGAACAGATCAGATGCTATGGATGGGGGACCCACGAGGAAGGTTGCCACGCAGGGAGGCTGCCGTGACGCTGCTGAGATCGGAACCGTTTGCGGAAGTGGAGACCCTGGAGGAACTCCTGGCCATCGCCTACCGGATGGAGCAGGAGGCCTTCGGCAACTACACCGACCTTGCCGAGCGGATGCGCCGGGAAGGACGACCGGACCTCGTTCCGGTCTTCGAGCGGTTGGCCGGAGAAGAGGCCCGACATATCGACAATGTTGTGGACTGGTCGCAGCGTGTCAGCGGCACCATGCCGGATCTGGCGAAGCTGCAATGGGAACCGGCGGACACCTTCGACGACGAAGGCGCAAGCGCCATCGCGCCCGAGTTGATGGGGGCCTACCGATCGTTCTCCATGGCCGTGCGCAACGAGGAGCGGGCTTTCCTGTTCTGGACCCATGTCGCGGCTCAGACAGACCAGGACCCGTTGCGGCTGGCGGCGGAACAGATGGCGCGCGAGGAACTCGGTCACCTGACAACGCTGCGCGTGGAACGCCGCCGCGCCTTTCATGCGGAACGGGCGGCCAAGGCACAGCTCGAAGCGGCCTCGCTGCCGGACCTCGAGCTGCGTTTCGCCGACCTGCTACAAGCAGCGGCGGCCCGCCAGGAGGGAGCGAGCGGCTCCGGCCTGGAGGCGGCGGCCCGAGAAGCCCGCGAGCGAGCGGCCGCGCTTGCCGACGCGCCGTTCGGCCCCTCTCGGCTGGTGCAGGATGGGCTTCGGCCGGACGTTCTCGGGCGAGCGGTGCCGCTGTGCGAGTTGCTGCTCGACTGCTATCTCGACTTCGCTGAGCGCCTGCCCGGTGAAGAAGACCGCACCCGCGCGCAACGCTTTGCCGGACGCCTCGTCGCTTGCCGATCCGCGTTGAGGGACGTGCAGCGATGAGACTTGTGGGCACTGAGCCGTCACGGGTCTTTCATCCAGCCGCGATCGGAGATGGCGCCGCTTTGAGCCGCACAGGGAGAACGTCCTCCGGTTTTCCCTTCCTCTCCCTATGGCTATCGGTAGAAAAATTCGGAAGTTCGGACCTTGTTTACTTGGTCTTCTTGTTGACGGCGGGGGCCTCTCCGAGGCCCAGCCTTGCCGCATGCCAGGACGCTTCGGCGCGCGAGGAAATACCGAGCTTGCGGTAGATGTCCTTGATATAGCTGGCCACCGTATTGTCCGAAATTCCCAGCGTGTCGGCCACCTCGCCATTGCGCAGCCCCCGGCCGATCAAGCTCAGCACCTCGCGCTCGCGCCCCGTCAGATTGTCTTCCGGGGCGGCCGGGCCCGTTCTCTTGAAATGCTCCATGATCCGGCGCGCGACCGAAGGCGAGAGCGCGGGGATACCCTCGGCCATCTGCTTGAGCTGCCGCACAAGCAACTCTTGGGGCTGCTCCTTGAGCAGATAGCCCTGGGCACCGGCTGAAAGCGCGCCCACGATCGATGCGTCATCGCCCATCACGGTGGTGACGACACAGACGGCTTGGGAGCGCAGGAGGCGCAGATTGCGCAACACATCGAGGCCGGACCCGTCCGGCAGGCCAAGATCGATCAGCGCGACGTCGTAGTCGCGCGCCGCCGCCTGTGCGATGCCTGCGCGCATGCTCGCCGCTTCGTGGATTTCGGCCTCGTCGAAAGCCGCGGTGACGATCTCGCTCAGCCAGCGGCGGGTTTCACTCAGGTCCTCGACGATGAGTATCTTCGTCATTGCGCAATCCGTGCAACATCTATCGCGAACTCTGCCTCAATACGGGTGCCGACGGCCCCGCTTGCGACGTTGAAGCGGCCGCCCAGGCTTGTCACCCGCGCCTGCATATTGGCGAGCCCGTTGCCGGCCTGGACGCTGCCGGGATCGAAACCGGCGCCGTCATCGGTGACGGAGAGCTTTATGATATCCCCCTCGAGCCGAACCGTGACGCTGATCGTTTCCGGCTGCCCATGCTTGAGTGCATTCTGGACCGCCTCGCGGACGACCGAGCGCACCGTATGCGCGGCGGTCAGCGGCAGGATCGCGGAGCCGGCATTCTCCACTGTCCATTTCATTTTCACGCCGGCGGCGAACAGATGCTCGGAGATTTGCGAGCGCAGGTCGGCCAGCATCTCATCGAAGGAGAGGTCGGGATTGGAGGCGTTGTTGATAATGTCGCGCAGGTCCGTCAGCGTCTCGCGGATCATCATGTCCTTGCGGGCCAGCCCAGGGCTGTGCAGCGCGCCCATCAGTTGCACACCGATATTGTCGTGAATGTCGCGGGCGATGCGTTCACGCTCCTCGGCGACGCCTTTTTCGTAGGCTTCCCGGCTCTCCAGCGCATTGGCCAGCATGGCCGTGAGCTCGGCCGCCAACTCCGCGTCACGCAGGGAAAACAGCTTTCGCCCCCCGCCCGCATAGTCCAGACGATAGTCTGGCAGGCCACGGGGACCCGGCACGGCGAGCGCCAGACCGTCATCGATCAGCGCTGGAGCCTCCGCCTTGCCGGGTGCGATGGACAGCGGGCGAAACGCATCCTCCAGGAGTGCGCGCCAGCGCGCCTGCTGGTCACGGCCCGGCGGGGTGAGCGCCACGTCCATCACCTGGCGGAACAGGTTTCCCCGCGCAGGCTCGGCGCGGCGCAGCACAAGACGCGCCAGCATGTCGCGCAGGGGCAGCCAGGCCAGCGCCACGATCAGCAGCGACAGCGCGAAGGCCGGTGCGCGCTCATCGACAATGGTGACGATGAGGATGGCATCGAGCGCAAGAAGAAGAAGCACGCCGACAACATAGAAGAGAATGCGGAAGGCCCATTCATCGAGCTGGAACAGGCGATACCGGGCAACCCCGAGCGCAACCCCTACATAGACCAGCAGGAAGAACAGGAACGCTTCACCCTGCGAGACGACGGCACCGATCCCCAACGCATTGGGCGCTATGACCGTGACGACGAAGCCACCGGCCCCCACGATCACCGCCAGCCCAAGCCAGGCGAGCGCCGCCCGGTCGCGCGGGTGCCCGCGCGTGACCTTGAACTGGATGGCGACCAGAATGACGATGGTGAGCATGGCAAGAACCACCGCCAGATGGAAACCCAATCCCGGCCCGCCCGCCAGTTGCCGGATATCCACGATCTGCCAGGCACCGAGAACAACAGTGGGAACCGCCAACCAGCGGGGCGACACCAGCCTTCGGGGATAGACGAGAAACAGCCCGATCATGCCCACGCCGAAGGTGAGTGCTCCGATGTGGTTAAATGTAGAAAGAACCCGGAACAGTCCGCCCGGAAGCGCCAGTTCCCGTGTGGAATAGACGGCGGCTGGGAAGGCCGAGATCATCAAGCCCGCGCCCGCCACCAGCAAAAAGCGTGTCGCCCATTCGCCGCGCCTCAACGCCCAGATCCACGCCCCGATCCAGAAACCGGCAAGCCCCACGCCGATCTGCATCCAGAAAGCCACCGGCAAAGAGGAGACCGGGCGCTGTCGACCGGGAGAGACTGAGTAGGTTTGTGTTTGGCCCAGAAACGCGACGCCCAGTTCACCCCCGCCGATGCTGCGCAGAACCGCGGCAATCTCATCCTGCCGCGCGAAGAAGGCGCGCATATCGGCATAAGTCTCGAGTGCGTCCGGTTCCTCCACGAGATCGCCGGGTTCAAGCCGGACCCTCCTTCCGTCTGAACCTGCGATCTCCACCAAGGACGCGACAGACGCGGGTATTCCCGCGCCCGGCTGCTCGGCTGCCGGGCTGTCCTGCTCTATTGCGTCGATCCACAAACCGTCGAAGCTGACCGGAATTGCCAGTCTGGGTTCAGCCGCGAGCTTGAGCCCCAGCCAGCGCTGATCCATCGCCAGACCCAGCATAACCGCCGCCAGAGCTACGCTGAGTGCGATGGCAGTCGACAGCAGGACGTTGGGGGTGAAGCGGACAAGCAAAAGCCGAGGCCTCCTGTGGCAACGGAAAGGTCAAGGTCAAGCTGCAGCAGGCGACAGCGGACGCCCGGCGGTTCAACTCCTACCTAACCTATTGCCACACCTCTTTGCCATAACCCCCCTGAACAGGGGGTGCCCCGCTAGACGCGTTGGCCTGACCCTGTGGTCCCAGGTGTGGAGATCGGCGCGAGGAAACGGATATGGCGATGATGCCGCCTGTGTGCCGAACGGTGGCGTTGCCCAGACGACGGGCAGCAGGCCCGAGCGAGGGGGGGGGACATGAAGGCGTTCGCGGTCATCCTGGCACTGTCCATCGGATTTCCGAACGGGTCGGCAAAGTCAATCGAACGCGCCGAGGCCCACCTCGATTGCCTCGGCCTTTACGCCCTGCTCAAGATGGCGGCTCCGACCTTCGCCAATCTGGCCGAAGAGCGCATGGACCGGGTCCGGCAGAGCTATTTCCGCGACCTGCCCTTTCCTTCACCCGTGCCCATGCCGCTGACCAGCGGCGAGATGGAAGAGCAGGCCAGCGCGCGCATGCGGGCGCGCGGGGCACGACTTGCAGACACGGTTTCCGAGGAGGATGTGACGCGCGAAACCGATGCCTTTCTTGCCGACATTCACGCCTGCGACGCCCGCTATGGTCTTGCACCGACCCCGACACCCTGGCGGGATTGATACCCCCTGAACAGGGGGGTGCGGGGATGCAAGCACTGTCCGATCCTGCGACAACAGGAGGATAGCCCCCATGAAAGCGACACCCGCCCGTCTCGCCCTTGTCATGTCCGCGGCGCCCGGCTTTCCCGCCTGGGCGCGGCTCCCCGCCGGCGGCGAAGGCATCAGCGGCCTCCATGCCGGGAGCGATCTGCGCGAACACGGTGAACATGGCGTCGTGCCGGACATTGCGGTCAGCGACTTCGAGGGCCGAACGGAGTTGTGCATCGACGGCACGCTGGGCTTCGGTCCTGTTCTCGCCGGAGCGAACCGTGAATTTGCTGATGCCGCGGGCAGCTTCGCGATCTGCGGGTTCCTCCTGACAAAGCCGCGCGGCGTCAACAATGCCGGTCATATCGAATTGCAGCGCGAAGCGTGGCTGCCCGAAACGGGGGTTTACGGTTCAGCCAGTTTCCACGGCCAAGCGGCCCGGCACGATAGCGGATTGTGGCAGATCGCCGGCACACCTCTGGCCGGGCCGAAATCGGAACTCTGTTCCGATCTGATCGCTCCCCGGTCCTGCCATCGACAGCGGATCGGCGACCAATGACCAGCGCCCTCGAACAGAGCCAGCATGGCCATGTCTTCCGACCTGGTCGGCTTCGCCGACAACGGGCCTATTGGCTGGACGGCGCCGTGCTGCATTGGCGCATTGGCTCCAGAGAGGGCCATGTGGCGCTCACCGATATCGCGTCCCTGCGCCTCAACCTGCCCGCGCCCCCCCGGCTGGCGGCGAGCTGCGTGCTGGTCGAGAAAACGGGCCGGGTCCACAAGCTCTCGGACATCTACTGGCCGCGCTGGACGAGGGAGGAACGCCCCTATTGGGGCCGGCTCCAGCGGCGCGAGGCCACGTTTCGCGCCCTGACCTTCACTCTGGCGCGCCGGCTGAACAAGGTCAACCCGGACGCTATTCTCGAAACGGGGCCGGGCCGGGCCGAATGGCTCGCTACCTGCGTCGTGGCCCTGCTCGCCGCCGCCATCGTCATCGTCGGTATCGCGCTGATGGTTGTTCACGGCAGGTTCGAGCCTGCTGCCGCTGCCTTCATGGCCGTCGCTGCGATCTATCTGCCCGTGCTCTGGCCGGTCATCCGTTCGGGCGGCCCCAAACCGCTCCACCCGGACACCTTGCACAACGCCAACCCACCACCCGACTGGGTGGATTGGTGATCTGACTCTACGTGCCCCCCTGAAGAGGGGGGAGAACCGACCGCGCTGTCCCGACAAGATGACATTGACAACTATCCAGAGGGAAAATCCAAATGAAGCATCCGCTCAAGATCGCCCTGGCCCTGTCCGTAGCGGCACTTCTATCCGCCTGCAGCACAGCCGACATGGAACATTTCACATCCGGCGGTCCGGGCGTTTGGCCGAACGGCACGTCCTACGGCTCGTCCACGTCTGTTCGCACCTACCAGCCCCCCAGGTGCTACCAGACATCGCGCACGCATCAGACATGCTACAACTGACGAAGCGCGGGTAGCGGGGCGCTGGCCCAGGGGCACCCATGCGGTCGATCATGTTCAGCATCGTCTTCGCCGCTATCGTCGCGGCGCCCGCGCATGCCCAGCTTCCCTTCACCCTGCGGGACTGCCTCGCCGATCGGGACGCGGACGCCAGGCTCCATATCTGCTCGATCATGTCCGGCACCGAGGAGGAAAAGGCGTTGAGCGACATGCAGGGCGCCATCGCCGATTTCCGGCAGGTGATCGAGGAGAACCCGGAGCATATCGGCGCCCGTCAGGCTCTTGCTGACATGGCTGCACAGCCATGACGCACGAAACGGAGGCGCCCGTCATGACCTTGCGCAGAAAGATCACCGTGGTCGCCCTTGTCGTGCTCGGCGTCCTTCTGGCAGCGGGCGCGTTGCTGGGCTTCTGCGACGTCTACCAGAACCATATCGCCAGGGATTGCGGGGCTGAGTGCGGCACGCCACCGTCCGACGGAACCGTTAGCGGCGGGTTTTGAGGGATGGCAGGGGCAAGTGATCGCTACGAGCATCATTTCCATGAGCACACCGTCGATCAGTACGACAATCTGCTGACGCTGGCGCGCTATCTGGTCGTCAATGCCGGGAAGATCGGCGCCGCTGGCGGGCTGCTGTTCGATCGCGCCTATATGCCGGATTTCGAGCCGATGCCCGAGGGTATTGCCGCTCATCCCCCCGCCGCCCTGCCGCCGCTGGCCCATGGTCCTTTGGCCGGCATCGCGGCGCTGCCCGGCGAGGACTGGCAAGACTATTGCGAACGCGCTTTCGGCATCGAAATTCTACCCTTCGACCCCTTCTGCCTGTGGCTGCAATCGCCGCTCTGGGCCAGGACCGAACCGAGCGCCAAGGGTGCGGGGCTCCGGATCGTCTATCTGCTCGATGTCGGCGTGCCGCACGATCATGTCGAGATTTCCATGGGCCAGGCCTGGACCGATTATGACAAAATCGGCTTTCTGTGGGACAAACTCGATCTGCCCCTCGAACTCTTCAAAACCGGGGTTCACACGCCGATCCGGGAATGGCCCGAATGGATCGGCGCGTCCACGCTCAACGCGCGCCGCGCCGCCATCACGCTCAATGCGGACAATCTGCGCGAAACCCTGATCGAACGCGACATCGCCCGGCCCGAGGATATTGCGGGCCTGAGCGACGAGGACATCCGTCAGCTCGAGTTCACGACTGGCGCCTTGCCGCGCAGCTACCGCGATGTGCTTTCCCTGATCGGCCATCGGGCCGGGCGGCTGGTGGACGACCGCGAACTCCAGATCTACGCTGATCAGTTGCCCGAGGTGAACCGCATGGGACGCGAAAGGCGCGCGGAATGGGAGGCGGAGGGGGGAGATCCCGTTCCCGACGACGCCATCTTCATCGGCGCGCGCTATGGCATGTCACCCTGGTTCATCCTGCAGGACAGCCGCACCCACTTCCCCCCTCGCGGGGATTCCCCTGTCTTCCTCTTCGATACGGATACGGGAAAAGTCACGCAGACCTCGATCAGCGTCTGGGGCTGGGTCGAGGGGCTGGTCCGCGATGCCGAAACCTTCATCGCCGAGGGCATCCCCGAGAAGAACGCCCGCCGGGGCTATTCTTCCGGCCTCCCGCCCCTGGCGATGAAGTACAAGCAGCAAGCGGAAAGGGATCGCAATATCACCATCGCCATGATGGCGGGCGCAGTGCTGCTCGGCGTCGTTCTCAGCCTCGTATATCTACTGACGACCTGACCGGCACGAACAGCCGGCGTGCCAATGCCGCGCAGGCGATGGCGGCAAGGAGATGCGCGGCGATGACAAAGGCATACTCGGCAGGCGTTTCGACGCGCAAGGGGTCCTTGCCCCCGAAGTCGGGAAGGCCGAGGCCCAGTGGAACGGCAAGCGCCACAAGCCCGCAAAGGGCTGCGAGGACAAGTGGGACGGTGCCGGTGCGCCGATACCAGAGCGCCATGGCAAGGCCGACGAGGATCCCCTGGAGCCAGCCGCACGCGAAGGCCATGTAGATGCCGACAACGACGACAAAGATCAGGCCCTTCAATGAACCGGAGGGCATGAACCGAACGAACTCCAGCAAATCGCCAAGGCCGAGGGGGGCGACAATGACGATCCCCACGAGCGGCCCGAGGACGGCGAACAGCGCAACGATGCCGGCAAACCGCCGCCAGCAACGCCGGTGCCGCCGGTCCGTTTCAGCCATGGGTTCAGTCGTCACTACTCCCCCCTTCCCAAATTGCCGGGATTGCCGACGCTATCGGAAAATCCGGCGCACGATCCACGTGCAGACGACCGTCGCCAGCACGTGCGCGACAAGCAGCGCACCAACCCAGCGCACCAGTCCTTCCGGCGGCACCACCGCGGTGACCGCAATCGACATCAGCAGCCAGACAATGAGCGCGACAACGAGCGCGGTCCGCCAGGAGATCTCGCCCTTGCGCCGGTCGCGAAATGCGACCGCAAGACCGACCGCCACAGCGGATATGCTTCCGAAGGCATAGGCTCCTATGGCGAAAAGCGCTGTTCCCATCACGATGCCGCCCCAGAACAGCCGGGCGATGTCGGAAAAATCGCCCCGGGCGATCTCGACACCCACGGCATAGACCGCGAAAAGCCCGTTCACCGAAAACGCACCCATAAACGGGCCGAGCAGGGCATAACTGGCGACGATTCCGATAGGCCGTCCCCAGGATTGCGAACGCGGCCGAGGCTGACCCGCCATCGTCGGGTTTGGCATGTTCATTGGTTTTCCCCCATTCCGGATCTGCTCGACACGGCTGGACGGCCGAAGATCACCCGCGCCACCAGCCAGCACAGGCCTGCCGCGGTCAAATGCGCGAGCAGCATGGCGAGTTGTGCGATCCGTTCGCCTTCCGAAGCCCAGGCAGGATCGCCCTGACGCAAAGCGGCAAGACCACCCAGCGCCAGCGCGCCACCAAGGGCGACATGAAGGGAGATCACCCCTTTGCGGGCATCCCACGCGGCCGTCGCAACGCCAATCAACAGCGCCGGGACGCCTCCAACGATGTAGGACAGCGGCAGGCCGAACGCGGTGCCGAGCAGCAGCATCCCCGAGAACATGCGGGTCCTCGCCATCCAGCCGTCGACGGCAAGGTCCGAACTTGCAGCCAGCGTGGCAAGAAGGATCGAGATGGCCAACCCGCCGACCGGCGGTCCGAGCACCACAAACACGGCCACGATGCCGGCGAAACGGCGGATGGAGGGTTGGGGTTTGCTGTCCTGGACCTGCCGCATATCTGTCATGATGACAGGCTGCACGCCGACACCGGGGGCCGCACCCCCCCGTTTAGGGGGGTGCCGGATTCCTGCGACACCATACGCTCACGTCATGTCGGAGAGCCTCGTCAGTATCGTCACCCTCACCGCTTTCGCCGTCGGCCTGTTTTATCTCATAGGCGGCGTCGCCCACATGCGCTCGCTGGTCCTGGATTCGATGGCCGGCGAACTTCTCACTATGCTGGGCGATGGCGAGGCCGGCCGAGAGCGCTGGCGCGCGCGCGTGCTGACGGCCGGGGCGGCGCTGACCTTTGCCTCCGGGCTTTCGCTGCTGGCGCTATCGCGCTGGACATTGCCGCTCTTTGTCGCCAACGCGGCGCTGCAAGGCTTCTATCTTGTCTGGGCGACGCGCGCCTTCTCGCCGCAAGAGGGTGCGGAACCGAAGGGCCGCCGAAGCACGGTCCGCGCCTTCATCCTCTATCTCGCGGCGCTCGGCTTCGTCGTCGCGCTCGACCGGCTCGGCCTGTGGCACGTCTGGCTCGAGCCCGTCCTTGTCGAACTGGCGGTCATCGCCGCGCCGACAATCGCGATTTCGTTGTTCTTCCAACGACGGAGCAGACCGGCGAGCACCTCTTCCCGCCCGGCGCTGGACCAACGGCCTGTCGAAGCGACGGAGCCACCGGCGCGCCCTGAACGCCTGCGGCTCATGCCCGAGTATCACTGCGCACCGCTCTGGGACGACGTGCGCGGAAACAACATTGACCCCGGCGGCCTCGGATTGAGCCCTGAATTGTTGCAACGCCTCCATAGCTGGGATGCCCTGTTTCAGGCGACCTTCGATGAGGCTGATCCCTTCGCCTCCGGATTTGGCGACATCGCGGCAGAGCACGCCTGGGCCAAACAAGGCAATGCCATCGTACAGGCCCTCGCAAGAGAGTGGCCTGGACCGCTCAGCAACCAGATTTCCGCGCTCGCCATGCTGGTGCGCGATGCCCGCCAAGACCTTGGGCCTTGGGACGAGCTTCCCGAGGATCGCCTTGCGGCGATCGGGGAGAAATGCGGCGTTGCGGAGATTGTGGCCGCCATCGTCTGGCTCGACGAACTGTCTCGCGAAACCGACGCCTTGCCGGAGTGGGATGGCGACAGCCAGGACGACATCGCAAGAGCGCGGGCAATGCTCCACGGCATTCTGGCGAGGGTTCCCGGCCGCTATATCGAGATCGTCGCCAGCGGTCTGCAAAGCCCGGAATGGCATACCCGTGTCCATATCGCCATGGCGTTGGCCGGGCACGACCGCGCTCGCGCCCTGCCGATCCTGCGCGATGCGCTGACGCGCGAGGAAGACGAAACCGCCCGCCAACTGATCGCCATCATATTGGCTGATGCCGAAAGCGAGGGACAATGACACGAGGCAGTCCGAACCGCATTGCCAGCCTCGCGCTGATTGCTGCCACCATGAGCGCGCCGGTGGCACTGGCCCAGGATTTCTCCCCCTATTTCAAGACGACCGGCAGGGGCGCCTACGACCTCTACAACGACACAGTCCTGTGCAGCGCGGTGCTGGAGCGAGCGCTCGAAACCGACCCGCAGGGCGAACAGCGCCCGGAGTTCGGCAAGGGCATCACCTACACCGTCAACTTCGCGCGGTTCCTGCTTGAAAGCGGCGATGTCGTCGACATGAGCGGAGCGATCCTCGCGCCCGGCAACCTCCCCGTCGACCGGCGCAATGCCCGCGCCGACTGGCAGGCCGTTCTCTTTTCGCTCGAGGAAGAAGGCGAGACCCCGGATGCCGAGATCGCCCGCTGCCTTCGTCTTTACGGACATGACTGGGAATGATGGTGCCACAGGGCTGGGCCGAATTCGACCTGCGCACGGCCCTGGGGCCGCATATCGGGCTCGGCGATGTGTTCTGATCCCCCCTGTTCAGGGGGGTGAGCGCAGTTCCGGCGGTCGATAACCTGCCGGCACGATTTCGCGGATTGGAGGATAGCGATGCGTTTCTTGGGTACTGTCAACGCGGTTCGTTCCCTTCTGCTCGCTATCGCACTCACCCTTTCATTGACCATCCCCGCCTTCGCGCAGAGCTTCGAGGACGGCCAGGCCGCCGCGCAACAGGGAGACCCCGCCTCCGCCATCGCGATCTGGACGCCATTGGCCGAGGCCGGGAATCCGGACGCGCAATACTGGCTGGCGGAGTCCTATTGGGGCGGTTGGTGGGGCGTGCCCGAAAACCCTGAGCGAAGAGCGTACTGGCATATGCGCGCCGCCGAACAGGGTCATGCTCCATCCTTCGTCCAGTTGGGTCGGATGTACGACTCGGGCCATCATTTCGCGCAGGACGATGCCGCAGCCGCTGAGTGGTATGCCCGTGCCGCCGAAGCGGGAAACGCGGACGGCCAGTATGCGCTTGCCCATCTTTATCAGGAAGGTCGCGGCGTAGCACAGGATCTGGAACGGGCGCACGTCCTTTGGGAAACCGCCACCCTGCAGGGTCACGAAGCCGCCAGGCTCGAACTGTGTGAGAGATCCGGCCGCTTCTGCCGTACCTGCGTCGCTGATCCCCAAACGTTAGAGATACGGCAGTTGCGGGGAAGTGACCCGATGTCATTTCTCGAGGAACAGGAACTCATGACCGCCTCGTGGGCCTGGGACGATGAGATCATCATCGAAGGAAAAACCTACAGGAAATCGGGTCTGCCGCAGGTCCGCACGTTCGATGTGCTCGAGTTCTTTGCCTTCAGGGACAAGGTGCCGTTCATGATCGACAGTGGAGATGGACCGGAGCCCAACGTGATCTACGCGCTCTACAAGGGCCTGGACTGCGAAGTGCAGCCTTACCGGATCGCCTTCTGAGAGCCGTCCTCCCGGACCTGCGCCTTCGCGCCGTGGTCGATCTGCAGGACCCTTCACAACAAGAGGCTCTTGTGATGTGCAATTTGGCCCCAGGTGCGGCAATTATCGCGATCTGCTCCCTTACCTTGTCCCTATCCGCCGCCCCGACCTTTGCCGGCATGGTGACGTTTCAATCCACGCGGTTCTCGACCGCCAAGCCGGTGCCGCATCTCCATTACGAAGGCGATGTCGTGCCGGGCGATCTCGATCGGATCGTCGCGGCAGTCCGTCGGTATGTCGACTGCGATCCCAGGACGCTGCCCGATACGGGTGGGAACTGCGCCGTCTTAACCATGACCAGCGAGGGCGGAAACTATGTCGAAGGCCTCAAAATCGCGCATTTCCTCCGCGAAAACGCCATCGCCACCTGGGTTAAGACAGGTTCCTATTGCTATTCGGCCTGCGCCTTCGCCTTTCTCGGCGGCTCGGGCCATTCGTCCTGGCCAGCGACGGGAGACTATATCGACCGCATCATCGAGCCCGGCGCCGCGCTCGGCTTCCACGCGCCCTATGTGACGGCGGACTCGCTTGGCCAACTCGTCGCCCAATATGGCGTCGAGGAGGTCCTGGGCGGCAACCGCGAAAGCATCGCCCTGATGATCGACCAACTCGTCTACTGGAATGTCGATGACGGCGTACTCTCGCGCATCACCAATATGGGCGCCGACGAGGCCTATACCGCATCCACCGCGCAAGATCTCTATCTGCTGCGCACCGCCCTGCCGAACGCGCCGCGCCGGATGTGGGCGCCAGACCCGGCCGAGGCACTGCGCAATGCCTGCATGCGGCTGCTCGCCCATCATCAAGACGTCTGGCCCTATGACGTGCGGGACAGGGTGTCGGGCGAGATCATCTACAATCTGGGGACCGATGATCGCGGATGGGATCTGTCGGGATACCAGCTCGTCGGCGCTCCCGGCGGGCTGACCGTTTCCTATTGCGCTGTCCACACCGCGGATGCTCATCTGGGTGCCAACGCGGACGTCGCGCTCTATTATGGCCCTGGCGTCGAAGGCCATATGCGCCCTGCGCTGACCTTCTTCCACCGGCCCGAAGGCTGGTCCACCCTCGCCACCGGCGGGGTGGCTGCCCAGCGCATTTTCCAGAAGGGCGGCATCGGCCATTTCTTCATGCCGCCTGACGCCGAGCTTGGCGGCGCCCATGCCCTGACCTGGCGGCTGGTGGGCGAGGACTTTTTGAAAACCGGTCGGCTCGGACAATACCCCCCTGAACACGGGGGTGAGCGCGGCATCCTCCGCCGCTAGCCTGCATCCAGAGTTTGATGGATCGGGAGGATTGAGATGCGGTTTTCGGGTTTCGCAGGCTGGATGAGGGTTGCGCTCGCTGGCGGAACCACGACACTGGCGGTGCTTGGCGCCGCGCCTGCGACGGCCCATGCCGAAACACCCGATGACGCGGCTTTTGTCGCCGCCTTTGGCGAGGTCTGCATCCCCAAGCGATTGAGCTATCGGGGTACGCTGGCGCTGGCCGAGGATCTGGGTTGGCGTCCTGTCGTCACTGGTGACAACGCAGAATACGACCGGTTCATTACCCATGCCGCCGACCTGCTGGCAAGCGAGGTCGCAGAAGACCCGGACTTGTACCAAGGATCGGGCGGCGCGTGGTTCACCCGCCAGATCGGCGGTCGCTCCCATCTTCTGACGGTCAGCTACCTGCTGACCGGGGTCATGGATACCATGGGGTGCCATCTCTACGACTTCGGAGCCGCAGCGCCCCTCGATCCCGAGGCGGTGACGAGGTTGCTGGGACAGCCCATCGCCTACACCACGGATGGCGGCGACCCATTCTACGCCGTCGATCCGGCCGTGCTCGTCACCACCGTCTGGGGGCCGCCGCCCGGCCTGCCGCGCACGCTCGACACCTATCTCACCTTCATTCCCGAAGGCAGCGAGGTGGCAGCTAAGACGGGGTTCACAGGTTTGACGCTCAAATTCTCGACCTCGTTGCCGGATCGCGCGGAGTTCGAACAATGACAAGGCTGTTGACCGCCGCCGCGCTCTTCCTTCTTCCCCTGGCTGCGCTGGCCCAGGGTCCGGTCGTCGGCCCGGCGACCTGCGAGGCCGAGCGGGCCGTCTATGAAATGACCGCCCCCGATACGGACGAGGTCTGGCGCATCGGCCTTGTGCCGGCGCGCAACATGGCCAGCATCGCCTCCGATCTCTATCTCAAGCTGACCACGCCCCGGCGCGACTACTGGTTCACCTTCTCCGTCTCCCAGGGCTATGCCGGCATATCGGTCTTTCCCGTCACCGATCCATACGCGGAAGGAGGCCCGCGCGACCTGCTCGGCCCGCCCTTCGGTGCGAACCCCAACGGCGTCACCGACCCCGACATCCTGAACGCCCTGCATTTCTTCACGCTCGACGCCGAACTCAATATTGCCTTCGAGCCTCCCATGAGCGGCGAGGAGGCGCCGCCCTATATCATGCTGCCCGAGATCGGCCGCGCGCTCTGGTACGACGCCGCGGCGCTGACCGACGATGAAACCGCCGACCGAGATCCGATGCCGCGCGGCGTGTTCAGGTGCACGGGTTGCCTGGTCGCTCCGCATCCACAGGCAGGGCTATGAGAGCGGCCCTCCTCGCCCTGCTTGCAGCCCTCACGCTGCCCGTCCCGGCCAGCGCCGAGTGGAGTTGCGCCGACGCGACTTATGCGTCCGAGGTTTGCCCGTGGTTCCGTGAGGCGCCGTGGTTCGGTGAGGCGGCGGATGGCTATGCGACGCCGGGCGTGGGAATGCGGTGGTCGAGCGACGGCTACCCTCCCGGCAGCGCGGCCATGAACTGGAACGACGGCATCTATGTCATCGCCACCCTTCCAGCCGCCGGGCCGCGTGACGCCGCCGCGCTGCTGGTCGACATCGCCTATGAACCACATTGGCAGCAGGGTCAGGCGCGCGCCCTCACGCCGGAAGCCGTGATCGTGCGGCTGGGGGAAAAGGATTGGCGCGCCGACGCGCCGGAGTACCCGCCGCCTACTTCGGACCGGGTCCACTGGCCGCCGCTCTATGTCGAAGGAAATCTCTACCGTTTCACCTTCGGCCCCGATCTTGTCGCCGCCATGCTGGCCGCCAGCGCCACCGCGCCGCACAGCTACCGGGACATCTTTCTCAGTGACGATCCAGCGGCGGTGCTGCGTTTCGAAATCCTCTTCCGCGACGCCGATGGCGGAATGGTGTCCTCGAACGATATTCTCGAGATCAACAGCGGAATATGCGAAACAAATTGCCAGCCGCGCCTGTCCCTTGCCGGCTTTGCCGAGGCTTATGACGGGAGCGCGGCGGATGCCAATAAGTGAGCCTACGTCGGCAAGCGAGACGTCGCCCCTGGTTCCGCCATCCTGGTTCGAGGGTCTGACCGGCGGAGAGATGCCGCTCCGCATCGCCGCCGCTACCGCGCTCGACGACTTCGCGGATGCGCTGAGCAATGCCCCGCGCTGGCTGCTGGAAACGGGGAGCGGCGGCGCGATAACGCTACGGGTTTGCTCGCACCGCCAGGGGGAACGGCTCGAAATCCTGGTAGAGTGGGCCGGCGAGCGTGCGCAGATCGTCCTTGAACCGCACGCTTCGGACTGGCTGTCGATTGCCGCAGTGTGTAGAGGCCAAGAGGTCTTTCGCGCCTGGCTCGACCGCCCCTATGAAGAATTTGAGTTCTGGCCCAAAGGTGCGGCGATCCCAAGGCGCAGGAGGATCGATGCACCAGGACGCATCGGCAAGCGGCGCAACTGGATCAACCTCTCGGCAGCGGCATGGCCGCAATTGGCGCGGTTCGCCAATGCGGCCGGCATCGTGGCGGCGATTGAAGCGGGAGGGCCGGTGCCGGAAAGGTCGGGTCAGCCATGACACTGCGTGCGGGACATCGGCGCAGGTTGCGCGCCGGTTTGGTGGTCGCCGCAGCGCTGGCGCTCGCTGGGTGCTACGAGACGCAGATCCCGATCATCACGCAGCAGAACGCTCACGCCAGCCCGGTGATACCCGATGGCCGATATTGCGAGATGACTTTCGAGGATACCCGCCCGGTCACGGGGATTGGCCAGTGTATCACCCTGACCTGGGTGGACGGAGCCAATGGCTGGCGCACAGACAATCTTCTGCTTCCGGGCGACGAGCATGGCGTCTCCATACGCGCCCGCAAGCTGGGTCACGGAAACGATGCGGTCGGCCTCAGTGGCTTCTTCATGGTGCAGGCCGGCCCGCAACCTCGTCAGGCCGCCATTGGCGGGCGAGCGGTTCCTGTCGCCACGGCCCGCCTGATGGCGGTGCTGAGTAGGGGTGACATGTTCGCGATTGTCGATGCGCACCTGCGGCAGGAGGACATCATCACCCGCGCACGAGAGCGGGATGTCGGGCTTGCGATCAGTGAGCGCCGGCCGACCATCGCATTCTTGAGCCGGCTTACGTTGGATAGGGCAGACCTCGTCGGAGCCTGGCTGGCGCGCGAACTGACCCACGAGGTCCATGCCGCCGCCTTTCCTGGGGCGGAGCCGGAAAGGAATGCGATCCGAATCTTCGTCCCTGGCGACGTCGCCGACAGGGAGGGGCCGGATGGGCTGGCTGCGCGCGCCCGGACGATGCTCGATGCGGTGGTGTTCGAGGCCGGCGTTCTCAATCAGGCGCTGAGTCTCGGCCAGCCGCCGGCCCGGATCGATCCCGGCCTGCTCGATCGGACCACACCGCAGGTATCGCCCGCGCCTTCGTCTCCGCCCGGGACGCCATCACCGGCGCAACCCGCGCCTTCTGCCATGGCTGCGGCCGTCCAGGCCCCCTACGACAGGTTTCGGCGCTGCATGGGATTGCTGGAAGGTGCCCAGTCATATGCCACCGTCCTGTCGGTCTCTCTCGGAAACATGGCAAGGGAGGCGCACTTTGCCGGCCGCACTGAGACAGCCGGCAAAGTGCGGGGGCTGCGGGATGCAGTGAAAAATGAGATGGCCGTGCTCACCGCGCTCAAGGCGCATTGGGTGGATCTGGAGGAACGATTTGAAGCCCTCGGAGCAGACCGACGGGCGGGCGAAGCAAGCTTCCTTCTCGGCAAGACGGAATTCGGCATGCCGGACGAGAGCCGCCTATGGTCCGGTGGCGGAGAATTGAGAGCCGCCTTTCAAAAATTGCAGACCAACAAGGATACCGTGACGGCCTGTTTCAGTTCGATGGCGACACCATAGAGCGTGCCGCTGACCTTGCCCCTGTGTGGCCTGCTGCCGGTTTTTCGGACACCAGGTTAAGCTGACATAGCTTGTTCCTCGATCTCGACGGGGCGGAGATGACCGAGTGCCAAGTGCGTCGCCGAGGGTTGCAGACGCGCTCGATGTCATCGAACACATCCGCCCTCGCCTCATCCCGCGCCCTGTAGATCTTGCGGGCTGCCCGCTCGGTTTTCAGCGAGGAGAAGAAGTTCCCAGCCGCAGCAATGTCCCGGCCGAATTCTGCCGGGAAGCGACGGCTGGATCTGGACGGGATGATCGGCTCGGTTCCTCGTCCGGTCAGGACGTCGCGCAACCAGTTCGCGTCGAAGGCCCCGTCGGCGTGGGCGAACTCGCCCGGCACCGGCCAGGTCTGCCACACGAACCAGTCGCGTGGAGATGAGAGCCGCCTATGGCGGGGTAGGCGGATGCGAACCGGTCCGGCTCTTCGCCGTTGTAACTCCGCTCCCGCCTATTGCAGCTTCTTGAGGAGGCGATGCAGGGTGCGCTGCTCGGCGGAGGTGAGAGGAGCCAGCGTTTCGGCGCTGACCTTCAAGCCGAGCGGCGCGGTCGCCCTGAACCGGGCCCAGCCTTCGGCGGTGAGCGAGATGAGCTGGCGGCGACGGTCGGACGGGTCGCGGTCGGCGCGCAGCAGGCCACGGGCGGTCAGCCGGTCGACGACGCCCTTGGTGGTCGCGACATCGAGACCAACCGTGCGCCCGAGCTGGTTCTGGGAGACCGATCCAAGCTCGGTAAGCCGGGCAAGCACGGCGAACTGCGTCGGCGTCAGATCACCGATGTGCTCGGAAAACAGCACCGCGTTGCGCTGGTAGGCCTTACGCAGAAGATAGCCGACCTGCTCGTCGATCACATAGCCGTGGTCGGGAGACAGGGAGGCCTCCTCGACCGTGTCGTCGGACTTGTTCGTCACGAATATGTCCCGGTTGTTGCCGCGGAGCGGCGATCCTCACACGGAGAGATAGGCATCCCGTATCTCCGGCTGGGCTTCAAGTTCGGGGAAACTCCCATCGAACTTCTTCTCTCCCCCCTCGATGATGACGGCACGGTCGGCAACCATGCGGGCGAAGTGAAGGTTCTGCTCGGAAATGATGACCGTCAACCCCTCCTGCTTCAACCGTACGATGGTATGGGCCATCTGTTCCACGATCACCGGCGCGATGCCCTCCGAGGGCTCGTCGAGCAGCAGCAGCTTCGGATTGCCCATCAGCGTGCGGGCGATGGTGAGCATCTGCTGTTCGCCGCCGGACAGGGCCTTGCCGCGATTGTGGCGCCGCTCCCAAAGGTTGGGGAACAGCTCAAACAGGGTCTCCACCTTCCAGTTGGGCGCGCCCTGGCGGCGCGGCTGGCGGCCGACCTCCAGGTTCTCCAGGATGGTGAGATCCGAGAAGATCCTGCGCTCTTCCGGCACATAGCCGAGGCCAAGCCGCGCGACCTTGTGCGAAGGCAGACCGACCAGCGAGGTCCCGTCGAACCGGATCTCACCGGAGCGCGGCCGCACGAGCTGCATCACCGACTTCATCGTCGTGGTCTTGCCCGCGCCGTTGCGCCCGAGCAGGGCAACGACCTGACCCCGGCCCACGGAGAACCCGAGATCGCTCAGGATATGCGCCTTGCCGTAGTAGCTGTTGACATCGTGCAGCTCAAGCATCGGCGCCCTCCGTCGCGAACAGCGTGCCGCCGCCGAGATAGACCTCCTGCACGCGCGCATTCGCGCGCACCTCCGCCGCCGACCCCTCGGCGATCAGCTCGCCCCGGTTTAGCACCATGATGTGGTGGGAATGGGCGAAGACGACGTCCATGTCATGCTCCGTGAACAGCACGCTGACGCCGCGCTCGCGCACGATATCGGCCGTGAGCTGCATCAACCTGATCCTTTCGCGGGGAGCCATGCCCGCCGTCGGCTCGTCCATCAGCAGCAGGCGCGGCCCGTGGGCGAGCGCAATCGCCAGTTCCAGGCGCTTGAGGTCGCCATAGGCCAGAATGGCGCAGGCGCGGTCCGCCTGATCCGCCATGCCCACGGTCTCCAGCAGCGCCATCGCCTCCTCGCGATAGAGCCTGTGGGCGCGCGGCAGCATCGCGAACAGCCGGCGGTGATGGGAGATCAGCGCCATCTGCACGTTCTCGGCCACGGTCATGCTCTGGTAGGTGCCGGTGATCTGGAACGTGCGGCCGACCCCCAGGCGCCAGATCTCGCGGGGTGGCCGCCCGGTGATGTCGCGACCATCGAACAGAACCCGGCCGGAGGTCGGCTTGAGCTGGCCCATCAGCATGTTGAAGCAGGTGGACTTGCCGGCGCCGTTGGGACCGATCAGGGCCTTCAGTTCGCCCGGCGCGACCTCGAAGCTGACGCCATTGACGGCCTTGATGCCTCCGAAATGCTTGGCAAGGTTCTCCACCTTCAGAACGGCGGTCATCGCGAGGCCTCCTCTTGCCGGCCGAGGCCGATGCGGTCGGCAACCTTGCGCAGCGTGCCGACGATGCCGTCCGGTGCGATGATGACGACGCAGATGATCAGGAGCCCCATGATCAGCCGCCAGTATTCGAGACGGATGAGCCAGTCCTTGACCCCTTCGAGGAAGGTGGCGCCGACCACGCCCCCCGAAAGCGTCTTCACGCCGCCGAGGAAGACGACGATGAGGGCGTCGAAACTCTTGGAGATCTGCATCTCGTTCGGAAAGACGGAGCCCTTCGAGAACACGAACAGCGCACCCGCGACGCCGGCGATGGCGCCGGCCAGCGCGAAGCCGATCCATTGCACCCGGCGCACGTCGATGCCGGTCGCCTCCGCCTGGCGGGCGCTGTCCCGCGTCGCCCGCAAGGCATAGCCGAACGGCGAGTGGACCACATGGCGCAGGAACAGGATGCCCGCCGTCACGAACACCAGGGTGAAGTAGTAGTAGGACGTCGTGCCGGAAAGCCAGGCGGACGGCCAGATGTTGACAAGGCCGTCGTCACCGCCCGTGACCTCGTTCCACTGGAAAACCAGAGACCAGCCGAGCTGACTGAAGGCGAGGGTGAGCATGGCGAAATAGACGCCGCTGAGGCGGATGCAGAACCAGCCGACGACCAGCGCGATCAGGCCGGCGGAGATCGGCGCCAGCAGGAAGGCGACCTCCATCGGCGTATCGGCATAAGTGATGAGCAGCGCCGCGACATAGGCGCCCGCCCCGTAGAACACCGCATGGCCGAAGCTGACGAGGCCGCCCGTGCTGAGGATGAACTGCAGCGAGGCGGCAAACAGGCAGAAGATCAGGATGTCGATGACGAGGACCTGGGAGAAGCTCGAGCCGAACACCGGCAGCAGCGCCAGGGCCAGCAGCAGCAGACCCGTCAGGGCGCGGCCCAGCGTGCCGAAGGGCCGCACCGGGCGATCCGGCTCTCCGACCTGACCGTGCTCGCCCGCCTTCTCCTCGCGCCCGAACAGGCCATAGGGCCGGATCAGCAGCACGATGGCCATCACCACATACATCAGCACCAGCGTGCTCTGCGGCAGATAAGCGACGCCGAACACGTTGAGCACCGAGATCAGCACGGAAGCGAGGAAGGCGCCGGTGACCGAGCCCATGCCGCCGATCACCACGACGACGAACACCGCCGAGATGATGTTGAGATCCATCAGCAGGTCGGCGCCGCCCTTGGGCAGTTGGATCGCGCCGCCCAGACCGGCCAGCGCCGAGCCGAGGAAGAACACGCCGGTGAACAGCCACGCCTGATTGACGCCGAGCGCGCCGACCATCTCGCGGTCCTGTGTCGCCGCCCGCACCAGGATGCCGATCCGCGTCCTGGTGATCAGCCACCACAACGCGAACAGGATGAAGGGGGTGATGGCGATCAGCGCCAGATCGTATTGCGGCACCGGCTCGCCGAGGATGCGCACGACCGAGGTCAGGCCGGGGGCCCGCGGACCGAGCCTGTCCTCCGCCCCCCAGACCATCAGCGCGAGATCCTGGATGACGAGGATCACGCCAAAGGTGGCGACAAGCTGAAACAGCTCCGGCGCCCGGTAGACGGGCCGCAGAACACAGATCTCGATGACCACGCCGATCAGGCCGACGATCAGGCCCGACAGCAGGATCGAGCCCCAGAAACCGAAATGCCCCGGCAACGCGGCCATGAGCGTGACGCCGACATAGGCGCCGAGCATGTAGAGCGATCCATGCGCAAAATTGACGATGCGCGTCACGCCGAAGATCAGCGACAGACCGGAAGCGACCAGGAAGAGCGCTGCCGCATTCGCAAGTCCTGTGAGGATCTGTGCCACAAAGAGACCCATGGCGTTCTTTCTACCGACGATAAGGAGGGGGCGTTGCCCGCCGCAACGGGAGCGGCGGGCCGGTCTCGGGTGCGATCGTGGCGAGGCCTACTTGGCCGGACGCATCGCCCGGATCTCGTCTTCGCTCGGCATGTAGGGGGTCGGATCCTTGAACGACCAGTCGACCATCACGCCCTGGCCATCCTGCACGGCGGTGACGCCGAGATAGGCGCCCATCGTCGACTGGTGGTCGAGCGCGCGATAGGTAACCTCGCCCATCGGCGTGTCGAGGGTGAGATCCTTGAACGCCTCCAGCAGCGCCGGCGTCTCCGTCGAACCGGCTTTCTCGATCAGGGCAGCGATGGACTGCACCGTCATGTAGCCGACGATGCTGCCGATCTTCGGCGTTTCGCCGGGGAAGGCAGCCATATAGCTGTCGACGAAGACCTTTTCCGGGCCGCTGGTGAAGCCGTACCAGGGATAGCCGGTCACGATCCAGCCTTCCGGCGCCTCAGCACCGAGCGGCTCCAGATATTCCGGCTCGCCGGTCAGCAGGCCGTAGACCGTGCGTCCCTCGAACAGGCCACGCGTCGTGCCCTCGCGGACGAACTTCTGCAGATCGGTCCCGAAGGTGACGTTGTAGATGGCATCGGGCTTGGAGGCCTCCAGCGCCTGCACCTCGGCGCCGGCATCGATCTTGAACAGGGCGGGCCACTGTTCGGTGACGAACTCGACCTCGGGCTTCAGGCGCGTCAGGCTCTCCTTGAAAGCGGCGACGGCCGCCGTTCCGTAGGCATAGTTCGGGGCGATGGTCGCATAGCGGATCGCGTCCGTCTTCGCAGCCTGCTCGGCCAGTATCGCGGCCTGCACATAGGTCGAGGTGCGAAGGCGGAAGGTGTAGGGATTGCCCGACTTCCAGACGAGATCGTCCGCCAGCGGCTCGGAGGCGAGATAGATGTAGCCCTTCTCGCCGGCATAGGAGGAGATCGCGAGGCCGACATTCGACAGGATCGTGCCGGTCAGCATCACCACGCCGTCGCGCGTCATCAGTTCCTCGGCGATCTTCACCGCGTCGCCGGGCTTGCCGTCATCATCGCGGAAGATGAATTCGAGCGGCCTGCCGAGAACGCCACCGGCGTCGTTGACCTCCTTGAGCGCCAGCTCGATGCCTTTCTTGTAGGGTTCGGCAAAGGCCGCCATCCGCTTGTAGTGGTTGATCTCGCCGATCTTGATCGCATCGGCGGCAAGCGCCGCCGTGCTCGCCGAGAGAAGTGCGACGGCTGCCGCCGTCCATGTTTTCAAGCTCTTCATCTGTCCCTCACTCTGGTTGGTGCGCGACGGTCTTCGACCGTTCGTCTTTCTGGCCTTGTGGTTGTCTTTGTCTGGCTCTTCCGGGGGGCCGGGCGCGCGGACGCGCCAGGCGGGGTGCCGCCGCCGTCAGTCGTGGTAGACGTAAGCGGGGGTCGGGTGCGAGGCGATGTCCTGCGTGCGCTCCTTCTCGATCAGCTCGGAAATGCGCTTGCGGTAGACCATCGGCCCCTTGTCTATCGCGATCCGGATCGGGCGCCGCTTCCGCGGCCGGTCCTCCTCGGCCTGGATCGCCTCCAGGATCTGCTTGTCTTCCTGGAAGGCTTTCCGCAGCAGGGCGTCCATCGTCGCGGCCGCGTCCTCGTCGTCCAGCGCGGTGTTGCGCAGGTGCATCCAGCGGTCGATCGTGTAGTTGGCGCTGACGGGTGTGATGAAATGCAGCGCGAAGACGCGCACGCCCTTGTCACGCTCATCCTCGCCGATACAGGCGCGCGTCGGCGCGCTGCCGAAGTCGATCACCGCCGTGCTCGGCGTATGCAGATGGTAGTAGTGCCAGCGGTCGACATTCTCCGTGAACCCGCCGAAGACCTTGAAGAAGCCGACCGGCTCGCTGTCGCGGATCCAGCGCCAGGCAACGATCGCCTTGCCTTCGGTCGAAACGTGAACCGGCACGTTCTCGGACGCAGAGTTGCCGAGCGTCGTCGGGTGCACGAAGCTGACATGGGCGGGGTCGACCAGGTTTTCCGCCACGTTCAGGTAATTGGCCTTCAGGTGCAGCGCATCGCCCTGATGTGCCGCCCAGGCCGGATCGGAGAATTCCGGCATGTCGAAGACCTCGTCGGGATCGGCTTTTTCCGGGTCTCCCATCCAGATCCAGACAATGTCATGGCGCTCGACGATCGGGTAGCTGACCACATAGGCCGAGGCCGGCAGGTTCGACTGGCCGGGAATGCGCACGCAGGCGCCCGAGGCATCGAAGGTCATGCCGTGATAGCCGCACTGCACCGTGTCGCCGATCCGCTTGCCGAGCGACAGCGGCAGCAGGCGGTGCGGACAGCGATCCTCCAGCGCCGCCACCGTCCCGTCCGACTTGCGGAAGAGAACGATGTGCTCGTCAAGGATCGTGAAGCGTCGAAGCTGCCCGTCGATTTCCGACGACCAGGCGGCGACGTACCAGGCGTTCCGCACGAATTCCATGGCTGTTTTCCCCTCTGACACACGCTATCTCAAGCCGTCGTCGCCCCTGATCTCCTGGTGGGTGAGCCCGCCGACACGGGCACCGGGCCGTCCGCCCGTCGAAAGTGCAATGGCAACCAGCGCCTCGTCCGCCCGCGGGCCATCGGCAAGACGAACCTCCATGGCGTCGAAATGGGAGCGCACATAGGCCGCGTCCTTGTGGCCGAGCGGCACGTCGATCGACTGGCCCGGCCCGCCCATCTTCTTCGCCGAGGGAACGAGCGCCTTGCCGCCGCCGAGCACCGCGCGCATCGGCGCGCCGAGGCGCGGATGCAGCAGGGCGGCGGCGTGTTCCAGCTCGCCGTTCTCGCCGATCATCGCCGCCTTGCCGAAGCTCTGGATCGCCGGAGCCTCGACGGCGAGCGCGGCAAGCGCACGGCGCGTCAGCAACTCGCCGATCTCCTCGGACAGGCCGACCAGCGCGGCGAGATCCGCGTGAAACCGTCCGGCGCAGGGGTTGCCGATGACCGCCACCGCGGCGGCCCGACGGGCCGGCGGCGTCACCGCCTGGCCCATCTCGAGCCAGGTGTCCTCCACGCGGGTGACGATCTTGCGGATCGCAAGGCTCATCTCAGCCCGTCCTTGCCGACGACCTCGGACGCTTTCAGACCGCCCGCGCGGTTGTGGATGCGCGGCCCCGTGGTCATGACCAGCACGAGCAGCATCTCGTCGGCACGTGGGGAATCGTTGAGGCCGACCTCCATCGCGTCGAAATGCGAGCGCACATAGGAGGCGTTGGTATGGGTGATCGGCACGTCGAGCCGTGTGCCCGGCCCGCCGATCTTCTTGGTCGACGGCACGATCGCCATGGAGGCGGGCAGCACCTCGCGCATGGAATAACCCCCCGGCGCGTGCCAGAGGGCGCCATGTTCCAACTCGCCGGCCGCGCCGATGATGGCGCCCTTGCCATAACCCTCGACCACGGACGGATCGCCGCCGAGCGCGTCGATGAGGTCCCTCGCCATTTTCAGGCCGAGCGGCTTGAGGTCGTCCATGAAGGAGGTGATCTCCTCGACATAGCGGCCCGCGAACGGGTTCTGGATGACGCTCAGTGCGGCGGCGCGCTTCAGCGGCGCGGATGCGACCGGGCCACCTTCATGATGGATTTCCTCGACGATGATGGCGCTCTTGCGCAGGATCGGCTCAGGCACAGGCTTTGGTCCTCCAGGAATCGAACGAAAGGGGCGCCCCGGCGGCGGAACCGCCGGACACGGTCAGCCGCTCGCCGGCCAGCGCGAGGAAGGCGCCCCGGATCAGCCCCGACCGCATATGGGCGCGGGCGACCGCTTCGCCGCGCGCAAGAGCCCGGCCGATCTCCGGCGGCGACAGCGGCGCCACCCCGACGGTGACCGGGCGCAGGCCGAGGTCGCTGTCGGGAGCAAGGTCGCGGGCCGGCGCGCGGGTCACCCGGGGCGAACCGGGAAGATCGACCGCGTTGGCGATCAGGGTCGCGGCGGCATCGGCGCGGGCCGCCGTTTCGGCCAGAACGGTCACCGCGTCGGCGATGCCGAGCGAGTGAGAGCGTCCGCGCCAGCCGCTGGTGGCGATGCCGCCGATCCCCTCGCCCGGCGCCAGCGTGACCACGCCACCCGCCGTCCGCGTCACCGGATCCTCGCAGATGCCGACACGGAAGGTTCCTCGCGCAAGGTGAAGTGCAATGTCGCCGCCATTGTTGACATAGGCGCGGTCCAGATCGCGCCCGGCGACCAGGGCGGCAAGCACATGGTCGGCGACGCTGCCGGCGACAGCGGCCATCGGCGTGACGAAGACCGGGGCGAACGGGGCGACGGCGGCGGCCATGCGACGGGCGACCGATCCTTCGGGGGGAGGCCCGGCGGGCGCGCGCAGCCGCGGCAGTTCGGCGACGAGATCGTCGAGAATCGGGCCGAAGGCCGCACAGGCCTGTCGGTAGGCCTGCGCCACCTCGCCGGCCTCGCCGCTTGCCTCGATCACCAGATCGATCGGCCCGTGCTGAAGGTGCAGCCGGCGGCCATCGGCCAGAAGCCTCGCGCTCGCGCCGGACATGCGAGCCGCGGCACTCATGCCGAATGTCTCCGCCAGGGAAAGTTGTCGGGACCTGTCGGCCAGGGATTGCCGGAAGAGGGCTGCACCCCGCGCCGGCCCTTGAGGATATGGTCGTTCTGCCGGCCGGTCTTGCCTTCAAGGGCCTCCGACAGGGGCATCACATAGTCCATGTGGCCGCCGAGCGCCCGGTAGTCCTCGGCGCGCATGGTGAATTCGATCGGCGCGACCAGCGCCGGTGTCGGCACATAGCCGAAGGCGTTCCGCGGCAGGCGCGTGACGTCGGCCATGAAGGTGATGCCGCCGCCCGGCCAGACATAGACCGGCGCGCCGCCGCAGCTCACATAGGTGAGCGCGCCCTGTACGGACCGGGTCAGGCCGACCGGGTGCTCGGTGACACCGGAGCGCAGCGACCCCCCGGCGCCGGCCATGAACAACACGGAGGTCAGTGCCGGCTCGCAATTGTCGGCGATCCGGCGAACCGAGGGCGCCAGCCGCGCGGGCATGTCCTTGCCGACGGGCAAGAGCGCTTCGTCGAGCTCGAAATAGGCGGCATGCTCGCCGGTCGTCGACACCATCAGGAGGGACAGGCCCGGCCACGCCACCTTTGGGTCGAACGCGCCCAGGATCGCCAGCGGATCGGTGAGATCGGTGCCGCCCCAGCCGGTGCCCGGGTCGGCGACCTGAAAATAGCGGCCCGGCGTCGAGCGGCGGCCATTGATGCGGATGCCGGTCGGCGCCCAGCCGATGACCTTGCCCGCCTGATGCTCGGAAATCACGCCGGTGATGTGGTCGTCGACGACGACCACCTCGTCGACCAGCCCCTTCCACTGCGCGGCGAACATGCCGACCGTGGCGGAGCCGCAGCCGACGCGCATGCGCTCCTCGGTCTGGCCGTTGATGACGGGGGGCCGGCCGGCCTGCACCGTGAGCGCCGCGCCGCCGTCGATGGCAAGCTCGACCGCCTCGCCGTTGCACAGCGCCAGCATGGTGGAACAGGTGACACGGCCTTCCTTCTTGGACCCGCCGGTCAGGTGATGGACGCCGCCGAGGGACAGCATCTGGCTGCCGTATTCGGAGGTGGTGACATGGCCGATCACCTCGCCATCGGCGCGAACGGGCGAACACTCGTCGCCCAGATGCCGGTCGGTGTCGATCTTCAGCTTGACCCCGCAATAGCTGAAGATGCCCTCCGTGACGACGGTGACCATGTCGACGCCATCGACCGTCGAGGCGACGATGAAGGGGGCCGGCTTGTAGTCGGGATAAGTGGTTCCCGCGCCGATCGCGGTGACGAAGCCGCCCTCGGAGGGGAGGATGTCGCCATCCCATTCCTTGTCGAGGAAGGGAACGATCTCGCCGCCGCTTTCGGCGCGCTGCCGCAGGATCGTGAGCGGATCGAGACGGACGAGCTGGCCGCCGTCATTGGCGTATCGATCGCATGCGCCGGAGCGGCCATCGGCGATGTAGCACATCACCGGGCAGGCATCGCACCTGATCTTCGCAGGCTTTCCATCGGCTGCAGTCAACGTCGTGACTCCTGCTGGCACCCATGCTCGCTTCGTTAGTATGCAAACATGTATGGGATTTTGGTGTCAATCGGCTTTGCGCGCCTTCCGCGCTGATTTATCGAGCAGCTCTGCCGCGTGTCGCGGCAGATCGGGTCAGTCGACGAAGGCGCGCTCGACCACGAACTGAGCTGGCTTGTTGTTCGCCCCCTCCTCCAGCCCATGGCCAAGGCACAGTTCCTTGGTGTCCTTGAGCATGGCCATGGAGCCGCAGATCATGGCGCGATCCTCGGCCGGTCCCATGCGCGGCACGCCGAGATCGTCAAAGAGCTTTCCCGAGGCGATCAGATCGGTGACCCGGCCCTGACGGGGAAAGGGTTCACGGGTGACGGTCGTGTAGTGGTGGAGACGCCCCTCGACCAGTTCGCCGATCAGCGGATCGGACCGCAGCGCCGCGACGAGATCCTCACCGTATTTCAGCTCCGAGGCGGTCCGACAGCCATGGACGAGATGGACGGTCTCGAACTTGTCATAGGTTTCCGGGTCGCGGACGAGGCTGGCGAAGGGGGCGATACCCGTGCCGGTGGAGAACATCCACAGCCGCTTGCCGGGCAGCAGCGCGTCGTTGACCAGCGTGCCGGTCGCCTTCTTGCGCATCAGCACCGTGTCGCCGGGACGGATCTTCTGCAGATGCTGGGTCAGCGGTCCGTCCGGCACCTTGATCGAATAGAATTCCAGTTCCTCGTCCCAGGCCGGGCTCGCCACGGAATAGGCGCGGAACACGGGCTTCTCGGCATTCGGCAGGCCGATCATCACGAATTCGCCCGAGCGGAACCGGAACTCCGGCGGACGGGCGATGCGGAAGCGGAACAGCGTGTCCGTGTAGTGCTGCACCTCGCGCACGGCAAGGGCGTGGCAACCGGCCGGCACGGCAAAGGAAGAAGGCTCTCCCGCCAGGATCGGGCGGTCGTTCGCGAGTGTCTCCGTCATGATCTGGGCGCTCCTTGCGGCGGGGATGACGACATTTATCGTTCGTATGCAAACGAAAAATGTCGGCTGGCGCAACGAAAAAATGCATGATCAAACTTTGGTCAGAATGGCGCATCCGAGTGCTTGACAGGAATTTTGACTGAGCGCTAAAGTTGTTAGTATGCAAACGAAATGAACTGAGGCAGCGATGCAGGTTCGCACCCCGGATTCTCACAGGCCGGATTCCGACAGGCCGGACTATCACAGGCCGGACACGGTGGGCGACGCGCTGGCCCTGCTTGCCGGGGGCGAGGCGCGCGTGCTGGCGGGCGGGACGGATTTCTTTCCCGCGCTCGGAGGACGCCGGCCCCGGGGCCGTGTCGTCGACCTCGGCCGCATCGCCGCGCTGCGGGGCATTGCGCGGCAACGGGACGGCTGGCGCATCGGCGCCATGACCACCTGGTCGGAGATCGCCCGGGCGGACTTGCCGCCGCTGTTCGACGGGCTACGGCTGGCGGCCCGAGAGGTCGGCTCGATCCAAATTCAGAACGCGGGAACCATCGCCGGAAATCTTTGCAACGCCTCACCCGCCGCGGACGGCGTCCCGCCGCTGCTGACGCTGGACGCCCGTGTCGAACTCGCCGGCCCGAACGGCCCTCGCGAGCTGCCGCTCGGCGACTTCATCCTGGGGGTCCGCAAGACGGCGCTCGCCCCCGGCGAGATTGTCACCGCGATCCTAGTGCCCGACTGGAGCCCGGCCCATAGCCCGGTTCGGACCCATTTCCTGAAACTCGGTGCCCGCCGCTATCTGGTCATATCCATCGCCATGGTCGCCGCCGCCGTGGCGCTCGACGGCACGGGACGGATCGGCGAGGCACGGGTCGCCGTCGGAGCCTGCTCTGCGGTGGCGCGCCGCCTGGCCGGCGTGGAGGCCGCCCTTCGCGGCGCTGAGGCCTCCGGGACGGCGGTCCGCGCGGCGGTGGCGGAGGCCGCGCTCGCCGAGCTTTCGCCGATCGACGACGTCCGCGCCAGCGCCGACTATCGCCGCGACGCGGCGCGCGAGCTGGTTGTCCGTACCGTGATGGCGGCCATCGACCAGGGAGCACAGAGATGATGCCGATGCAGACCGGGGACGCCACCGGGGTCTCCCTCGTGCTCAACGGGCAGCCCGCCCGCATTGACGCCGATCCGGTCGAGCGCCTGTCGCTTGCCCTTCGGGAACGGGCCGGGGCGCGTGACGTCAAGGTCGGCTGCGATGCCGGCGACTGCGGCGCCTGCACCGTGCTGGTCGACGGCAGGCCGGTCTGCGCCTGCACGACGGCACTCGGCCAGGTGGAAGGGGCCCATGTCGAGACGCTTGCCGGCCTCGTCACATCCGATCCGCAGGCCGAGGCGCTCGCCCACGCCTTCCAGCGCCACCAGGCCGCCCAGTGCGGCATCTGTACCCCCGGCATGATGGTGTCGGCGCTCGCCCTGCTGCGCGCGCAGGCCGAGCCCTCCGAGGAGGCGGTGCGCGACGCGCTTGGCGGTGTCCTGTGCCGCTGTACCGGCTATCGCAAGATCATCGACGCGGTGCTCGACGCCCGCGGCACCGGCATGCCCGCCCCCGGCGGCGTGGGCACCGCCATGGCCCGCGTCGACGGCTGGCCGAAAGTCACCGGCGCCGAGCTTTTCGCCGACGACGTGGCGCCCGCCGACGCGCTCGTCCTGCGTCTCGTCAGAAGTCCCCATCACCGCGCCCGCTTCACCCTTGGCGACACCCGTGCCTGGGGCGCCGAACGCGGGCTGGCCCTGGTGCTGTCGGCCGCCGACGTGCCCGGCGAGAACCGTTTCGGCGTGATACCGGGCTTCGAGGACCAGCCCATGTTCGCGCAAGGCGAGATCCGCTTCCGGGGCGAGGCGGTCGCGGCGGTCGTCGGCCCCGCCGATCTCGTCAATGCGCTCGACCTTTCCGACTTCCCCGTCGCCTACGAGGACCTGCCGGCCGCCCTGGTGCCGTCCGACGCCGGCACCATCGCGGACCTGCACGAGGGGCGCGAGGGCAATGTCATGTGCCGGGGTTTCGTCCGGCGCGGGGAACCGGAGGCCGCGCTGGAGCGCGCGGCGGTGGTGGCCGAGGGCCGGTTCTCCACTGGTTTCATCGAGCACGGCTATATCGAGCCCGAGGCCGCCGTCGCCCGGCGCGTCGGAGATCGGATCGAAATTCAGTGCTGCACCCAGGCGCCGGTGATGAACCGGGACAGTATCGCCCGGCTTCTCGGGCTGCCGAAGGAGGCGGTGCGCGTCGTGCCGACGGCGACCGGCGGCGGCTTCGGCTCCAAGCTCGATCTGACCAGCCAGCCCTATGTGGCGCTGGCCGCCTGGATGCTGAACCGCCCGGTGCGCGTCACCTATTCGCGCGTCGAGTCGATCGCGACCTCGACCAAGCGCCACCCGTCCGAGATCCGCATGCGCATCGGCGCCGATACTGAGGGGCGCATCGTCGCCGCCGAGTTCGACGGCACGTTCAACACCGGCGCCTATGCGAGCTGGGGCCCGACGGTGGCCAATCGCGTGCCGATCCACGCCTCCGGTCCCTACAGAACGCCGAACTATGTCGCCCGCAGCGCCGGCATCCACACCAACCCCGCCCCCGCCGGCGCCTTTCGCGGCTTCGGCGTGCCGCAGTCGGCGCTCGCCCAGGAGCCACTTTACGATGAACTTGCCGACCGGCTCGGCATCGACCGGCTGGACTTCCGTCGCCGCAACGCGCTCGCCAACGGCGATGCGACCGTTACCGGCCAGGTCTTCGAGCGCGGTATGGGCATCATCGACTGTTTCGACGCGCTGAAGCCGCGCTGGGAGCGGGCGCTCGCCGAAGCCCAAGCGGCCAATGCCGGGGGCGGACACATTCGCCGCGGCGTCGGCATCGCCGGCGGCTGGTACGGCTGCGGCAACACCTCGATGAGCAATCCGTCGACGATCCGCGCCGGTCTTACCGGCGAGGGGCGGGTGATGCTGCATCAGGGCGCGACCGACATCGGCCAGGGCTCGAACACGGTCATTGCCCAGATCTTCGCCACAGCGCTCGGCGTGCCGGTCGAGACGGTGACGATCGTCGGACCGGATACCGACGTGACCCCGGATGCGGGCAAGACCTCGGCCAGCCGCCAGACCTTCGTCACCGGCAATGCCGCAAGGCTGTGCGGCGAGGCACTGCGCGCCCGCCTTCTGCGTCTCGGCAACGTGTCGGACACCGCGCGAATCGTGATCTCGGACGGCGAGATCCGGCTGTGCGATGCGGACGGCCAGCGCGTCATCGCCCTTGCCGAGTTGGCTCCAGACAGCACGGCCTATGTGATCGAGGCGGTCGAGACCTACGACCCGCCGACCTCGCCGCTGGACGAAAACGGACAGGGCGTGCCCTACGCGGTCTTCGGCACGGCGGCGCAGATCGCCGAACTCGAGGTCGACATGCGGCTCGGCACCGTGCGGCTGCTCCGGATCACCGCCGCTCACGATGTCGGCAAGGCGATCAACCCGCTGCTGGTGGAAGGGCAGGTCCAGGGCGGTGTCGCCCAAGGCATCGGTCTGGCGCTGATGGAGGAATTCCTGCCCGGCCGAACGGAAAACCTGCACGACTATCTCATTCCGACCATCGGCGACGTGCCGTCGATCGAAACGCTGATCATCGAGACGGGCGACATGCACGGACCCTACGGAGCCAAGGGGCTCGGCGAGCACTGCCTGATCCCGACCGCGCCGGCGATCCTGAACGCCATTGCCGATGCCTGCGGAGCGAGGATCACCGACCTGCCGGCGACGCCCGACAAGGTGCTCGCCGCGATCCGCGCCCTACGGGCCTGAGGCGATCTGCTTCCACGTCCCCCCTTCGCCGCACGATGTCGACACCCAGGAAGCGTCCATGACCATGATCCCATCGATCGCCGACACCCCGACACCAGAAAAGACCGCCACGGCGGGACGCACGGCGCTCGTCGCCGGCATCGATGTCGGCGGCACCTTTACCGACCTCGTGCTTTTCGATTCCGCCCAAGGCAGGGTCCGCCTCGCCAAGACGCCGACCACGCTGGACAACCAAGCCTTCGGCGTGCGCAAGACGCTGGAACTGGTGGACGCGGATCTCGCCGCGATCGACCTCATCGTGCATGGCACGACGACGACGACCAATGCGGTACTGGAACGCAATCTCTGCCGCACAGGCCTCATTACCACGCAAGGATTCCGCGACGTGCTGGAACTCGGCCGGCGCACGCGGCCCCAGGCCTATGGCATGAAGGGCGAGTTTCGTCCGATCATCCCGCGCGACCTGCGCCTGGAGGTGCCTGAACGCCTGCAAGCGGACGGCAGTGTCCGGGTCGCCCTCGACGAGGCGGCACTGGAGGCGGCGATGCAGGAGTTGCTCGACAAGGGCTGCGAGGCGCTTGTTATCCACTTCCTGCATTCCTACGCCAATCCGGCGCATGAATTGCGGGCCGGCGAGATCGCCCGGAAGGTCTGGCCGAATGAGAACGTGACGCTGGGCCATGCGCTGCTGTCGGAAAGCCGCGAGTTCGAGCGCGGGGTGACGGCGGCGATCAACGCCTCGGTGCAACCGCTGCTGCGCCGCTATGTCGAGCGGCTCGCCGACGAGCTTGCCCGTGACGGCTACCGCCACGACGTTCTCGTCATGAACGGCAATGGCGGCATGGTCTCCGCCCGCCGCGTCGCCGTCGAGGCGGCGAAGACGGTGATGTCCGGCCCGGCCTCGGGCGTCATGGCGGCCGCCTATACCGGCCGGCGCGCCGGCATCCCCAACCTTCTCACCTACGACATGGGCGGCACCTCCACCGACGTGGCGCTGATCCGCGACGCGGAACCGGCCGTTTCCAACGAGATCGAGATCGAATACGCCATGCCGATTCACGTTCCCATGGTGGACGTGCGCACGGTAGGTGCCGGCGGCGGCTCGATCGCCCGCATCACCCGGGCGGGCCTGCTCCAGGTGGGACCGGACAGTGCCGGCTCGGTCCCCGGGCCCATCTGCTATGGGCGCGGCGGCACGGAGCCCACCATCTCCGACGCCAACCTGCTGCTGGGGCGGATGAACCCGGACAAGCTCAACTCCGTCCCGAATGGTATCTCGCGGGAAGATCTCATCACGATCTTCGCTGAAAAACTCGGCGCGCCGCTGGGCGTCACCCCCGAGGAGGCGGCCTCCGCCGTCCTGCGCATCGCCAACACCCGCATGGCCGAGGCCGTGCGCATGGTCTCGATCAGCCTTGGCGAGGACCCGCGCGACTACGCGCTCTTCGCCTTCGGCGGCGCCGGTCCCCTTCACGCGACGGCCATCGCCCGCGAACTCGGCGTGCCGCGCGTCCTCGTTCCCTCGCGTCCGGGCATCACCAACGCGCTCGGGTGCGTCGTCGCCGATCTGCGCCACGACTTCGTCAACACGGTCAACCGGCCGCTTGCCGCCCTCGACATCGCCCAGGTGCATGCCCTGTTCGCGCAGCAGCGCCAGGAGGGGCGCGCACTCGTGGAAAAGGAGAACGTACCGATCGAGGAATTGAAGGAGATCTTCTCCGTCGACATGCAGTTCATCGGCCAGACCCATCTGCTGCGGGTGCCGCTTCCCGGCCCGGCGCCCTCGGTCGGGGAGTTGCAGGAGTTGTTCGAGGCGGCCTATTTCCACCGTTTCCGTGTCGACCTTCCCGAGATCAAAGCGAGCCTCGTCAACGTCAACACCTCTGTGATCGGCAGACGCCCCGGCATCGACCTCGCTCTGCTGATCGATCCGGCCGGGCGCAGGGAGACGCTCGATGCGGCGCGGACCGCCACGCGCGCCGTCTGGTTCGACGGCTGGCGCGAGACACCGGTCTACTGGCGCGACCACCTGCCGCTGTCGGCGCGGATCGTCGGACCGGCCATCGTCGAACAGATGGACACCACCATCGTCATCGAGCCGGGCGACGACGCGGTCCAGGACCGGGACGGCAACATCATCATCACCCTTGGCAACACCGGCGGAGCAGGCGCATGAGCATCGATCCGATCACGCTGAGCGTCATCCAGTCGGGCCTGCAGCAGGTCTGCGACGAGATGGACCTCACCTTCTCGCGCGCTGCCTTCTCGCCGGTGATCGCCGAGGCGAACGACCGCTCCGACGGCATCTACTCCGCCGAGGACGGCTCGCTCATCGCGCAAGGAGCAGGCGGACTGCCGGTCTTTGTCGGTACCATGCAGTACTCCACCCGCACCTTGATCGAGATGATCCGCGACGGACGCGTGCCCGCCCCGGAGCCCGGCGACATCTACATCGTCAACGACCCCTATCTCGGCGGCACGCACCTGATGGACGTGCGCTTCGCCATGCCCTTCTACCGCGACGGCGAGATCTTCTGCTGGCTCTCCAACACCGGTCACTGGCCGGACACCGGCGGCGCGGTGCCGGGCGGTTTCTCGGCCTCGGCCACGTCCGTTGAGCAGGAGGGGCTGCGGCTTCCCCCGGTGCGCCTGTTCAAGAAGGGGGTGCTCGACCAGGAGATCTACTCGATCATCTGTTCCAATATCCGCGTTTCGGAACAGCGCATCGGCGACGTGAAGGCCCAGGCCGCCGCCCTGCTGGTCGGCGAGGCGCGGCTCGCGCGCATTCTCGACCGCTATGGCGACGACGTGGTGCGCGCAGCGATCGGCGAATTGCGCCGGCGCGCGGCCGCGCAGATGCGGGCCAATGTGGCGCTGATCCCGAACGGCACCTACCGCTCGCTCGCCTATGTGGACAGCGACGGCGTCGTCAACGAACCGCTGGAGATCCGGCTTGCGATCACGGCGAGGGACGGCGAGCTGACCTTCGACTTCGAGGGCTCCTCGCCGCCCTGCCGCGGGCCGATGAACTCGGTGGTGGCGACGACCCATTCGGCCGTCTACCTTGCCATGCGCCACATCTTTCCGGATGTGCCGATCTCGGCCGGCGCCTTCGAACCGCTGACCATCGTCCGTCCCGCCGGCACCTTCCTCGATGCGCATTACCCGCGCCCCGTCTCCGGCTGCGCCGCCGAAGTCAGCCAGCGCATCGCCGAGGCGGTCTTCGCCGCGCTTGTCGAGGCCCTGCCCGACCGGGTGACGGCGGCGCCGGCCGGCAGTTCCGGCAATTTCGCACTCGGCGGCGTTGATCCGGCGCGCGGCGCCAGCTTCGTGATGTACCAGATCTCGGGCGGTGGCTATGGCGGAAACGCCGACCATGACGGGCTCAGCAACGGCTGTTCCACCATCGGCATCTCCAAGGCGCCACCGGTGGAGATCATGGAACAGCAGTTCCCGGTGCTGTATCACCGCTATGCCCTGCGCGAGGGTTCGGGCGGCGCCGGGCGCCATCGCGGCGGCTTCGGGCTCGATTACGAAATCGAGCTGCTGCGCGGCCACGCGACGGCGAGCTTCGTGATGGATCATGGCCGCTTCGGGCCGCAGGGAGCACTTGGCGGGCGGGATGGCGAACCCAACTCCGTCACCGTGTGGCAGGGCGGCAGGGCGATGGTGCCCGAGCATCTTTCCAAGGCGCAGGACATTCCGCTGGAGCCGGGCGACCGGGTGCGCGTGAAAACCCCCGGCGGGGGCGGCTACGGCGATCCGCAGGACCGCGATCCCGCCCTGGTCGCCGAGGATGTGCGCCTCGGCCGCTACACGGCGGCGCAGGCGGCGGCGCTGTTCGGAAAGGCGGCCGCGGGACTTTGACCCGCCGCTTGCCGGCGATGGCGCAAATGCGATGCCCGCTCCGGGCCGGACAGCGAAACGGCGGCGGGCTGCCGCCGGGAATGATGATCGCCACGCTTGCGCCATGGCGCCCGGCGCCGCAGCAAAGTCTGCAGTGCCGGGTGCTGCCGTTTCCGGGGGAGTGCTTCATCTGGACAGGTCCGGTTCCCACACGTAAAATTTGCCGGATGAGCGTCCTCACCCTCTCCGCCAGCGATTTCGATCCGGATGTCAGGGTGGCAGCCTTCCAGGATGCCGTCGCCTCCATGTGCCGGCTTGAGATCACCCCGGACGACAGCGCCAGCTTCCGCTCGGAGACGACCATCGGCCTGCTGCCCGGCCTGATGACCGGCCAGACGATGCACTCCCGGTGCGGCGTGGTGCGGACCCAGGCGCTGGCGGCGGAAACCGGCGACAACGTCATGGTGCATGTGCCGCTGTCCGGCGGCTTTTCCATGTACCAGCAGGGCGGCAGCAACGTCGTGTGCACGCCCGGCTCGGTCTATCTCGACCCCAACGAGATGCCCGGCTCGGCCGAGTTCCACGGCGAGCGCAACGACGCCTTCTACCTGTCGATCCCGCGCGCCCTTCTCGCCTCCGCCGGCACCAGCCTCAACGGCGCCCTGCGCGAGGTGCAGCCGGTGACGCCGCAATGGCGGCTGCTGCTGCGCTACGCCCGCTCGCTGCACGAGGAACTGGCCCTGCTGCCGGCCGAAGAGATCGCCACCTGCTCCAGCCACATCCACGACCTGACGATCATGGCGATGGGCGCCTCGCGCGAGGCCGAGGAGATCGCCAGGGGGCGCGGCGTGCGCGCCGCCCGGCTCAAGGCGATCAAGGCCGACATCGAGCAGAACCTCGTCTCGTCGCAGCTCGCCAGCGAGTGGATCGCCGCGCGCCATGCCATCTCGCCGCGCTACATCCGCTCGCTGTTCGCCGGCGAGGAGACGAGCTTTCGCGACTATGTCGCCCAGCGTCGGCTGCTGCTGGCCCACCGGCGCCTGTGCGATCCGGCCGAGAGCGCGCTCGGCATCAGCGAGATCGCGCTGTCGTCGGGCTTCAGCGACCTGTCCTGGTTCAACGCCAGCTTCCGCCGCGCCTTCGGCAAGACGCCGAGGGACGTGCGCGCCGCCGCGCTCGCCGCCGCCTTCGCCGCGAAGTGAGCGCAGGGCCCGGCCGCCCGGCCCGGCACGCGGATCACGAAGGCGCGAGAGAGCCGGATCTGTGCCGCCTGGCCCGCATCCGCTACCGCCGCCCCCAAGAGCGGAACCTGCGAAGCGACTACGCTCGCCTCGCATCCCGCACGGGATGGCGCGATTCATGACCACATCTGCTGCGGGAGACCCTTGAATGTGGGATTTCAGTATTGGCCGGTCGCTCGGCCTGATGGCGAAGACCGCCCCCTTCATCGTCTTCCGGATGGTGGTCTATTTCGGCATCGCCTGCGCCTATGTGATCGTCACCGGCACCGGAGCCGGCATCGGCTGGGGTATCGGCGGCTTCGGCGACGAGGGCTTTCGTGCCAATTCCACCATGTGGGGCGGCATTGCCGGCTTCGGCCTGACGGCCGGCGTCATCTACCTGCTGCGCGAATACATTCTCTATGTGGTCAAGGCCGGCCATATCGCCGTGCTGGTGGAACTCATCGACGGCAAGCAGATGCCGGACGGCAAGAGCCAGATCGCCCATGCCCGGCAGGTGGTGACCGCCCGCTTCGCCGAGGCGAGCGTGCTCTTCGCCATCGACCAGTTGGTCAAGGGCGTGCTCGCCGCCGTGACCGGTCTGATCCAGGGCATCGCCTCATTCCTGCCCATTCCCGGCGTCCAGCAGATCATGGGGCTGGTGCGCGCCTTCCTGCGCATCGCCATCGGCCTCGTCGACGAGGTGATCCTGGCCCATGCGATCCGCACCCGCAGCGACAATCCCTGGGCCTCGGCCCGCACCGCCCTGGTGCTCTACGGTCAGAATGCCGGGCGGATGATGAAGAACGCCGCCGTGCTGACCGTCATCGTCTACGGCCTGTCGTTCCTGGTGTTCCTGGTCATGCTGGCTCCGGCCGCGGCGGTCGTCTACCTGATCCCCGGCGCCTGGTCGGCCGGCGGCATCGTCTTCGCACTGATCTTCGCCTGGGCGGTCAAGGCGGCCCTGATCGAGCCCTTCGCCATCGCCTGCATGCTGCAGGCCTTCTTCAAGGTCACCGCCGGCCAGACGCCGGATCCGGCCTGGGACGCGAAGCTGTCGCAGGTCTCCAAGAAGTTCGACGCGATCAAGCAGAAGAGCGGGTTGTGGTCTCCGGCGCCGGCGCCCGGCCAGACTGCCGGGCCGGACCCGGCGCAGCAGCAGGCGTAAGGCCCGCCGCGCCTCGGCATCGAAATCGCTTTGGTCCGGCTCAATCCGGCAGTTGCCTCGAAGGGTGGCAAAGCAGGGACGCAACTGCCGGAACCGGACCGCTGATGGGGGCACCATTCAGCACCTGAAGGACCCATGAGATGATTTTCAGACCACGCCTTGCCTGCGGCGGCCTCGCGGCCCTCGCCCTGCTTGCGACGACCGCTGCCCAGGCACAACCCGAACCGCAAGCGGACTTCGTATTCGACACGCTCGGACCGGCCGCCTGCGACATGCCGCCGCCCGGCTTCGACATCTCGCAATTCCGCACCTATGTGGAGAGCAAGCCGGACGCCCCCGTCACCAGGGGCGAGATCTCGGGCGGGCTCACCGCCGGCTTTGCGGGCGGCGGGCTCTACGGCACGGACGCAGGCGGCGGCCTCGTCGTCGGCGTCCAGGGCATGGTGTTCGACGATGCGCCGGCCTTGACCATGCTCTGCATGGTGCTGGTCCGCCTCGGCGACAGCGATGCCACATCCGGCGCCATCGTCGGCGAGGACGGGCTGGCCGGCGCGCCCGACGGCGCCTTCCTCGGCGTCTTCAAGCTGGTGCAGCGCAACGACGCGGGCGCGCCCGTCACCCTGGCCTCCGGCAGCGTCGAGAGCGGCACCATTTCCTTCGACCTGCGCGAGACACTTCTCGTCGACGGGTCGGTCACGGTCGAAGGCAGCTATCGGCAGCTCGCCTCGGGCGAGGCCCAGCCCTTTTCGGCCCGCATCACCATACCGCGCGCCGAGAACGTGTTGCGACCGGCCCTGAGGCTCGCCCGCGACTGAGCGGCCGCACGAGGAGGAAGATCATGAAACAGTCCGGCTTCACGGCGGCGCTCGCCGCCGCAACGCTCGGCGCGCTTGCCGTCACGCAGGCGGCGCACGCCCAGTCATCGTCGTCCCAATCCGGCAAGGCGGCCATCCTCATTCTCGATGCCTCCGGCTCGATGTGGGGCCAGCTCGACGGCGGCATCACCAAGATCGAGGTGGCGCGCGACGTGATGGGGCAGTTCTTCGCCACACGCGATGCGTCCATCCCGCTCGGCGTCATCGCCTATGGCCACAACCGGCGCGGCGACTGCTCCGACATCGAGATCATCGCCCGCGCGGGCAGCCAGAACCCCGGCGCCCTGTCGCAGCGGCTCAACCGCATCAACCCGCGCGGCATGACGCCGATCTCGGAAAGCCTGCGGATCGCGGCCGGAGAGATCCCGCCGACGGCGGAAGAAGCCGACATCATCCTCGTCACCGACGGGCTGGAGACCTGCAATGCCGACCCTTGCGCGGTTGCCGCGCAACTGGCCAACGAAGGCATCAAGATCCGCGCCCATGTGGTCGGCTTCGGCCTGAGCGAACAGCAGGCGAACGCGCTCGCCTGCGTGCCCGACCAGACCGGCGGGCGGCTGCTGCGCCCGCAGTCCGGCGCCGAGCTCACCGATGCGCTCAACCAGATCGCCGCGGCGGAGCCGATGCCAGAACCAGAGCCCGAACCGACTGTTCAGGAAAACTTCTTCGACATCGGGCCGAAGGCCGAGGCCGGCCATACCTACCGCATCTCCTACAAAGGAACGGCGCGGCCCGTCGACTATGCGGGCTTCACCCGGCGCGGCGAGGCAGAGCCCGATGTCAGCCCGTCCTACGGCGTGATCGGCGGCAGCGGCAACACCGGCAACAACCCGTTCACGAAACAGGCGCCGCCCGAGCCGGGCGACTACGACCTCATTCTCTTCAAGAACAATGGCGAGGGCATCATCGCCCGGCAGCCGGTCGAGGTGGTTGCCGCGTCGAACGGGTTCGACCCCATCGGCTCGGTGGAGCCGGACAAGCGGTTTCCCTTCACCTGGCGCGGGCCGGACCAGGTCGAGCAGCGCGTCGTCATCGCACGGCCGGGAGATCCTGCCGGCACTTACCAAGGCGACTGGGGCTATTCGCTCAGCAAGAACGGGCGCATGGGCCTGAAGGCTCCGGCCGAGCCGGGTCTTTACGAGCTGCGCTACCTGTCGGCCAACCAGAAGGAGATCCTGTTCTCCCGGACCTTCGGCGTCGGCGTTCCTTACGAGGATGCCGACCGCACCACCAGCACGGAGCTGGCGGAGCGCGCCTTCGCGGCGACGCAGGCCGCGCCCGGACAGGACGCGCTGCCGATGGTGCCCGCCACCTTCCGCCTACCGGACGGCTTTCCGCCGACGCCGCTGTGGTGGTCGGCCGTGCCGCTCGATCCGGACATGAGCCCGGAAGCCTGGGCGCCGCAGACGGAGATGGCGGTCGGCGAGGGCGAGTTCGAGCCGGGGCGCTACGAGGTCCGGGTCACGGGCCCCGGCGAGACCGAGTTCCGCGGCGTGGTCGAGATCGTGCCGGGACAGCCCAACGACTTCGTCATCCCGCTGGTCGGTGGCGGCGAGGCGGAGCAGAACCCGCCCGGACAGCGCGGCGATGCCGGGTCCTCGGGCGCCGGCACCCTGGCGCAGGAAAGCCAGGGCATGGCCTGCCGGGCCCCGTCCGGTTGCGCCTATCACGACCCGGTGACGGGGCTGGCTCTGATCCTGCCGCAGGGCTGGGAGATCGACGCGCCCTTCTTCTACGAGACCGCGGGCGGGGCGAAGGCCGGGCAGCCGTCCGCCTCCCTGTCGCGGAGCGTCGGCGGCGAGCTGCAGCAGATCATGCTGAACCCGCGCCAGTGGATGGCCTCCAGCGACCCCTGCACCGACACGCCGGCCGGCGAGCTGTGCCGGGCGACCAGCACCGACGGGGCCTATCTCGGTGCCTTCGAGGTGGTGCGCTCCTCGCTGCGGATCGCGACGGCCCGCGCCGCGTCGGCCCCGGCCGCGGCTGCACTGCCCAGCTCGAACAAGAGGTCGAACTCGGTCGGATTGACCGAGGTGATGCCGAGACAATAGCAAACGGCGGAGTTGGCCGAGGAGCCGCGCCCCTGGCAGAGGATTGGCGGGTCCTGGCTGCGGGCGAAGCGGACGATGTCCTGCACGGTGAGAAAATAGGAGGCGAAGCCGAGCTCGCCGATCAGCCGCAGTTCGCGCGCGATGCCGGCAAGGCTCTGGTCCGCTTCCTCGATGCGGCGGACGCGCTCTATCTCGACACGCAGGAGAGCCGCGGCCTGGTGCCGGCCGACCATCCCTCGGTGGTGGGCGCGGTGCGCGCGGCGGCGATGAGCGAGGCGCTCGGCGCCCATGGCGAGCGGGAGGAGAACCCGGACGATCTGGCGGACGCCATCCGCCGGGGGCTGGCCAACGCGCCGGCGGTGATTGACGGGGTGACCTCGCAGGACGCCATCTCCTCCGACGCGCGCAAGGGCCTCGGCTTCGTGCCAGACTATCAGGCGCTGACCGCCTGGGACGATGCCGAGCGCAAACGGCGCGGCGAAGCGTGAGGAGCGGACATGGACTTGCGGATTGACGGAAAACGGGCGCTGGTCACCGGCGCCTCGAGCGGGCTCGGCGAGCATTTCGCCAAGGTGCTGACGGAAGCCGGCGCCAGCGTGACGCTGGCGGCGCGGCGCCTCGACAAGGTGGAAGCGAATGCCGCCGCCCTGCGCGAGGCGGGACACGACGCCGAGGCGGCGGAGATGGACGTGGCCGATGCGGACAGCGTCGCGGCGCTGTTCGCCGGGCGCGCGCCCTTCGACATCCTCATCAACAATGCGGGCGTTGCCGGCGCGGGCGCAGCGCTTGCCATGACGGCGGAGGAGTTTGCCGGCGTCATCGACACCAACCTGACCGGCGCCTTCGCGGTGGCGCGCGCCGCGGCTGCCGGCATGCGCGGCTGGTGGACGGCGCCGACGAGGTGCACAAGATGGTGCTCTACCGGCACCTGGAAAAGGACGGGCGCGACGCCTGGCGCTGGGAGACCGGAGAATGAGCGGACCCGGCTTCGACGCGGCGAGGCTCGCCGCGCGGCTCGATGCCGAGCTCGGCGCTACGACGGGCGAGATAGTGCTGGAGCGGATCGGCGGCGGCCAGTCCAACCCGTCCTTCTTCCTGGACCGGGGACACGAACGCTACGTGCTGCGCAAGCAGCCCGGCGGCCCGATCCTGCGCGGGGCCCATGCCATCGACCGGGAATACCGGGTGCTGCAGGCGCTGGCACCGACCGGCGTGCCGGTGCCGCGTCCGGTGCTCTATTGCGAGGATGCCGAGGTCATCGGCACGCCGTTCTACCTGATGGAGCGGGTCGAGGGACGCGTCTTCACCGACACCTCGCTGCAGGAGCTGTCTGCCGGCGAGCGCCGCGCCATCTGGATGGCGGCGGCCGAGGCGATGGCGGCGATGCACGCCCTCGTGCCGGAAGAGGTCGGCCTTGGCGACTACGGCAAGCCGGGCAACTATTTCGAGCGGCAGATCAGCCGCTGGGACCGGCAGTATCGCCAGTCGGAGCTGGCGCCCATCCCCGCCATCGAGGCGCTGTTCGACTGGCTGAGCGCCAACCAGCCGGCGGACGACGGGCGCGTGTCGCTGTGCCACGGCGATTTCCGGCTCGGCAACCTGATGTTCCACCCAAGCGAGCCGAAGGTGGTGGCGATCCTCGACTGGGAGTTGTCGACGCTCGGCCATCCGCTCGCCGATCTCGGCTTCTGCTGCATGCCCTGGTACACCGCGCCGGAGGAATATGGCGGGCTGCTGGGCATCGACCTTGCCGCGATGCAGTTGCCGCGCGAAGACGCGTTCGTCGCCCGCTACATGCAGGCGGCGCCCGGCTCGCCCCCGCTGCTGCCCTTCCACAAGGCCTTCGCGCTCTACCGCTTCGCCGTCATCTTCGTCGGCATCGCCGAGCGGGCGCGGCTCGGCAATGCCTCCGACCCGGAGGCGGCGAAGCTTACGCCGCTCGCCGAGCGCTTCGCGCTCAGGGCACTTGAGATCGCCGAAGGGTGGCCGCACGCGCTGTGAGCCGCCCCGCCTCAGGAGGCGGCGGCGCGCAGGCTGGTCGGCGAGGCGGGATGCAGCCGGTTCCAGGCCCGGCGGAACTGGCGGGCGGAGGAAAAGCCGGCTCTGGCGGCGATCTCCTCCATGTCGAGCCGCGAGCCGAGCACCATCTCGCGTGCCAGCGCGATGCGCATGCGGTTGACGAAATCGGTGACGCTGAGCCCGGTATGCTCGTTGAACAGACGTGAGAGATTGCGCGGGCTGGTGGCGGCAAGGCGTGCGAGCGCGGCGACGGTCCAGGCGCGGGCCGGATCGCCGGCGACCGCGTCCTGCACCCGGTGGATGGCGGGATGGATGTGGTTGCGCCCTTCCAGCCAGGGCGAAAGCTGCGGGTCGGCCCCGCCGCGCCGCAGATAGACGACGAGATAGCGCGCGACCGCCAGCGCCACGTCGTGGCCGGCCTCGCGCGCGACGATGGCCAGCATGAGATCGATGCCGGCTGTGATGCCGGCGCTGGTCAGCCGCTCGCCGTCCTCCACGAACAGGCGGTTGTCGCGCACCCGCGCGGTCGGCGCGGCGCGGCGCAGGTCCTCGATCGCCGCGTGATGGGTGGTGCATTCGCACCCTTCCAGCAGGCCGGCACGGGCGGCGAGCAGCGCGCCGGAACAGATCGTCACCAGCCGGATGCCGAGGCGCACCACCCGGCGCAGCCAGTCGGCGATCTCCGCTTCCAGCGGCGCGTCGTCCTTGCGCGTGTCGGCCTCGCTGCCGAGCGGCCTGTCGGCGGCGCCCGAGACCACCACCATCGCCCCGTCGGGAAGGGCGGCGGGCAGCGGCGCGATGCCGGCAACGGCAAGGCCGACGGAACTGGTGACACTCGTCGCCGGGCCGACATAGGTCACATCGAAACGCAGCCGCGCCTGCTCCATGTTGGCCTTGCGCAACACCTCGACCGGGCCGGCAATGTCGAGCAGCAGCGCGCGCGGCGGAACCACCACGAAGACGGGTATGGTCCGCACGCGCGCCGCCTCGCTCATGCGGCGAGCCGGCCGGTCGTGGCCGCGGCCAGCGCCTCCTCCACCGTGGCGATGCGGGCGAAGCGGCCGGCAAGCACCAGCTCGCTGCGGGCGCGGATCTCGGCGGCGCTCCACTCGCGCCCCGCCGCATCGGTCATCGGGAAGGTCAGCGTCGCCTCGCCGACGAAATCGACCTCGTATCCGAGATCCGAGGCATGGCGCGTCGTCGTCTCGCAGCACTGCTCGGTGCGGATGCCCGAGACGATCAGCCGCCGGATGCCGCGCTCGGTCAACCAGACGTCGAGGCCGCTGCCGACCAGCGCGCTGTGGCGCCGCTTGCGGAAGACCGCGTCGGCGGCAAGGCGCAGCGGGGAAAGCGGCACGACGAAGCCGGAGCCTTCCGAAAACGGACCGGTCTCTTCCACATGGAAGATCTGCACCAGCGGAATGCCGGCGGCGGCGGCACCGTCGATCAGCGCCTGCTGGCGCTCCAGATAGAGGCCGAGCCCTTCCTCGCGGAAGTAGGGCCGGTGGCGGAAGGACTCCTGGACGTCGACGACGATGAGGGCGGTATCTGCGGACATTTCCGGTATCTCCTGACGAGGGACAGTATCCGCAGGATAGCGCCGCCCTCAAAGGGCGAAATGCACGCTCCGGACGGATGAGGGACAATTCGCGCCAAAACTGTTGCCGAAGGTGCGTGAGAAATGCTCCATGCCGGCTGAGATCGCTTCAGTTTCCTCCACGGTGGTTCGCCCTGTAGTCTTCCTGCCGGGCTGGCGAACACAGCAGGGGCGCGCAATGACGGACGGACTGGTTCTTCCCGGCATCGGCGGGTCGGGCGAGGCACATTGGCAGAGCCTGTGGGAAGCGGAGGATGCCGGGCTAAGGCGATTTGCCCCGGCCGACTGGGACCGGCCGGAACTTGCCGAGTGGATGGGCGCGCTGGAGCGGGCGCTCGCCGGCTTTTCCCGTCCGCCGCTGCTGATCGCCCACAGCCTCGCCTGCCTGCTGGTCGCCCATGCGGGGGAACGGCTTGTCGGTCGCGTGCGCGGGGCGTTCCTGGTGGCGGTGCCGGACCCGGAGGGACCGGCCTTTCCGGGCGAGGCAGCGAGCTTTCGCGATGTGCCGGCGCGGGCGCTGCCGTTCCCGGCGCTGATTGTCGCCAGCAGCGACGATCCCTACGGCACGCCGGAGCATGCCCGCCGGCGGGCGCGGGACTGGGGGGCCGGGCTCGTCGAGATCGGCGCAAGGGGCCACATCAACGGGGCGAGCAGTCTGGGCTCCTGGGCCGAGGGGCGAAGGCTTTTCGACGCCTTCGCCGCAGGCGCGCGGGGCTGAGATTGGGGGCGTCGAAGTCGGCCTTGCCGAGATGTTCCTGCTGCTGGCAGCCGGGCTTGTCGGCGGCGCCTGCAACGCCATCGCCGGCGGGGGCACGTTCTTCACCTTTCCCGCGCTGCTGCATATCGGTGGGCCGCCGGTCGCCGCCAATGCCACCAGCGCGATCTCGATCTGGCCGGGCCATGCCACGAGCCTGCTGGGATATCGCGAGGAGCTCCGCCTTCCCAGTCGGCGCGGCTGAAGGCCAGCGCCCCCGTCTTCATCCTCGGCGGCATCGTCGGCGCGGCGCTGCTGGCGGCGACCAGCAACGCGGTCTTCCGGCAATTGATCCCTGGCTGCTGCTGGCGGCAACGCTGCTCTTCGCCGCCGGACCGAGGCTGCGCGCCTGGGTGAGCGCGCCTCGCGGCGGTGAACTGCCGAGAGCCGCTCTGCTCGTCATCGATTTCGCGGTCACCGTCTATGGCGGCTATTTCGGCGCCGGACTCGGCATCCTGCTGATGGCAGCGCTGGCCTGCATCCTGCTGATCTATCTTGTGCTGGGCTGCGTGATTGCTCCCCAGGCGAACCGGCAGTCCGGCTAACCGGCACCCTCCCAGCACATCTTGGAAGGCCTGGGGGCAGGTCACACGGCGGCCCCGAGCCCTATTTCTTCAGCTTTGCTTGTTCCAGAGACCAGTATTCCATGTCGAAGAGATCGGCCGTCGACAGCGGCGTAAATCGGCCATAGGCTTCCGACGCTTGGATGACCCGTGCCGTCTGCGACGCGAGATCGGCAACGATCCTCGCCTCGGCATCACTGCCCCCGACACCGAACAGTCCCATGCCCCGCACCAGGATCACCCGCGGCAGCGGGTCAAGCATCGTCTTCGGCTCGCTGGCCTGCACCGCATGGTGCTCGAAGTAGCGCTCATAACGCCCGGCGAAATCCGCAAGGGCGGCGTCCAGTTCGGCCGCGCTTTCCGTGCCGTCCAGAACCAGGGGGAACGGCTTGACCCTGATGACATGGTCCGGGGTGATCGTGCCCCGACCGGTGATCTCCACCAGGTCCGGTATTTGCAGGAGAGTGTCGATTGCCGCATCCGCGCGAAAATCGAGCGCAACGCCCGAGGCAAAGGCTGGCCCGGCAGCCCGGATGCGCTCCGACAGAAGATCGCGAAAGGCCCAGCTTCCGGCGGTGTCGCCAAGCGGGGCAAGCGGGGGAACGAGACGCACCCCGTGCTCGGCCAGATGCGCCTCCGCCATGTTCACGAACTCGATCATCCGATCATAGGACTGGCGCGCCGTCTCGCCGAACGTGAAAAGACCGTGATTGACCAGCCAAAGCCCCTCGCAGTCAGGATTTTCGTCGAAGATCCGCGCTGCCTCGATGGAGAGGTCGTAGCCAGGCATCACATAGGGCACGATGGCAAGGCGCCGGCCATAGAGGCGCCGACCGATTGCTGCTGCATCAGGCTGGTTCACAAGGGCCAGCACTGCCGCCGCATGGGAATGGTCGACATATTTTGCCGGCAGGAACGCATGAAGCAGGGTTTCGATGGATGGGTTAGGTGACGCTGGATCGAGCAGATGAGCCCGCAGCAACGCCACCATTTGCGGATCGGACAGGGCAGCCCCCGACCGCGCCTCGCACAACGGAGCCAGTTCGAGCGCGGGAAGACCGGGAGCCTTGATCGTCCCCAGGTCCCAGCCGCTGCCCTTCACATGCAGGACGGGCCTAAGCTCACCATCGGCCATGCGGCGCCGCGTCTTGACCGAGGTGTTGCCTCCGCCATGCAGCACGAGATCGGTCTCGCCGCCGATCAGCCGCGACGTGTAGATGCGCAGGGCCAGGTCGCGCTCGGCCTCCTCCTCCCCGGCTCCGCGCAACCAGGCTGCCGCCTCGTCGTCATTCCACCTGTTGATCATCCGCACGTCATCCATCGCCTCAAACCTGCTCGTTCACCAGATCCGACATCACCAGTCGATAGATGTCCTTGGTGCGCGGTCCGGTCATGATGTCCTCCAGCAGCGCCACGGTCGTCTTGTAGTGCTCGGTGCGACGGTGATCGTCGACGCTCTCGGCGCTGCGGAAGATCTCGACGATGGTGAACCGCGTCTCTTCCTCCGGATCCTGGAGCACGTCGAAACGCAGGTTCCCCGGCTCCCGGATCGTGCCCTCGTAGTTAATCCGGAAGGCATCGAGGAAATCCTCGATGCGATCCGGCTTCACCTGGATGTGAACCAATTGAACGAACATCTGCAGGCTCACTCCACGCCGACCTTACCGAACTTCACATTCAACTCGTGACGCTCCGTCCAGCTCTCCGGAACCGGCGCTCCGGTGTTGCTGAACCATTCCTGGACGGGAATGCCGGAGACGAGCGCGACATTGCCCCAGGGCATCCAGGCGCCGGTGCGCACGATGTATTTCGCACCGCGATAACCATCCTCGTGGAACCAACTGTTGGGACGGGTGCTGGCCTTGGCGTCGGGGAAGACCTCGGCGACGCCGTTCCAGGCGTTCGGGTTGTTCTCCTTGGCGTCCTCGATCATGTGGTATTCTTCCACCCACATTTCCTGGCGGATCGCCCGCAGCACGGTAACCAGATCCGGCACGCCGGGGCACAGGGCCAGATCGATGACCCGGTCGTCATAGGCCATGGGGTAACCGGCATCGGTGACGAGCAGAATGTCGTCATGGCCCATCTCGGAGATGGCCCGGCTCAGTTTCACGTTGAGAATTCCATTCCGCCGCATGGCGTTGTCCTTTCGTTTGGGAAGGTCGTTGGTTCAGGCGTGTCCCTGAACGATGAGAGAGATGATTTCGTCCTGGGAGGTGGTTGCCATGTCACGCATGCCGGCCATCATACCCAGATGCAGGATGGCCACCCGGTCGCAGACCTTGCGCACATGGCCCAGGTCGTGACTGACCATGATGATGCCGATGCCCTTGTCGGCGAGTTCCCGCACGACGGAGAGGACTTCGTCCCTGGCGCTCGGGCTGAGCGCCGATGTTGGCTCGTCGAGGATGATATAGCGGCTGCCGAAGGCGGTGGTCCGCGCCAGCGCCGACACCTGCCGCTGGCCACCCGACAGGTGGCCGGACGGCGTACGGACATCGAAGGGGCGCACGGAGAAGCTGTTGACGATCTCCTGGGCTCGCTTTCGCATCTCGCCGTATTTCAGGAAGCCGAAGCGGTTGGTGATCTCGCGGCCGAGGAAGATGTTGTGCACCACCGGCATGTCGTCGAACAACGCAAGATCCTGGTACAGCATCGCAATGCCGGTATCTCGCGCCTCCGACGAACTTGAAAACGAACAGAGCTCGCCGTCCACTTCGATAGTGCCCGTGTCTGGCGTCACCGCGCCTGCCAGCACCTTCATCAAGGTGGACTTGCCCGCGCCGTTGTCTCCCAGCAGCCCGACCACCTCGCCGGCTTTCACTTCCAGATCGATGTTCTCAATCGCTTTCACCGGCCCGTAGGATTTGGAAATTCCGCGCAGAACCACGCTCATGTCATGCCATCCAGTCTTCGCAGATATCTTGGAGGCGGGGGCCACATCGCGGCCCCCGCAACATGGGAGGCTCAGCGGTCGAGCTGGCCGGAATAGCGGAAAGCATGCGCAGTTTCCGCGTCGATCGCCTCGCTCGACATCTTGTAGTCCAGCGGCTTGATCGTCGCGGCCAGGACGACCGGCACCGGGTCACCCTGCGCGTGGGCCCGGATGGCTTCCGCGACCGCGACGCCCCAGTCGTCATTGACGCGGAACGCCGTCACCTTCAGGCCGCCTTCCTTGATCGACTTCAGTTCGTCGGCGCCGCCGCCCCAGCCGTTGATGATGACGTCATCCAGAACGCCGCGCTCGGTCGCGGCCGCCAGCACGCCAAGCGCCACGGCGGTGTTGCCCGCGTGCAGCATCCGGATGTCGGGATGGCGGCTCAACAGCGCGTTGGCTCCGCTGAAGGCGAGCTCGCGGTCGCCGTTCGCCTCGAACTCGCCGACCAGTTCCATGTTGGAGTTCTTGGTAACGCAGTCGGCGAAATGGTCCGACCGCTGGCTGTCGATGAGGCCGGGAATGTAGCGCACGAGTGCGAACTTGCCCTCGCCGCCGGTCTCTCCGATCACCCACTGACACAGAGCCTCGGCGCCGATCGTATGGTCGAAACCGACATGGGTAATCGGTTGCTTGTCGGTGCCGTAGGTGTCCACGAAAGGATTGACGACGTTCATCACCAGCGTGGGCAGGGTCTCGGCAAGGCGGGAGATGTTCGACTTCTGCACCTGATACTCGGACGGGCCGATCACGACATAGTCGAAGTTGCCGGCCAGAACCTGCTCGACCTGTGCACCCTGCCGGTCGTGCTCGTCCGGCTTGATCATGAACTCGGTGATCTCGAAGGGCACGCCGAGTTCTTCAAGGCGCTTGCGGGTCGAGATATTGAGACGGGCCCAGGCGTCCGAGGTTTCAAGGCTCGGGAACATCAAGGCGATGCGCAGCGGCTTGTCGAACGTCTTGGTGCTGGCAACCGGCTCGGCAACCACCGACTTCATGAACTCGTCCATGGCCGCCCGTTCGGCCGGCACCATTTCGTGCAGCTCGGGGAGCAGGAAGTAGCCGCGCTCCTTGGCGCCTGCCGGCACCTCCTGGGCCGCAAGCGGCAAGGACAGGGCAAGGGTTGCGGCTCCGGTCAGCAGGATTGTTCTTGCAAGGGTCTTCTTGGTCATTTCGTCTCCTCCACTTTGGTTTTTTTGGTATTTGGGTAAATCTATTCCTCGCTGCGGCTGTTGCTGCGGGAGTAGAGGCCGATGGTGATCAGGATGACGGCGCCGGCGGCCACGTGTTGCCAGAAGGCCTCGAAGCCGAGCATCACCACGGCATTGGTGATGGTGGCGAGCAACCACGCCCCGAGCAGCGTGCCGATGATCGAGCCGCGTCCGCCGAACAGGTTGGTGCCGCCGACGATCACCGCCGCGACCGTGTTCAGCAGGATTGTCACCGCACCCGAGGCGACGACCGCATCGAGACGACCGGTCAGGATGATGCCGCCAAGCGCCGCGATCAGGCCCATGAACACATAGACGCCAACCCGGTAGTTGAGGACGCTGATGCCGAGCCGCCGGGCCGCGATCGGGTTGCCGCCGACCGCATGCAGCCGGGCGCCGATCTTGTGATAGGCAAAGATGCAATGCGCCGCGACGATGAAGGTGAGCGCGATAATCAGCGGCATCGGGATTCCGAGCAGCCGCCCGCGTCCGAGCCAGGTGACGAATTCCGGAAAGCCGAAGAAGACGCCGCCGCCGGCATAGACCAGCGCAAGCCCGCGGAACACGAGCTCCGTCGAAAGCGTGACGATGAAGTCCGGCATCCGTAGCTTGGTGATCAGCAGACCGTTGATCAGGCCGCAAAGCCCTCCCGTCGCGAAACCGACAAGCACCGCGAGCCAGAGCGGCAGGCCGAAATCCTTAAGGGCGGCCGCAAAGGCAACGCTGGACAGCGTCAGAATCGCGCCGATCGACAGATCGATGCCACGGGCGGTGATGACGGCCGTCATACCGATGCCCAGCAACATGATCAGCGACGCGTCGAGGGAGATCGCCCGCATGTTGCCGACGGAAAAGAAGCTCGGCGTGGTGAAGGCCATGATCAGGGCAATGATGCCCAGCATCAGCGCCGGCGCAGCCAGCGGGACCTTCGTGGGGCCGAAGAGCGGGGGCAGGTTGCCGCGCCAGTTCGAGGTTTCGAGCACCTGGCGCTGCCGCGCAGCCGGGCCATCGTCTTGTACGAGTGCCAATATTCCCTCCCAGAAATATGTTCATTTGTTTTTTGTTGGATCAATTGAACACACAGCTTGGAAAGAGTGTCAAGCGCCTCGTTTTACCTCCGCGCCATCGGCACCTGCGCGCGCAGCCGCACGCCCTGCCAGGCAGGGGGCGGGAAGGTCGGAAAACAGGCGGGAAGAAGCGCGCGGATCACCCCACCAGAGCGTGGGCGGTCTGCTCGTCAGTGATGAAGATATTGATGAAATCGCCCTGCAGGGCCGCCCGTATCGCGGGTACCTTATCGAGGCCACCGGAGGCGGCGATCATCCGCGGAGCCTCGCGGTAGCTCTCCAGCGGCAAGCCGATCACCCGTTCGTGCAATGGCAGGTCGATCTCCTTGCCCTCAGCATCGAAGAACCGGCAAAGAACGTCGCCGATCGCGCCGCTCCGGCGCATCGCCTCAATCTCTGCGGGGTGGACATAGCCGCGGCGGATGACGCTGGCGGTCTCGTCAACCGCGCCAATGCCGACCAGCGCGAAATCGGCCTTCAGCGCCATCTGCAATGTGTTGCGCACGCTGGCGTCGCGCAGCATCGCCTTGGCGATCTGGGCATCCTCCACCACCAGCGGCGCCGGCACGAGGAACATCTTGCAATCGGCGCTGACCACACGAAGCCCGTCGACATAGGCCTGAACACCGCCGGTCATGCCGACAAGGTCGATCCGGCGATCGTTCACCAGATGCCCCAGGCGGCGGATCGCCGCGCCGACCATTTCCCCCCAGCCGACCGCCAGAAGCCCGCCTTCATCCAGGCGCTGCATGAGGAACTGGGCCGCGGCCTGGCCAAGCCTTTCGCTGCGCGGCTCCCCCGGTAGATGCGGGATGACTCGCACTTCCTCCAGCTTGAACCGGTCCTGCAAGCGACGCTCGATCTCCAGGCATCCCTGCAAGGCGGAGTTGATCCGCACCTCCAGCATGCCGCTGCGGCGACCGTTCTCAAGCATTCGGGAGACCTTGATACGCGGCAGACCCAGCTTTTCGCCAATCGCCTGTTGGGTCAGCCCATCATGGTAGTAATACCAGGCCACACGGGCCAGCAGCGCGTCTTCCTCGGAAATGATCGGCGTCTCGAATGCAGTCATGGACGATCTCTCAGGCACGCGCCAAGACGTCGGCCCCGTCTGACGCAGGGGCCTCCGCGTGAAAACGCGACGGCATTACGAATCAGGCTCCGCCAAACTTCAAGCCGAAACCGGCCAACCTTGGTCCAGCGCGTTTGCCCCAGGACCGACGACCCGGTCAAGGCAAAAAGCGGGACGCGGCGCTTGACGAGTCCCAACGGGAATGTTCATATGTTTTATATAAACACAAATGATCTATTCGTAAAGCGATCCGGCATCCGCTGCCGCACCTCGAAGGAGGCGGTGGACAGCCAGACGTTCCCCCGGAGAGGAAACCATGACCACCGCAACCACCCTGCGCGCGCCCGCCCACGCTTTCAACATGCAACTGATTGGCCACTGCACCCAGGGAGGGAGATCCGACGGTACGCAGATCATGGTGCGCGACGGCTACGCCTATGTGGCCCACATCTTCTCGAAGGGCTTCAGCGTGATCGACGTTCGCGATCCCTCCCGCCCTCGCACGGTGAACTATATCCCCTCCCCGGCCAATACCTGGTCGCTGCATCTTCAGGTGCATGACAACCTCCTGCTGACGGTTCACGCGCAGGACCAGTTTGCCAAGCCGGAGAGCGACGACGAACGCAACTACTACAAGGCAGATACTAGCGATATCTCCAAGGCGATGCAGTCGGCGGACCGCAACCACTCCGCCGGCATGGCCGTCTACGACTTGACCGATCCCGTAAACCCGCGACAGATCGGCTTCATGCCGGTCAATGGCGTTGGCCTCCATCGCATCTGGTATGCGGGCGGGCGCTGGGCCTATGCGTCCGCGCAGATCGAGGGGTTCACCGACTTCATTCTCGTGACCATCGACATGTCCGATCCCACAAGACCGGAGATCGTCGGCCGCTTCTGGCTGCCGGGAATGAACGTCGCTGCCGACGAGGTGCCGGACTGGCCGCTTGCGGAGGGGCGCTACAGCCTGCACCACCCGATCGTCCATGGCGACACCGCCTATTGCGGCTGGCGCGATGCCTGCCTCGTCGTGGTCGATGTGAAGGACCGCGCGGCTCCCAGGATGATTGCGCATCGCAACTGGGCGCCGCCCTTTGGCGGCGGCACCCACAACTGCCTGCCTCTGCCGGATCGCGACCTGCTGATCGTGGTCGACGAGACGGTCCTCGACAACGAGGAGGACGGCGACAAGCCGATCTGGGTCTTCGATATCCGCAACCCCGCCAATCCGGTCTCCATCGCCACCTTCCCCAAGCCCAACGACCGCGACTACAAGGCCGTCGGCGGCCATTTCGGACCGCACAACGTGCATGAAAACCGGCCGGGCAGCTTCGTCAGCTCGACGCTGATCTTCTCCACCTGGCAGAACGCCGGCCTGAGGGTCCACGACATTTCCAACCCCTACGCCCCCCGTGAAGTCGGCGCGCTCGTGCCCCAGGCGCCGACGCATCATGTCGACCACCGTCCGGGCCGGCCGCTGGTTATCAACACCACCGACGTCTTCGTGGACTCTGCGGGCCTTGTCTATTTTACTGATTTCAGCGGCGGCGGCCTGCACATCGCCGAGTTCAACGGCTGAGACCGGCCGGCACACGCGACGAGGAGAGCTCAATGCCGCAATACTATCTCGCCATAGATGCCGGCACCGGCAGCGGTCGGGCGGTGGTCTTCGACGACGCCGGCCGGCAGTGCGGGCTCAGCCAGGAAGAGTGGGCCCATATCAGCGAGGCCGGCGTCCCCGGCTCGATGAGTTTCGACTGTGCGGGGAACTGGCGGCTTCTCGCCCGCTGCATCCGCCGCGCCATCGCCAGTGCCGGCATCCGCGCGGATGAGATCGCGGCGATCAGCTCGACATCGATGCGCGAGGGCATTGTCGTCTACGACGCGGCAGGAAACGAGCTGTGGGCCTGTGCCAATGTGGACGGACGGGCGACCGCCGAAGTCGCCGACCTGAAAGCGCGGGACGAGGAACTGGAAGCGCATTTCTACCGCGTCAGCGGCCAGACCTTCGCGCTCGGGGTCTGGCCACGGCTGAAATGGCTGCGCCGGAACCGCCCCGGCATCTTCGAGAAAGCAGCCAGACTGTCGATGATCAACGACTGGGTCGCCGCCCGCTTGAGCGGCGAGATCGTGGTCGAACCCTCCAACGCGGGAACCACAGGGCTGCTGGACCCCGGCGCGCGGCAATGGTCGGACGCGCTGATTGACAGGGCCCAGTTGCCGCGCGAGCTGTTTCCGCGCGTCGTCGAGCCCGGTTCGGCGATCGGCGGCGTGACGGCGAAGGCCGCCGAGGAAACCGGGTTGAAGCCCGGCACCCCGGTGATCTGCGGCGGCGGCGATGTGCAGATGGGAACGCTGGGGCTTGGCGTCACCCGCGATGGTGATGCCGCAATTCTCGGCGGCACGTTCTGGCAACAGGTGATCAACATCCCGACGGGCCGCACCGACGACACGAGGCGGGTGCGTATCAATCCGCACGTGGTTGCCGGGCTGAACCAGGCGGAGTGCATCTCGTTTTTCGTCGGCCTGACCATGCGCTGGTTCCGCGACACGTTCTGCGGCGAGGAGAAGGAAGAGGCCGCCCGGCGCGGTATGGACGTCTATGCCCTGCTGGAGGAAATGGCCGCCAGGATTCCGCCTGGCAGCAACGGGATCATCCCGGTTTTTTCCGATGCGATGGATTTCGGGCACTGGTACCACGCGGCGCCCTCCTTCCTGAACATGTCGATCGAGCCGGGGCACACCACCAGGGCGAGCCTGTTCCGTGCGCTGGAGGAGAATGCCGCAATCGTCTCCAGCATCAATCTGGAACGGGTGATGAGCTTCTCCAAGGTCCGCATCGACAAGCCGGTGGTGTTCGCCGGCGGCGCGTCCAAGGGCGCGCTATGGGCGCAGATCCTGGCCGACGTTCTGGGTCGCGAGGTCGCCATCCCCAGGGTGCGTGAAGCGACCGCCTTGGGGTGTGCCGCGGTCGCAGCCTTCGGCATCGGAAATTTCTCGTCTCTGGCCGAGGCCGGATCGGAAATGTCCGAGGTGGAGCGCATTGTCACGCCCAACCCCACGATGGCGGAGACCTATCTCGCGGCACGGGAGCGCTGGGAACGCGCTTACCCCCAGCAAAAGGCCCTGACCGACGCAGGCGTGACCTCCGCCATGTGGCGCGCGCCGGGCGTCTGACTGTAAAAGCTATGAAGGTTGCCCGGGGTAGGGTCGCTTGCCCCGCCCCGGCCACGGATGACCGGACTAGGACGCGGCACTCACAGCGACCGCGAGCAGGGCTGGAACTACCTGCATGTCTGCGTCGATGACGCCAGGCGTCTAGCCTATTGCGAGATTGTGCCCAGCGCGACCCCAGCACCTTATTGACGCGTGCCCTCGCCTGGCTGCCCGGCACGGCGTGCAGGCCAGTGCATGATGACCGACAATTGCTCTTGGAAAGACAAGTGGTGGTAGCGGAGGAGGGCTACCGTCAATCCCCACACCTACCGGAAATACGCTACAGGCTCCGATTGTACTCTCGGACATTGGCCGCCTAGCCATACTGACAGCACTGGAGCTTCCAGACCCTCCCGTCATAGCGAAAAAGCTGTCGATCAACTCTAGCCGCCGATGGAGTCCTCGGTCTTATCTGAGACTGCCAATCGCTTGGCGTCCGCCAAACGAAAAGCATGGCAGGTTTTGACACCCCAATGTGCCAGCCTCCATCTGAAGGACCGGTGGTTAACGGGTGAACTCGATGAATTTTACGCATTACAATCTGGGGCACGTCGAACGGGGCAGTGTCGTCGTGGTGACGCTCAGCGGCAGCGCGGCCAACGTTCGCCTCATGGATGGCTCAAATTTCAGCAACTACAAGGCGGGCCGCCGCCATCGTTACGTCGGAGGACTCGCCAAACGTTCCCCCGTGCGCCTGCCGGTGCCGCATTCCGGCACCTGGCATGTTGCCGTCGACATGCAGGGGTTGCGTGGTTCGGTGCGGTCCGGTGTTCAGGTGATCCGAGGTGATGCGCTCAAGCCTCTTCCTGCAATCAACGAGGCACCGCTGCGTAGCGTCCCCACACTCGTTCGCAATGCCGAGGACGAACTCGCGCCCACGACCGAAGCCCCCGATGGCCGGGTTTTCGATGTTTTCATCTCCCACGCATCGGAGGACAAGGATGAAGTCGTGCGACCGCTGGCGAATGCACTGCGCGAAGCAGGATTGTCGGTCTGGTACGACGAATTCGAATTGCGGATCGGCGACAGCCTTCGCCGCAAGATCGACCGCGGTCTGGGAAGCAGCCGCTTTGGCGTGGTCGTGCTGTCGCAGGCGTTCTTTGGCAAGGGCTGGCCCGAATACGAGCTCGATGGACTGGTAACCCGCGCCGTGTCGGGCGAGCAGGTCCTGCTGCCGATCTGGCACAACGTCTCCAAACGCGAGGTGATTGGCTACTCGGCTTCGCTCGCGGATCGACTGGCGCGCAGTACCGCCACTCACACCGTCGAAGAGATTGCCGCGGAAATTGCCGACGTCGTGCGCCTGCCGAATGCAGCGTGACCCCGGACGCCCCAGGAGAGACCCAAATGAGAAAGCAGATTGAAGATGAATGGACAGGTTGGGACGGCGACACCATCGTCCGGCTGACCGACGGTTCGGTATGGCGCCAGGAGGAATATCACTATGAGTATCACTACGCGTACCGCCCCTCGGTGACCCTGTCCGGCAATGTTATGCATGTCGAGGGCATGAGCCGCGGCATTCGCGTCCGCCGGATCGACTAGGAGAACAGGGGAATGCAGACACGCATTGCAGGAGCCTGGACGGGCTGGAGCGGCGATACCATTGTCAAGCTCGCCAACGGAACGGTCTGGCGTCAGGATCAGTATTATTATCGCTATCAGTACAAGTACCGGCCACGCGTGGTGATCGACGGCCGGTATATGCATGTCGAGGGCATGCCCAAGGCTGTGCGCGTGCGCCGCATCGATTAGCGGTCAGAGTGTCGCTTCTGCAGCGGCGCTCAAGACGCCGAAACCTTAATCATGATCGTCCCTCGCAACGCTTGTCGCCTTCTGGAGGCAAGCCTCGCCGCTGCCGGTTGAACCGAACTCCCTCATCAGAAGACCAACGGATCATTCCGCCGGTTCCAGAGCCGTCGGCTCTAAGTCCAGGATCAGACGGCGAAGCCGATCCAACATATCCGCGCTGTTGGCCACATCGATGCTCGCGGTCTCCAGGACCGTGGTGTGCCCAGTAATCGAAAAACGCCCCTGGACCGCATCTTGCGTCCCGAGGCCCGGATGGTGGGGATAGAGCAGCATCAGGCGCGGCGCGTCATACAGCTGAGCATAGGCCATCATCTGGTAGACATCGGCCTGCGAGACGCCCAGCTTGGGGTCATCGATCCGCGCGGATATCCGCTTCCATTTGGTGTCGATGACCTGGATGACCCTGCCACCCTGCCGGATGAGAATATCGGGCCGGGTCTGGAACAGGGCGCGTCCGCTGTCCTCAGCGCTCAGGCAAAACAGCCGCCCGCCTTGCAGCGACACAGTAAGTCCGGTCCCTGCCAGAGAGCGGGCGATCAAGCGCCCGACATATTCCTCGAACAGCGCATCCATCTCAAACAGCATGGCGGTGCCTTGGCCCACGCCGCCCGTGGTCGTCTGATAGCGGTCCTGCAAAAAGAGCCGGGCCATGGCGAAGAGCTCCTGCCAGGATCGGTTGGTGCGGTCGATCACCACCTGATCCCAGGGTAGAGCGGAAACTGGCACGTCGGTAATATCGGCATAGACGAAGGCCAGCTCGCGCAGACGTTGCTGGTTGGCGGCGCGCCGTGAGAGGCGCGCCAGGCGCAGCACTGCCGCTTTCATGATCCGGTTGAGCGGGGTGTCTTCGGACAAGAGATCGAAGCGGCAGGCAAGGCGCGACGGGTTGACCGCATGGCGGGTGAACTGACGGGTGATGTCGAGCTGGCCGCGCAATGTCGGCAGATCGTCTTCGCAGGTGATATAGCGGCGCGGCATACCCTTGCGCAGAGCGTCGGTCAGCTTGTCGCAAAAGATGCGGATCAGGATTTCGAGCAGGGTCTCGCGCTGCCAGGCAAGATCGGTGATGACGCCGAGATCGATCTTAAGGTCGAGCGCAACCGCGAGCATATGCACCAGCCGCTTGCGGATCGCCGCGTTCTGGTGATCGGTTGTTTCCCCTGGCGCCACGTCGATCTTGGGCAGAATCTCCAGGCTCGCATCGTCCGCTGCCAGAATTCCGACCACGCCACGCGCGCGCAAGGCATGCCGGCCATGTTCGAGCACGCCGCTGCCGCCGCGTCCGGCAAAGGTCGAGCGAGCCGCGAGGCTTGCCAGCCTGTCGGCGTGGCGCTCGAGGATCTGACCTTCGCCCTCGCCATAGGCGAGCTTGCCCCATTCCCGAACCGTATAGGCGGGCATCAGGCGGCAAAGTCCGAAAAATCGAAGCGCGCCTTGACGCTCCAACGCAACTTGTCGCCGCCCAGTTCATCATCAGCAAAGCCAGCCGGCGCCGTCAGCCGCTGGGCTTCGAGGAAATGGGAACCATTGGTGCCGTCGCCATCGCCGAGCACCGCGGCGACTTTCGACCAATCCTCGTAAAAATACTCGGCCAAGAGCGGGATGATCTTATGGCGCATAACGTCTTCGACATCGGCGCGGCTACGGCAGCCGGTGAAATAGGCGTGGCCGATCTGGTGTTCGCGATCGAAGAGGTATTCGATACGCTCGTTGATGGTCTGGAGCAGCTTGCACAGATCGATCCCATCGAGTTTTGCGGCATTAAGCCCCTTGGCCGCCAGCGCCTGGCGCAGTTCTTCGACGTCGGGCATCAGCTCGCGGAAGGTGAAGCGGCGGCGCAATGCGGTGTCGAGCAGCGCGATCGAGCGGTCTGCGGTATTCATCGTGCCAATTATGTGCAGGTTGGCTGGCACGCCGAATTCATCTCCCGAATATGGAAGACGCACTTTGAGCGCATTGGCTCGACCCAATCGCTTATCGGGTTCCAGGAGCGTAATGAGCTCGCCGAACACCTTGGAAATATTGGCCCGGTTGATTTCATCGATAATTAGTACGAAGGCCTCGCGTTCGGCATCGGGGTCAGCCTCCTTGATTGCGCTGTTCATGTAACGCTCAAGGGCGGGAATATTGAGGCGCTCCTTCTTCAGCCAGTAGAGCGACCGCATAGTGAAGTTGCCGTCATAGATCTCGGTAACGGGAACGCCCGCAGGATCGTGCCAGAGCCAGCGGACGGCACGTCTGTGGCCGAATTTTCCCTCTGGTCGCGGATGATATTCGTAGGTGCCAGTTACCTCACCTATGGCTCGGACCAAGCGATTCCCCTTCGAGACCACGATGATATCGCCGGCCTTAAGACGATTGCGAAAAGTGTCGGTGATCGACACCTGCCCTGATTGCAGGGTGACAGGCCCTTCGATCTTGCCCTGTGCTTCGCACGCTTTCAGGATCTCCTCGGCGTTTTCGTACTTTGGGTCGCTCCAGTCGATGTCTTCCCAGTCAAGGAGGGTATAACCGCCTTCGATCACTTCCTCGAAGAGCTCCTGGTCGCCAGCATCCCTGCTGAAGCCCACCGACATCTTGTAAATCTGGCGGCCCTCCGTCGTTATCCGGTTGCTGATCGCTTTCTTGCCGAGCCCGGTCTCGGCTCGTTTCGCAATGCGCCGGAATATCCCGGGCACGGTTTCGAGCCGGAACCCTGCCGAAGCCGCTTCGTCGCCTTCGTCTGATCCTGTCGTGGGCTGACGACCCTCGACAAAATCCTCATAGGCCATCGACTGATGGAACGTGACGAATTCGATCCGCCCTTCACCGGCGAGCCGACGATATTCAGCCATCAGGGCATCGCGGTCATTGCGCAGCGGTTCGGCCGCGGCATCGCCCAAGCAAAGCCGCACCGCCTCCCAGGCCGTTGCGTAGGTCTTGCCAGTTCCCGGCGGCCCGTAGAGGATCAGATTGGTAGTGGCGGGCATCGCGGTGGTGGGTTCGAGCGTCATGATCTGGTGCCCTTCGGGTGCGGCGAGCTGATAGGTGAAGACTGTAGAACTACTGGGATTGGGCAGGGTGTGCTTCGGTGCAGGGACATTGGCGAGGTTCTGAAATTTCTCGCCGCCGAGCGCGCTGCAAATGGCCGGGAACGCATCGCGCAGACCCATGTCCCGGCTAAGGTCGCTGGCGCGGATCGCGACTTCTGCCGCGACGTTGTCACGCGCCGGTTCGACATAATAGTTGCGCGCGCAGAGCCGGATGCGATCGGCGTCACTGATCAGATGCTCATAGCGTTCGGGCGGGGTGACCGGCGCATTATCGGCATCGACGATGATGTATCCGGCATTATGGAGCTGGGCGGCGGCATCGGCCTTTTGCCCCCAGCCACCATTGAGCTCCGACTTGCCGCGCAGGAAGCCGACGATCGGCTTCGAGGGGTAGACCCGGTTGGGCCGCTCGCGTGTCGAACGCACCCAATAGTCGCGCGGCTCGCCGAAGGCCTCGAAGATGGCGGCGTGCTCACCCGACTGGCGATAGCTGTCATAGGCGTCCATCGCCGCCTCGATCGCTTCGCGCGAAAAGGTAGCCGCATCTTCTTCCTTGTAATCGTGGACGATCCACAGCGCGCTTTGCACGTCGATCATATCGCGCGGCGCCAGACCCCGGTCCGCAAAAGCGCGGCGGACTGCCTGCATGAAGCGCCATTCGTCGCGATAGGTGTCAGCCATTGACGCATGATCGGGAAACCGGCTGCCAACGGCTTCCAGCCAGAGGTCCTGGCGCACGGAATGGCGGATATAGATGCCCTCGTCGGGAGCGAGATGGAGGAACAGGAATTCGGCGATCTGGCGTGCCGGATCGGGTTTACCGTCCGGGACGGCCGTAATCCACGTGTCAACAAAGACCTCCAGCGCCGAGGCGTGACCGTCCGCTGCGCTAAGCGCGGCGTCGACAAGCGCGCGCAAGGCCGGCCAGAGCTGCTCACGATCGGCGTCTCCTTTGGGCGACATCGGCCAATAGGCGCGCCATTGCAGCAGGTTGCTTTTGGCCAGCGCGGTGTTGACGGCATCGGCCAGTTCCTGGTCGGAACCGGCCTGCGCGATCGCCGTCCTGAGCGCGGCGGCTATCTCGAGCTTGTAGGTCCGCTCCGCCTCATCGAAATGCGGATCAGGCGGGTCGAACCGCTCGAAATTGGGAAAGAAATGGCGCAGCCGCTCGATCCAGCGCGTGATCGCGGCCGGGTTGAGCACCAGCGCATCGCCGGTTTGCGTCAGCACCGCGATCAGCCGGCGCAGGGCTTCGGCATTTTCGATCCTGACGACAAAGCAGTCATCATCGCCAAAGGACCAGTCGCGGCTGAGGGCAGAATGCCGACCGCCATCCTTCATGCCGCTCTGATAGGGGCGCAACTCGGTGTCAAAGCCATTCGCCTCGAGCAGATCGCGCCATTTTATGTGCAGGAAGACATTGCCCGGATTCTGGATTTCCCACAGAAACCGCTCGCCGGCGCCAAATTCAAAGGACGCCATTTTCTTGGTAGCGCCGTCGCCCGGGCGAAGGCCCGAGCCGCGCAGCATGTCGAACAGTGCCCGGCGCAGCGGGATGGGTCGGTCGCGCTCATTTTCATCGACGCGCGCCTCGAAATTCTCCCACATTCAAATGTCTCCAAGTTCAGGCAATGCGCATAGCGTGTTGACGAGGCGCATCTGTTCGACGGTATCGCTTTTTGCTTCGCGCAGTCGCGGCGCGCCGAAGACGAGCGCCAGGCCCTTTGCGCGCGAGACAGCGACATTGATGCGGTTGAGTGAGAACAGGAAATCCATGCCGCGCGGCGTCTCTTCGACCGACGAGGCGGTCATTGACACGAGGCAAATGGGTGCTTCCTGACCCTGGAACTTATCGACCGTGCCGACACGAATTGCGGCGGGTAAAGCGTCCTGCAGCGCATTGACCTGCGCGTTGTAGGGAGCAACGACAATGATGTCGGTCGGCTCAAGGGGGCGCGTCGTCCCATCCTTGCCGGTCCAACTGCCCGCGAGCAGATCAGCGATTGCCGCCTGAATGGCAGCGACCTCTTCGGCCGCAATCTGCGCATTGCCCTCATGCGCGACCGGCACCCAGAATGCGCCAGCTGGAGGGTAGTGCGTCCCGCTGACCGCCTGGACAGCCGCATCGGGATGGCTGTCGAGACGGCCTTCATAGATTTGTTGCGAAATAAACCCGCATACATCGGGATGCATACGGCGCGAGATCGGCAGGAAGATGCCGCGATCGGGCGGGATGGTGGCGTGATCGCCCAGCATCCATTCAAGACAAGAAAGGTTGGCTGGATCGGGATGAGCGCCCTGGATGACCTGCGGCAATTGACGCGGATCGCCGACCAGAACGATGTTGCGCGCGCAGCGTCCCATAGCGACCATATTGGCCAGCCCCACTTGACCGGCCTCATCGACGAAGAGCCAATCGAGCGCCTGCTCGTGCTCGGGCCGGGCAAATAAGAAGGCGGTGCCGCCGACCACATGGGCGCGGCTCCAGAGCGAATCGTCATTGGCCGTCGAGCGGGTAACCCCGCTACAGTCCTCCGGATAGCCGTCCTCGCCGCTGCTGACCTTATGGCCAATGCACAGGCCCGGAACAAGGTCGCCATCACTTTGAGCGGCAAGGCACCCCATCAGCACATTGCGGATGGCTTCATGGCTGTTCGAGGCCACGCCAACGCGGTGACCCTGGCGCACCAGCGCAAGGATTGCGCGCGCGGTCACATAGGTCTTGCCGGTTCCCGGCGGCCCCTGGATGGGCAGCAGGGTGCCATCCATGGCGGCAATCGCGGCGATCGTGCCGGTCAAGGGATCGGCGCCATCGAGCAGATCGGCGCGCGGCCCTGTCGCAAGACGCGGCGCCGCGCGCGTGAGCAGATCGTCGAGAGCCGTCAGACGGCGCGCGCCGCACTGATCTTCGATCACGTCGCGCAGGGCTGCGGCAATGACGTCGGTTCTGAGCGGCCAGTCGGGATGAAGCGTCAGGCGATCGGCCAGGAGATGCGCTTTGCCTGGTCCTGCCTTGATGGCGATGAACCGGGCGGTGCGGTCGACTTCTTCGATGCTGACACTGGCAGGTGGGCCATCAATGACCGGAACAGTCGCTTTGCGGCCGGCGCGCAGCTTGGTCTCCTGGAGAGGAAAGCGATAGCGCCTCAGAACCGACCGCTTGACGGTCTCTGCCGGCCCGATCGCTTCCAGGCCGGCCAGCGCGTCGAGATCGTCGATCAGATCATCTTCGTCTTTGCCGGCGCTGTCGAACACCGCCCATTGCGCCGGCTTGGCCTCGCGCTTGTGGAACAGGCCGAGATTGAACAGCATGTCCTGCCGCTCCTGCGGCAAGCCGGATGCGGTAAGCCTAGCGCGCAAACCTTGCGTATCGGCGTCTTCCTCGGCTTCCTTATCGCCGGCATCGCCAGTCAGCACCGGCCAGAGCGCATTGGGTCGGATGCTGACCAGCCAATCGCGCAGCTCTTCGGTCGAGATGCAGTCGATGCGATTATAGTCTTCGATCTCATCGAGGATCAATTGTTCGCCGGTTTCACGCCAGCGCTCATAGGCAACGACCGAGCCGCCGGCGGTCTTCACCTCGCCCTCGCGTACGCGGCCATAGAAAACCTCCATCGACTTGATCGAGTAATTGGCTTCGGAGCCGATGAGAGCGCCCCGTACCACGGCGAAAAGATCGACAAAGCGCCGCTCGCGCAGCAGACGATCAAGGAAGGCCTCGCCGATCCCGTATTTGGCGGTCAGCCGCCGCAAAGCGGTGATCTCATAGGGCGCATAGTGATAGATGCGCGCTTCGGGGAAAGCCGCAAGCCTTTGCCGGAAGAAGTCGAGGAGCTCGGCCAGGGCCTGCGCTTCGGCGCTATGGTCATGCGCCCAGAAAGTCTTGAACTGGCCATCGAACCAGACGCCGTGTAGGTATTCGAGGCCGCCCTCGTAATGCGGATTGCCCTCGATATCGTAAAAGATGTCGCCCGCCTGCGGCGCGGGCAAGAGATCGAAGCCCTTGCCGGGTTCCGGCTCACGCAGCTCAAAGGCGGGCGCCCCGGTCTTGCGGGCATGCTGCAGGCGCGCCTGCGTCATCAGCCGCACCCGGGTTGTCTCGGCCATGCCGCGGATCGGCTGATCGAGCTTGGCCAACCCTTCCATGGTGGTAACACCAGCCGCCTCAAGCTTCTTAACCTGGGTCCGGGTGATATTGGCAACGTTGAACAGGCTGTCCTCGGCCTGCCACTGGCTTTCGCAATGATCGCCCCAACGGCACAGAGAACAATCGGCACAAGGGATCGGCCGGGTCGGCACCGGATTTTCGAGGAAGGCCTCGAGCCGCTGGCGCGCCATTCGGGCATAGGCCTGATAGTCGGCTAGCCGCAGGCGCGCCCGGCTGCCATCGCCCAGCTCGACATGGGCAAATTCCGGAGCGACACCCTGAATCTGCGTCAGCAGGTCCGAATAGAGCACCAGCTGCAGTACATGTTTGGGATGGGGACGCCGTCTGAGCTTCGTGTCGGTCACTTCATAGCTGAAGGAGCCCAAATCCGACGGGCGCTCGACGCGCTCGAGAAAATCCGACCAACCGCCCCAATTGTCGCCAAGCAGCGCTCCCTGAAAAACGATTTGAGGTCCCTCGGCCAGTGCCGCACGCGTTTCTCGCGCGTTTTTGGCGAGATCAGACCGCGCAATCTCGATTACCGACACACCCGACGCTTTGAGCTTCGCCAGATGGGCCGCTTCATGGGCATCGCCCTGCTTCTGGAGCAGAGCCGCGTCATCGCTGTCCTCGCGCGGCACGGGCCCATTGCCGCGCATATAGGCGAGATCGAGCGCAGTCGCATGGCGACAGCTCATGAACCGCATCAGATCCGATGCGGACAACAGTATCTGGTCCCCCTCAATAGTTCGCATTACCGCCCCCTCGTCGAGCGCAATCTACAACAAGACTTGCATCTCGACAGATTGCACGTTCAGCCATAGCGTAGGTGGGTGTCAATATCTGACATGGTCCACAAGCAGGATTGATTTCATGTCGTTTGCGAAGGCTCAGGACCTGATCAGGCTGGCGCGTCTGGCCGCCACACGGCGGACGGGCATCGGCCTTGATGAGATCTGCGAGGAATTCGGCATTTCGCATCGCACGGCGCAGCGCATGACCGATGCACTGGAAACGGTGTTCACCAATGTCGAAGCGGTGGATGGTGACGACCGGCGGCGGCGCTGGCGCGTCGCCGACCCGATGCTCGACCGGCTTCAGCCCCGCCAGGAAACGGCGATCGAGGCGCTGGAGATAGCTGGTCGTACCGCGCGCGGCGATGGCCGGCTTCGCCACGCGGCTGCTCTGGACGATATGCGCGACGGGTTGCTGGCCCGCCTGACGCCTAAGGACGCACTGCGCACCCAAACCGACGTCGAAGCAGTCCTCATAGCAATGGGAACGGTTACGCGCCCCGGCCCGCGCGTCAATCTAGCCCCCGCGGTACTGGATGCAGTTATCGAAGGGCTGCGGGGGCCTTTCCGTCTGCGGCTACGCTACAGAACCGAGGATGCACCCGAGCGGACAATAGAGCCGCATGGTCTTTTGCTGGGGCATCGCAGCTATCTGGTGGCGCGGCAGCCGGAGCGTGGGCCCGACATGCTGAACTTTCGCATGGACCAAATCCTGAGGGTTCAGACTCTCGACGAGAGCTTCACCTTTGTGCCCGGCTTTTCGCTGGAGGACTATGCTGCCCAATCGTTCGGCGTCTACCAGGACCCGGCGCAATATGACGAGGTCATCTGGCGGTTTGCGCCGCACGCTGCAGCGAGGGCGGCCGAGTTCTGCTTTCACCCGAAGCAAACGGTTGAAGCGCAAGAGGATGGTAGCCTCATCGTCCGCTTTCATGCGGCTGGCTGGCTCGAAATGGCATGGCATCTCTATTCATGGGGCGACGCAGTAGAGGTCATCGCCCCCGCTGGGCTGCGGAGCCTGGTTGAACACCACCGCAGAAGCGATTTCGATGCCTTGCCATGATCAGCTTCTAGATCGAAGTACAGTAGCGGCCAATCGTAAAGTTCACCCGCGCGTCGGAGCATGTCAACTTCTGACACCCTCCTCGAAATAATCATAAGACGCCCGATTCCTCGGATCATTTCGAAAAGGAGCATTTCGATGGCGAAAGGTAAAGGAGGCGGAAGCAATTTCCGCAGCGCAGTCACTGGGCGGTTTGTCACAGCCAAACAGGGACTGGCAAGCCCGCGGACCACGGTTCGGGAAGCGAAAGGTGGCGGAAGCACCGGGGGCACGTATCGAAGTGCCATTTCCGGTCGGTTTGTAACCACAAAGCACGGTAAAGCCAGCCCGCGCACCACAATCAAGGACAGCTGACGCCACCACCTCGGGGCGCCTCTGGCGCCCCCTTCTCTCCTTTTGCCGCGCTGCCGTTAGGCGCTCATGCCAGAATAGCGGCCCACCAGCCGCTGATGCATACCACCTTAACCTCTAGCCCACATGCGAAATTGAGTTGGTGGTTTTGTTCTCGGGGTGTATTCGCCTTCTAGAGACAGCTTTGGATATCCACGCCGATAAGTTTGCCGGCGGCCCAAGTGGCGAAGCTGGCGCCTCCAACGCCGACTGCGCCGATGACGACAAACACGACTCGGTGCCAGAAGGCTCGGCACTTGAGCCGATCAAACGCGTCATTGAAGTCCGTCTTTACCTGAGAAAAATCCCGAAGCAGCCGCTGCTGCTGACGCTCAAACTCGAACGTCACGGCATTCAGCGTCAGCCATTGATTCACAATCGAGGCGATGAGAAACAGCACGAAGATCCAGGCGCCTGCAACGACCGCAACGTTTGTCCATACGTCCACGCCGCACGCCGTGGCGGCTTTCAGCTGTGAGGCCACCACGATGGTCGCGAGCGGAATGGCAAGGATCTGCCCCTGTAGGTCCACGAAGGTCTTGTGAATGCGAGTGATGAACTCGGCTTGGGCAGTTTCGACTTCGCGCCGGATCTTGGAGTAGGTGAAGCTGGAGGCGAAGAGCCGATACCCAGCCGTAACCTTTTCGGTCAGGTCCGAGACCTCACGCATGATGAACCGGAAGCGCTGATTCACGGGCAGGCCTGCGACCAGATCGATGATCGCCTCGGAAAGAATCGCCAGTTTTTGCTCTTGGTGAACGGGTTCCTCAAACATTTTGATTAGTTGATGGACGTGGCTCGTCTCAATAGACATGAGGTCGTCTATCCCGTAGTTGACAGGAACTACGATCCTGCCATCGCGGAAGAACACGAGCTCCTGCTGCACCTTGTCCAAGAAGGCCGCCGCCTGCGCGAGCAACTTGATGAGACCGAGGGCAGCCCGGTACTTCACCTGAAGTTCATCAGGGGGCTGCGTGTTCCGTGTGATCCGCTGGTCGACAACGAAGTACGCCGACGGCTCCTCCACACGAGCACTTGACCCGGCAATTAGGTTGGCGAATGTGCGGGCAAAGCGCCCAAGCGAGGTCCTAGGCGAATTGAACTGGACTAGCGCTTCCTGGCCGAGCTCCAGCTTGTCGCGATCGGTGAGGACCGCCATCCCGGAGTCGGCCATAGCATCCTCGTCAGCTTCGACCAGCAACAACGTGTTCAAAATCGCTTGGTTGCTGATGGTCAGCCGACCGGTGCCGTCTGTCTCGAACTTAGTTACGGCATAGACGGCCTCAAGATCTGCCCAGCTAACCCTAGCCATTTCCGTATTCGACGGTCAGCTTCACCCTCAGGTCTTCGGGTAGGTTGCGTAGGGTGAGGGTTTCATTGTCGTGGTCGTAGGTCACCTCGCCTGCCTCGATTGCCGTCCGGTCGAACTCCAGGGCCCAATGGTCGGTACGACCCTTGAAGCGCACCAGCGTGTTCAGCATGGCCTTGTTAGGAATGAAGTTGTCGTTGAGCATCAGGTCCGGGTCGGCGAGATGCTCCCTTAGGCTGTCCGGGTCTTCGGGATGGAGCTCATTGGTGAGAGCATCGAACGAAAGCTCGACCTTCTTGGAGGCGGCCCGGTCGCAGATCTCCTTTGCTTTAGCCAGGAAGGCAGTCTTCTCTTCGGCCTCAAGACCCTTCTTCGCGGCCAAAGATTTCAGTGCCTCCACCAGGTTCCTGGTATCAACCTTATCCTGCACCGCGTCATCACAGCCGAGAAATGCCTGGAAGTACTCTGCAACGTTCCCCTTGCCTTTCAGGAAGCCGATGTAGCGCTCTTCCTTGGCTGCCCAGGCGCTAATATTGATGCGTCCGGCGAAGCGGAACCCGTCGATATCCAGGTGGGTAACGTCCTTGACATCATGTTGCTGGGTCAGTTGCGCGCTGAGCGTGTCGTTCACGATCGCCACCAGCAGATAATGCCGCTGGTCCCGCTGGAAGTGCGCGAAGAACACGTGCCCGCCCGTCGCTGCAGCCTTGGTCTGCGCGTTTACCGCCAGCGTTTTCATCAGCGCCTCGGTAAGCACGGCGAAATCCTTTTCCTCTGCCTCGATGTACTCACGAAGGTGGCGCGGAGTGGGAAAGTTGTCCTCATCCTCTGAGAATTTACCATGCGACTTGGACGTGCGGCGGCCATAGAGCTTGTGAAGCTGATCGACCAGCCTCTGGACCGTATTACTGACGGGCAGATCCGATTTGCCCAAGGAAATGTCGAACTTGTCCGCGTCCTTCTTCAGGTCGTGGACTGCAACGCTGATGATATTGTTTTCTGCCAAGGCCCCCTCCAAGTAAGACCGCTAAATTACCGACGAAACGAGTAAATAGAAAGGCCACTCTGGATCAGAACGCAACATGAACAAAATTGCCGGAAAGTCAACGGGTGCTCGATATGCTCGCGCTTGGAGGCAAAGCGAGCGGATAAAGGGCTCCCGCAAGCAGTCCGGATAGAACTAACAAGCGGACATCAACCGGCCGCCGTCAGTCGATGACCTGCCATCCCTGATTGGGCGGCCGCAGCGACTTCGGGTCGAATGTGATTTGCGCAGTGCGAGCCCGAGCAGTTCGCGCAACCTGGTCGCGCCCACAAAGAGATTCGCCGCCGCGGTGAGCCTTAGCGTTCAGACCGTGCGAACACTCCGATCACCTGTCACCTTCAAAATGCAGACTCAACGTGTCCTGCAGCTTACCCAACGTGCCGTCCTTACGAAACCGCGTGCCACTGATGATGAAGGTGGCGCCTTTGTCGCTCGCGTAGAGGGTAATTCCCGTGACGGAAAGACGTAGGAAGCGCCCGCGATTTTCCGCTGCCACGATGTCTCCGATTTCAATGCCCAGGATGGACTGGGCCAGCGCAGAGCGCTCGGCTTCCAACTCCGTCTCCCAGTCGGCCAATTCATCCTCAATGCGCGCCAGAGCTTCCCGTGCCGACCGAAAAGGTCGTTCTCTTCCGAACCGTATCCGGTCCGCCAGCAAGAGCTTGTCGTCTGGAACCTGCCGTTTGATCGCGTATGTGGCGTGCGATATCATCTCATATACGCGATCGGCTTCGAGTAATCCCTGTAGACGCAATCGGTAGGGTTTCACGGTGGCGCGGGAAACGCCCGGTGGCAGCTCGATTTCCCGAACGGGCATGTAATCGATCGGCATGATATCGCGCAGCTTGAGTCTGCCGGTGGCGACCCGTTCAGGCGGATCCTCGTCGCGCCACGCTCGCCGGGCACTTTCCACCCAGACTTCGGTGGCTGAAACACACAAGGTGCTGTCCAGGAAAATATGCGCCGCCGGCGCATAGAGATACCGGGCCGACCACGCATGATCCACGGCCATCAGCGGCATGACTACGTGGTTCAGGTTCAGGTCCCGGACGACGCGCACCAGAGAGGCAATCCGCTCCTGCAGATGTGCTGTCAGGCGCACGAAGACCGCAGGGCCGTTTGCCATGTACCGCCCGGGCTCGCGATCGCTCTCAAACATCAAGAGCTGTGGCCGTGCGAGTGGCAGGAGCTTTCCAACAAGATTGGCCGCACTGGCCTGAACCGAATGGTTCCAGTTGGCGGCGACTTTTCCCTCTTTGACCCAGTCATGCCCGCGGTTTTGAATAAGGAGCAGGATCTGTGTGGCGAGATCCGGGTGGAGTTCGCGTAGCCTGCTCCCGCGTGTCTCGGCCCCATCCCCATCCACATCCGCACCGCGAGCGTCCAACTCGCTGAGCGCAGCCTGGTAGAATTGCTGCTGCAGTTTCGACAGCAATCCGGCTGCTTTCGCGCGTGCTGTTTCCCGGCGTTTGCGATCTACCTCTTCGCGGAACGCCGCAAGTGGCGGACGTTTCGGCGTCTGCCCGGATTGAACCTTGGCCCAGTAGCCTCGCGGCGGCTTGGGAACCTGAAGACGGGCGCACAGCTTGGCGATGGCGACATCCGAAACGCCAAGTTCCCTGGCCACCTCCTGCGTCGGCTTCTCCCAAACCAGCGCGAACAGTTCCTCGCGCGAGAGCTCTTTTGGCGGCATTTTGGCTCCTTTCTGGTCAATGGCGCCGGGCACCCTTCGTCTTGCTATCGACACTTACCTCTCTTCATGAGCGATTTTCGACACTGGTGATTGATTTTCAATCCTTGAGCTGTAATTTTATTTCGACGGATGTGCGATGTATGATCGCCTTTCGACAATCATGAGAGAAAGCCGACATGAAGCTGGATATCGGGAATCCTGCCCATTTTCAGAACGAACCCGTCCCAGAGGGCACGCGGCCCGCGGGGTGGGCCGCTCTCGTCCACGCGCTCGACGTGAAGGCGCCTGTGAGGAACCCTGCCTGCATTTCCGAACGCCATGTGCACGGCAATCGCCGGCAAGAGGGCATCTGGGAGGTCTATGACAAGCGGTATCAACCGGACGACACCCTGGATGGGCATCTCGGCTTTGCACTGCGCCATGAGCCGGTCGATCTTCTGGTTCTCAAACGCATCCTCGATGCCCTGCCGGCAAAGGAACTCATAGACTTCATCCAGCGCACACCGACCGGCGCGGTGACGCGGCGCGTGTGGTTCTTTTACGAAACCCTGACCGGCAGGCGGCTCGACATCGATGACGCCCCCACAGTCACCGCCGTCGACGCCCTCGATCCCGAAGCATATTTCACCGGTCCCCCATCGCTTTCCCTGCGCCATCGTGTGCGCAACAATCTGCTTGGTACGGGCGCGTTCTGTCCGATCATCAGACGCACGAGAAAGCTGGAAGCATTTCTGGCCCTCGACCTCTCGCATAAGGCGCAGGAGACGATAGGGCGAACGGGTGCCCATGTCGTTTCCCGGGCTGCAAGCTTTCTCCTCCTCGCCGACAGCCGTGCGAGCTTCGAGATCGAGGGCGAACGTGCACCTGCCAACCGGCTCGAGCGCTGGGGACGTGCGGTTCTGGAGGCGGGCAAGCGTCCGCTCAACAGAGAAGAGATCTATCGCCTGCACCGCATCCTGATCGGCGACGATCGGTTCACCGAGATCGGATATCGCAGCGAGGGCGTGTTTCTAGGCGAGCGGGATCACAACCATGATCCGCTGCCCGAGTTCATCGGTGCCCGTCCTCAGGATGTTCCCGACATCATGACCGGCCTCAATGAATGCAACAACAGGCTGCGGAGCTCAGAGGTCGATCCGGTGCTGCAGGCGGCCGCGATTGCATTCGGGTTCGTTTACGTGCACCCGCTGGCCGACGGCAATGGACGTCTGCACCGCTGTCTCATCCACCACGTGCTTGCCGAGCGCAAATACACCCCGCCCGGCATGGTGTTTCCTGTCTCGGCCGTCATGCTGGATCGCATCGACGACTATGCCTCGACCCTGAAGCGGCACTCCGGTCCTTTGATGGAGTTCATCGACTGGCGCGCGCTGCCCAATCACAATGTCGACGTCACCAACGACACGGCGGACCTCTATCGCTATTTCGACTGCACTGAAGAGGCCGAGTTCCTCTATAGCTGTGTGCAACGAACCGTCGGGATCGATCTGCCGCGCGAGATCGACTACCTCAAGTGCCGCGATCAGGCTCTGACTGCCGTCATGAACCTGGTCGAAATGCCCGACCGCATGGCACAGGACCTTGTCATGCACATCCGCCAGAACGGTGGCTCGCTCAGCAAACGCCGCCGCACCGGCGAGTTTAAGAAGCTGCGCGACGATGAGGTTCAGCAGATTGAGGCGATTGTCGCGGACGCCTTCGACGGGTTCGACGACAAATACAGGCCGGGATAGGGGATTTTTTGGCAAAGAAGACGATCGGAGGGTGATGAAAATCTGCAGGCCCATCAGGCTGTGCCGGGCAAGGGACAGACTGGTCAGTTCGGTGTCGCATGGCCGGCTTGGAAGACCGTCGGCGCACCGTTCGTCTGGCCGTGGTTTGGTTGGATGTGGCTGCCTTCGAGGATTTCTGCCTCCGTCCTCATTGGTGCGGTTTTGGCAGTCTTAACCTCGCCATCTATAGGAGTGTTTCTACCGTTTGACTGAGGGATCGCCGAACTTTATTGCCGTAGATACCTTGGGTTTTACTGTTGTGCCGGCTGTCCTAATGGCTAAAATAGCTACTTCCCGTTACGCGGAATAACTATGAAAACCATGACTGCCAAGGACGCGAAGAACAACTTCGGGCTGCTTCTCGATTGCGCACGTGCCGAGCCGGTTCAGGTCAACAAGCACGGGCGGCCGGTTGTCGTCGTCGTCAGTGTGGAGGAGTTCCAACGGCTCGGCGGATACCCGCCGGTCGACGGGCAGCATGCAGCCTCGAACGAGAAGACGACTGGCAGGTAGATATGTTGGTGCGAGGGGGTGCCGAAATTCCGGCAGAATTGCCTTCGGGCGGGACGTCAGTTTCCGGATTGGAGAATGTTCACCGCTCCAACGCATATCCCGTTGTTGATCTCTTTGCCGGTCCGGGCGGATTGGGGGAGGGCTTCGCATCTGCACTGGATGAAAAGGGTAAGCACCGTTTTCGCAGCACCGTCTCTATCGAAAGGGACAAGTTCTCTCACAGGACCCTGCTGCTTCGCCATTTCGTTCGGCATTTCCCCGATGGCGAGGCTCCTGACGACTACTATGAGTTCCTCGCGGGCGGGATAACGGACACGGAGCTGTTCAATCGCCATCCCGCCGCCTATCTTGAGGCGAAGCAAAGTGCCTTGCGAATTTCACTCGCCGCAGACTCTCACGCCCTTGTGCGGCAGCTGATCGTAGACAGGCTCGGCGGAAATGACCGATGGGCACTGGTCGGCGGCCCTCCCTGTCAGGCGTATTCACTGGCAGGCCGATCGCGGATGAAGGGCGATCCGGACTTCGAGCAGGACGAGAAGCACACCCTCTACCTCGAATATCTCCGCATCATTGCCGATCATCGACCGCCGATCTTCGTCATGGAGAATGTGAAGGGGCTGCTGTCGGCCACGATCGAGGGTAAGTCCGCCATCAATCGGATCGTCCGCGACCTGCAGCAGCCGGCGACCGCAATTGCCGGCGCTCCGGCCGACCTCGCCTACCGGCTCTATTCTCTCACCGAAGAGGAGATGGCCGAGGGCGAAGTCGATCCACGTCTGTTCCTTGTGCGCGCCGAGGATCACGGCATTCCGCAGGCGCGGCACCGGATGTTTATCGTCGGCATCCGCAGCGATCTTAAGGTTCGGCCCTCCACCCTCAGGAAGATGACGGCTCCGACCGTTCGCGACACCATCGGCTCCCTGCCGGCAATCCGAAGCGGTCTGTCGAAGGAGAAGGACAGCCATGACGCCTGGCTGAGCGCCATTCGGCACATTTCCAGCATGGACATCCGCGGGCAGCTCAACGGCTCGGCCCATGCGGGACCGGTGGCGCGTGAACTCGGATTCGACAAGCTCATCGAGATGCGCTCGCCGCGCTCGACCTCGTCCTCCCGCTATGACATGCGACGGCCGAATCATGATGTGCTGCGCAGCCTGTACGATGAACGCCTGACGGTCCTGACCGCGCACGACGCGCGCAGTCACATGGCGTCCGACCTGCGGCGCTACATTTATGCGGCGACCTTCGCGCAGGAGACCGGGCGCAGCCCCAAACTGGCCGATTTTCCCGCAAATCTCCTCCCCGATCATCAGAATGTCGAGGAAGGTCGCAGCGGCAAGATGTTCTCCGACCGCTTCCGGGTTCAGCTCGCCGACCAGGTATCGACGACGGTTACCTCGCATATCTCGAAGGATGGTCACTACTTCATCCACTACGACCCGGCTCAGTGCCGGAGCCTGACCGTGCGCGAAGCAGCCCGCCTTCAGACCTTTCCGGACAACTATTTCTTCGCGGGCCCCCGCACCGAGCAATATCACCAGGTTGGCAACGCCGTGCCGCCGAAGCTGGCACAGCAGATCGCCGAAATCGTCGCCGAGGTGCTCGACTCCATTCGGAGCGGCGGATGATGGCGGACACGCTGACCAGAGAGCGGCGCAGCTGGAACATGTCGCGGATCAGGGGCCGGAACACCGGCCCGGAAATGCGTCTGCGCTCGCTGCTGCACCGTGCGGGGTTCCGGTTCCGGCTTCATGCGAAGCAGCTTCCCGGCCGGCCCGACGTTGTCCTGCCCAGATACCGGACGGCGATCTTCGTCCACGGCTGCTTCTGGCACCGGCATCCGGGGTGCCGGAATGCCACCACGCCGTCTACCCGGCGCGAGTTCTGGCAGGAGAAGTTCGACGGCAATGTCAGCCGCGACGCACGCAACCGGGCCGCGCTTGAAGCCGCCGGCTGGACCGTCCTGACCGTATGGGAATGCGAGTTGAAGGCCGACGCGGAGGGCATTGTCCGCCGCCTCGCCGATGAACTGCGGGGCGATGGCTGATGGCGAGGTCGCACCATCTGCCCCCGAGTGCCGCCAGCCTGACGGCTTCGCTCCGCGATCTCGGCTACTCGCTCGAAACCGCCGTTGCCGACCTGATCGACAACAGCATCTCGGCCGACGCGACCGACATCCAGATCTTCTGCGACATGAGCCGCAGCTCGCCGGTGCTCGTCATCGCCGACAACGGGCGCGGGATGACGGAGGACGAGGTGATCGCGGCGATGCGCCATGGCGCCACCGACCCGCGCAAGGAACGAGGCCCGAAAGACCTCGGGCGCTTCGGCCTCGGCCTCAAGACCGCGTCGTTCTCGCAGTGCCGCCTCCTCACCGTGGTCAGTGCCGTGAAGGGCGAACGCGTCGGCGCCGAATGGAACCTCTCCCGGATCGAAGAGGACGACGACTGGTTCATCTCCGTTCTTGAGCCCGACGAGATCGTGGAGATGCCTTTTATCGAGGCCCTCGGCGATACCGGCACCCTGGTCATCTGGCGGGATCTCGACCGGCTGTTCGAGGACGAGACCGGGCGGAAGCGCGACGAGATCGTCAACGAGAAGCTGGCCGTCGTCGAACGGCATCTGTCACTCGTCTTTCACCGCTTCCTCAGCGGGGAGGTCAGAGGGCGGCGCAAGCTGACCATCCGCATCAACGGCCATCCGGTCGCTGCATTCGATCCCTTCTGCCGGAAGAACGAGGCGACCCAGATGCTCCGGGAGGAGAAGGTCTGGATCGGTGATGTGCCGGTCGTGATGCAGCCCTACGTCCTGCCTCACCACAGCCGGCTGTCGGCATCCGAATATGACTACTATCAGGACCGCAGCGACTTCATTTCCAATCAGGGCGCCTACGTCTATCGCAACGGCCGCCTGATGGCCTGGGGCGACTGGTTCCGGCTGGTGCCCAAGGGCGAGGCCACGAAGCTGGCGCGGGTCCAGATCGACTTTCCGAACAGCCTCGATGAAGCCTGGACCATCGACATCAAGAAGTCGCGCGCGCGTCCGCCGCACGCCGTGCGCGAACGCCTGCGGCAGATCATCAGTCAGATCATCGCCCGTAGTGTCACCGTCCATCGCGGTCGAGGCCAGAAGCTGTTCCAGGAAAGCCAGGAACCACTCTGGGAACGCTACGCCGATCATGGCGGCATCCGGTTCGCGATCAACGCGGAGCACCCGCTCATCGCTTCTCTCGGCGCCCGGCTGACTCCCGACGATGCCAGTTCGTTGCGTGTGCTGCTTGATTCGATCGCCGCCGCCCTGCCGGTCGAGATGATCTATTCCGACTATTCGACGCATCCGCGCGAGGTGAACCAGGCCGCCGCCGACAAGGACCAGACGCTGGATCGGCTTAAGAGCCTCAAGCAGGTGCTCTACGGCGATGGACCGGGCGACCCGCAGGCGTTTCTCCAGATCGTGCGATCGACGCGCCTCTTCGACGGGCAGATCGAAACGGCCGAGAAATTCATCGCAGAGGCTTTCGCATGACCGCGACGATCATCACGGAAGAACGCAACATCGCCAACGCACTGATCTCCGGTCTCGCGAACCTGACCGAGACGCCGACGCGGGAGCAGGTGGAGGAGAAGGCCAGGCAGATTGGCGCCATCTTCGGCTATACCGGTGACCTCCGTAACATCATCACCGAGGCGATGATCTCGATCGACACGCGCATGGGCGCCGGTGTCTCGCTCGTAGATGTTACCGCGAAGCATGACGATCAATGGGTCCGCAAGCGCGAGGACATAACCTGGACCTATTCCGACGCCTACGAGAATTTCCTTCTGAAGGACGGCTGGCCGCCCCGGATGGTACAGTCGCTGAGCGATGTGACCAGCCGTATCCTGGGACATCTCCAGGACCCGCTCAGCGAGGGTACGGCCTGGAACCGGCGCGGCCTGGTCATCGGTCATGTTCAGTCCGGCAAGACCGCCAATTATACCGGCCTGATCGCCCGCGCCGCTGACGCCGGTTACAAGTTCATCATCGTCATCGCCGGCATTCACAACAATCTGCGCAAGCAGACCCAGGAGCGCATCGACGAAGCCTTCATCGGGCGGTCAAGCGATCCCGAAAACCGCCGCTCCATCGGCGTCGGACTTGATCCCGGCTACCCGCACCCGGCGACGCTCACCAACATCAATGAGGACTTCAACAAGAACACCGCAGCCAAGAGCGGCTGGAAGATAAACGACTTCAGCAAGCCGATCATCCTCATCATCAAGAAGAATGTCACGACGCTGACGGCCCTGCACAAATGGCTGAAGGCGCTGAACGCGGAGGGTGGCGACCGGATTTCCGACGTGCCCATGCTGCTGATCGACGATGAGGCCGACAACGCCTCGATCAACACCAACAAGGAGGACCTGGACCCGACCCGCACGAACGCCATGATCCGGCGCATCCTGGGGCTGTTCGCGAAATCCTGCTATGTCGGCTACACGGCAACGCCGTTCGCCAACATCTTCATCAATCCCGACGCCTATGATGATGACGTGCGCGAGGAGCTGTTCCCGCGCGACTTCATCTACTGCCTGGATGCGCCGACGACCTATTTCGGTGCGGAGAAGGTCTTTCTCAACGACGAGACCAGCCAGTCGATCGTGGAGCCGATCGACGACTCCGAGGATTTCCTTCCCTACAGCCATAAACGGGACGACCCCATTCCGGAGCTGCCGCCCAGCCTTTACCGCGCACTCGATGAGTTCATTGTCGCGCGTGCCATCCGCAATCTGCGCGGGCAGACCGGCAAGCACTGCTCGATGATGATCAACGTGTCGCGTTTCGTGCCGGTGCAGAAGGCCGTGCGCGATTTTCTCAGCCTGCGGGAGAAAAGGATCCGGGAAGCAGTCCGGGCCAGCTATCTGATGCCGGAATCCGTCTCTTCGGCGAACGTCTACATGCAGGGTCTGAAACAGGCGTTCGACACCGAATATGCCGGTGCGGGCTTCACCTGGCCCGAGGTCAAGGCAGCGCTCAACGGCGTGTTCGATCACCTCCACCTCTACGTCATCAACAGCAAGAGCGACGAGGTGCTCGACTACACCCGGTACGAGAAGGAGGGTGTCGGCCTCACCGCCATCGCCATAGGCGGTCTCAGCCTGTCGCGCGGCCTGACCATTGAGGGCCTGACCGTCAGCTACATGTATCGCAACACCAAGATGTACGACACGCTCATGCAGATGGGCCGCTGGTTCGGCTACCGACCGGGATTCGAGGATCTGTGCCGCGTCCATCTCTCGCGCGATTCCATCAACTGGTATTCCCACATCGCCGAAGCAGCCGAGGAACTCAGCCAGCAGGTCAAGCGGATGCGGCGCGACGGCCTCAGCCCGATTGATTTCGGTCTCTATGTCCGCTCGCATCCGGACAGCCTGCTGATCACCGCCGCCAACAAGATGCGGTCGGGTCAGGAGGTCACGGTCGAACAGACCTTCAGCGGCCGGTTGCGTGAGAGCTACATCGTCTCCACCGATCCGGACGTGAATGCCCGCAATTTCGACCTGATCGCCGAACACTGGCGCGGCGGCTTCGGCGGGCGGCCAGAGGAGACTACGGAAAAGGGCGTCATCTTCCGCGACATCCCGATCGCGGTCGTCGAAGATTTCCTGACCCGATTTGAGTGTCACTCCACCTTCGCCGGCATCAAATCGGACGTGGTGAACTATCTCGAACGGATCGCGGAAAAGCGTCCGCTCGCCGACGTCCTGCTCATCTCTCCCGGAGGCGCTCCGGGCGATGGCGGGCCGTTCACGCTGAGAAACCAGGTGCGCGTCGTCGGCAAGGATCAGCCGAACGGAACCGCGTGGCGGGTGAACAAGGATCGCGTCGCCTCCCGCGGCGACGAGAGGCTCGGGCTTGACGATGCGCAGCGGAAGGAGGCGGAGACACTGGCCAACGGCGAGGACGGAACCGGGGCGGTATCAGATACGCACTACCGGATGGTCCGAAACAGGCCGCTCCTCATGATCCACAGCCTCGAACCCAGGGGTGAGGCCGTGACGGGACCGGTCGCCGCCTTCGGCGTCAGCTTTCCCTACGGGGACTATTCAACAACCATCAATGTGGTCGTGAACAAGGTCTGGCTCCAGCAGATGCAGGGCTATGGCGACGATCCGGACGAGGAGGAGGACTACGATGCCTGAGTCCTCCCCGTGGGATAACATCGCGGTCCCCGGTGCGGATTTCAACGTCCGTCAGGTTCCCGGCGAAACCGCCGTGCCCTGCTTCTGGGGACGGGACACGACGGGCGCCTGCCTGTTCATTGCTGAGCTTCAGGGCGACTACACCGACCCGTTCCGGAAGAATGTGGTCACCGTGCATGGCATCGACGTCGATCTTCGTGGAGGCGAGCCGGGGTGGCAGCGTCTTGTCCTCACCCTCGAAAAGCAGGTCGACCGCGATCTGTTCGAGGGCCTCTGCCGCACGCTTGCATCCGCGCTGGAGCACGCCACCGACTCCGCCAGCTCGCTCGCCGTCGCGCTGGCGCATATCCGGCGGTGGAAGACCTTCATGTCCGGTCGCAGCCAGCACCTGTCGGCCGAGGAGATCCGGGGCCTTTTCGCCGAACTCACCTTCCTGTTGGAGCTGATCGACATGGCGCCATCGTCCGCCGTTGCCGTCGAGGCCTGGCTCGGCCCGGAAAAGTCCCATCAGGATTTCATCTTCGGCAATACGGCGGTGGAGATCAAATCGCTCTCCGGCACCGAACGCAGCATGGTCCGCATTTCCTCCGAGGACCAGCTGGAGTCGCTAAACGACGCGCTGTTCCTGCGCATCTACCGGCTGAGCAGCCTGCCTGACGCTGCGGGTGCGCGGACGCTCAACGAGATCGTCGCCGCCGTCCAGGCGCGGCTCGCCGAGGCGGAAGCCATCGAGGCGTTCGATCGCAAGCTCGTGGCGCACGGCTATGCGCCTTTGCCCGACTACGACGCGCCGCGCTTCGTCGTCAGCGATGTATACAGCTATCGTGTCAGTGACGGGTTTCCGCGGCTCATACGGTCGCAGCTGCCGACCGGCATCGACAAAGTCGCATATGAAATCAGGCTGGAAACCATTGCGTCCTACGAATGCGACGACGGGGAAGTCTTCGGGGGGGACTGATGGAGCAGACCGTAGAGGAATTCTTCCACGACTTCCGCCAGGAAACGCTGGCCGACGCCGAGGCCAACAGCACCTACCAGCTTGAAGCTTTCATGGAGTCGGTCTCCACCGAACTGATCGAAACCGGCTTCATCGAAGGGTTCGAGCACTGCCACTATCGTGCTCCGCGCGGCATGCGCGTCGATGGCTACTGGTTCAACGACGAGGGCGCTCTCGACATCTTCGTGGCCGACTTCGACTGCCGCCGCGAGTTGGAGACGCTCACACGCACCGATGTGGACGCTGCCTTCAAGCGCGTCGTCAACTTCTTCGAGGCGAGCCTGCAGGGAATACTCGAACCCGACGTGACAACACCTGAATACGGGCTTGTCCGGCAGATAGCCGACCGCCGGGCGATGCTGCGCCAGATCAATTTCTATCTGACCTCGGAACGGGTGCTGAGCGACCGCTTCCAGGCCTTTCCCGAGGGTGAGGTGGGCGGCATCCGCGCGACCTATCACATCTGGGACATGGCGCGCTTCCAGCGTCAGCGCAGCTCGCGGGGACACAAGGAACCGCTCAACATCGATTTCGTCGAGCTGTTCGGAAACGGCATCGCCTGCCTGCCGGCCAATCTCGGCTCGGGCTCCTATCAGTCCTACCTGATCGTCATGCCGGCGCCGATCCTCGCGGCGCTCTACGACCGGTACAGCGCGCGGCTCATGGAACAGAACGTACGGACCTTCCTCCAGGCCCGTGCACAGGTGAACAAGGGCATCCGCGCGACCATTATCAATGAACCGCAGATGTTTTTCGCCTACAACAACGGCATCACCGCGACCGCGCAGGAGATCGAGACGCGGATAACAGACAGCGGTCTCCAGATTGTCCGCATGACCGACCTTCAGATCGTGAACGGCGGTCAGACGACCGCCTCGCTCTTCCATACCCAGCGCCGCGACAAGGCCGACCTGTCGGATATTTTCGTCCAGATGAAGCTGTCGGTCATCGACAACGAGCAGAGCGAGACGGTTGTCCCCCGCATCTCGGAATATGCGAACACCCAGAACCGGGTGAACGCGGCAGACTTTTTCTCCAACCACCCCTTTCATGTCCGTATGGCGGAATTCTCGCGCCGGATCTGGGCGCCGGCGCAGCAGGGCGCGCAGCGCGAGACAAAGTGGTTCTACGAGCGGGCGCGCGGCCAGTATGCGGATGCGCAGTCGAAGCTCACCCCCGGCGAGCAGAAGCGATTCCGCGCGGAGTACCCGAAGACCCAGATGTTCACCAAGACGGACCTCGCCAAGTTCGAGAACGTTTTCGACGACCATCCCCGATGGGTGAACCTCGGCAGCCAGAAGAATTTCGCCCGCTACGCACTGCGGATAGGGAAGGAATGGGAGAGGTCGTCCGACGGCTTCAACGAGTTCTATTTCAAGCGCGCCATCGCCCGCGGCATCCTGTTCCGCGCAACCGAGAAGCTGGTGTCGGCGCAGCCCTGGTACAACGGCGGCTACCGCGCCAATATCGTGGCCTACACGCTGTCCATGCTTGGCGAGATTGCTAAACGCCGGAAGGCCAGCGTCGACTATCAGCGTGTCTGGGCCGCCCAGGCGGTTGACGACGTTCTGTCGGAGGCGCTCGTCGTCATCGCCACCGCCGTCAACGAGGATATCATCCGGCCGCCGCAGGGCATCTCCAACATCTCCGAATGGTGCAAGAGGGAGGGCTGCTGGACACAACTGGTTGGGCAGGCCGACAGCATCGCGGAACTGCTGCCGGAGGCATTCTGGCCCGGACTTGCGTCCGCCGAGGACAACCGACACGAAGCGAAGGCGGCACGGCAGACCCAGAAGATCGATAACGGGATCGAGGTGCAGAAGCAGGTGTTCGAAGTGCCGACAGCGCATTGGTCCCTCATTCTCAAGGAAGGCGCAAGCCGTCGGCTTCTGACACCGAAGGAGATGGGAATACTCAAAATCGCGGAGCAGATACCTGCAAAGATCCCTACGGAAAAGCAGAGTGCCGTCCTCATGGAAATCTTTGACAAGGCCCAGCAGGAAGGGATCGTCTGAGTTCGACCTGGCATGGTGCCGACCGTCTTCAATCTGCACTTGGACGAGGAAGGCCTTCTCCTCAGACCCTGAATTCTCGCCACGAGATCCCGAGCCTTCCTTCACGGCGGGTACCTTCGCCCCAGGCTCACCGGACGGTTGATCTACAAGGGTCGTGAACACGCGCCGAAACGCTTCCACCGTCGCAGTGGTGCGCGATTCGACTCCAGAAATCCGCGCAACCCGCGGACATTTCGACATGATTTGCCTCATGAGAGGATCTGGTACCGGATGTTATAGAACTCTCCCCTTTCCCGAGATGGGGACCTGCGAATGCATGCGTTGCTGACCGGATCAGGCGTGGCGTCGCCCTTCGGGCCGGGCTCCTGGCTGACGCTGAAGCCCTTGCTTGCGCGGGTCTTCACCCTGCGGGCGTCGATCCCTGACGCATGGTGGAGGTGATGCTGCCGTCGGCGGATGTCCGGAAGGTAGCTTTGCGTCTTTGCGGTTCTGCGCCTTTTTGCGGACCTCCGGCCTACACGAGTGAGAGTGCGGACAGGTTGTCCGTGACGGGTTGAGGGCTGGGGGAGAGGCCTCCGGCGCCCGTCGCGGAGATCATCCCGATGGCCAGACAGGACCGAGCCCGCCAAGGCGGCGCCCGCAGCAATCTCTATGACGACATCACCGACAAGATCATCGCCGAGCTGGAGGAAGGCCGGCTGCCCTGGGTCCAGCCCTGGGGGACGGCGGCGGCGAAAGCGCCGCTCGCCATGCCGAGAAACGCCGCAACCGGGCGGCAATATTCCGGCATCAATGTCCTGATCCTCTGGGGCGCCGTGGTCCAGCACGGCTATCCGACCCAGGATTGGCTCACCTTCCGGCAGGCGCTCTCGCTCGGCGGCAATGTCCGCAAGGGCGAGCGCGGCACGACCGTCGTCTATGCCGACAGATTCACCCCCGAGAACGAAAGGCGCCGCGCCCAGGAATCGGGAGAGGAAGCAGGCAGCATTCCGTTCCTGAAGCGATTCACCGTCTTCAATGCCGCGCAGTGCGAGGGCCTGCCCGAGGACATCGCCGTCGAGGCCCCGCCACCGCCGCCCGGCATGATCGAGCCGCGGGTCGAGGCGCTGATCCGCGCCACCGGGATCGATTTCCGCATCGGTGGGGATCGCGCCTTCTATGTCCCGGCGCTCGACTACGTCCAGGTGCCGCCGCCGGCCACCTATTTCGAGCCGATCAACTGGCACAGGACGGCGCTCCATGAGATGGGGCACGCCACGGGCCATGCCTCGCGCCTGGGGCGGGATTTCTCGGGCAGCTTCGGCATGAAGAAATACGCATTCGAGGAACTGGTCGCCGAGATGAACGCGGCCTTCTGCTGCGCATCGCTTGGCATCTTGCCGACCGTGCGCCACGCCGACTACATCGGCTCCTGGCTGGAGGTGCTGCGCGAGGACAACCGCGCCATCGTCCGCGCCGCCTCGCAGGCGAGCAAGGCAGCCGACTGGCTGCTCGCACATCTGCCCGATGAGGAGATCGCCGAACCGGTTGTGGCCTCGACCGATGAGAGGGTTGCTGCATGATCCTCCTCACCGACGAACTGCGCGCAACGCTTCTCGCCAATGGCCGCCAACGCGATGCCGATCATGACCCCGTGGTCAAGTTCTTCAATCCCCTCGGCGAAGGTGTCTGGCTCGCGACCGAACTCGATAACGACGGTGACATCATGTTCGGCCTTGCTGATCTTGGCTATCCCGAACTCGGGAGCTGGAGCCTTAGCGAGATGGAAGCGATCCGGCTGCACTTCGGCATGGGGATCGAGCGGGATCTGCTGTTCACCGGGGATTTCCCGATCTCGGTCTGGGCTGAGGCGGCTCGAACTGCCGGAAGCATCCGTGCGGCTGAGCGCATTCTCTACACCCGCGCCAGCGACAATGCCGGATTGACCCTGCAAGCCGCCGATACGGAAAACCGGAAAGCCTAACCTCCGGCTTTCCGGCTTTGCGATCCCGCGCCGCTCTCTCCCAGGCAGAGGGCGGCGCTTCCCGCCGTGACGCGGTGAAAGTCCCGGCGCCCGGCCGGCTGCCCGTCGGGAGACCTGAACATGACCCGACATCAGAAGACATTTGGTGTGAAGTCGCAGTCCGCACCGCTTTCGGCCCAGGAACAGGCTGTCGTGTATGAAGCCCGCCAGATCCTGCTGCGCCACCTCAACCAGAACCCGGTCCTGTCCTCGTGGCAGGCGGTGCTGGACTATTGCGCCCTCACCATAAGAGGCGAGGTGGAGCGCTTCCACGTCCTCTATCTCGACCGGAAGAACCGGCTCATCTCGGACGAATGCCTCGCCATCGGCACAATCGATCATGTCCCGGTCTATCCCCGGGAAGTGCTGCGGCGCAGTCTGGCGCTCAACGCCTCCGCGCTGATCATCGTGCATAACCATCCGGCCGGCGATCCCGAGCCCTCGGCCGCCGACCTCACGATGACGAAGGAGATCCAGAAGGCCTGCGCGGCTCTGGGTGTGACCCTGCACGACCATATCATCACCGGTGCAGGGCGGGAGACGAGCCTGCGCGCCCGCGGAGAGATCTGATGGCCCGGGGGAATTGGTCGGCGGAAGGCCAGGAGAGGTAAAGGAGGGATGGGTAATTCGTGACGGGCTGGTTGCCGGAGAGAGAGGCTCCCCGGCGTCCGTCACGGAGTGAAGAACATGGCTACTGCCGTTCAGAAGATCACGCTGTCGTCTTCGCGCGACATTCCTTTCAACAAGCTGGTGCTTTCCCAGTCCAATGTCCGGCGGGTCAAGGCCGGTATCTCTGTCGAGGAACTGGCCGAGTCCATCGCACGCCGCGGCCTGATCCAGTCCCTGCATGTCCGCTCGGTCATGGATGGCGAGGGCAAGGAGACCGGCATGTTCGAGGTGCCCGCCGGCGGCCGGCGTTATCGGGCGCTCGAACTGCTGGTGAAGCAGAAGCGCCTCAACAAGACCGCCCCGGTGCCCTGCGTCGTCTCGGAAGCCGGTGGCGATATCCTGATCGACGAGATGTCGCTCGCCGAAAATATCGAGCGCGCGCCGCTCCATCCCCTCGACCAGTTCCGCGCCTTTCAGGCGTTGCGCGAGAAAGGCATGACGGAAGAGGCCATCGCCGCGGCCTTCTTCGTCGACGTCAAGGTCGTAAAACAGCGCCTGCGTCTCGCATCCGTCTCTCCGACGCTGCTCGACACCTATGCCGAGGACGGCATGACGCTCGAACAGCTCATGGCCTTCACCGTCTCGGAGGACCATGATCGTCAGGAACAGGTCTGGGCGGCGATCAAGGATAGCTGGCAGAAAGAGCCATACACCATCCGCCGGATGCTGACCGAAACCGCCGTGCGGGCCTCCGACAAGCGAGCGGGTTTCGTGGGCGTGGAGGCCTATGAAGCGGCGGGCGGCATCGTGCTGCGCGATCTCTTCCAGTGCGACGATGGCGGCTGGTTGCAGGACCCGGTGCTGCTCGATCAGCTGGTGGCCGAGAAGCTAAGGGCCAAAGCGGAGGCCATTGCCGCCGAGGGCTGGAAGTGGGTCGAGGTCGCCGTGAGCCTTCCCTATGGCCACCAGCATGGGCTGCGGCAGCTTGTCGGTACCACGGTCGATCTGACCGAGGAGGAGCGCGCGACCCGTGAGGCGTTGCGCGAGGAGTACGACCGGATCGAAACCGAATATGGTGAGGCCGATGAGCTTCCCGACGAGATCGACGCGCGGCTGGGCGAGATCGAAGAGGCGCTCGACGCCTTCGAGCAGCGCCCGGTGATCTATGATCCGGCCGATATCGCCATGGCCGGCGCGTTCGTCAGCATCGCTGCCGATGGATCCCTGTCGGTGGATCGCGGCTATGTGCGCCCCGAGGATGAACGGCCGGCCGGATCCGATGGCGATGACTCATCGGAGCCCGGTGGCGACGCTGACCAATCGGATGGACCCACCGGCCAGCGCGCCGTCATCACGCTCGGCGGCCAGCCCTCCGAACCGGAGGAAGACGTGGATGACGGCGTCAAGCCGCTGCCTGAACGCCTTGTCATCGAGCTGACCGCGCATCGAACCCTGGCGCTGCGCAACGCCGTCGCGGAACACCCGGACGTCGCCATGACCCTGTTGCTGCACAAGCTGGTCAGCGACACCTTCCGGCACACCAGGCCGACCGGATGCCTCGAGGCCAGCGTGCGCCATGTCTTCTTCTCCGCGCAGCCGGAGGAGTTGAAGGACAGCGCACCTGCCCGAGAAATTGCCGAGCGGCATGAACGCTGGGGCGACCACATCCCGGCCGACGATCAGGCGCTCTGGGACTGGCTGACCGATCTCGACGACACCTCGCGGCTCGATCTGCTCGCCCATTGCATCAGCTTCGGGGTAAACGCGCTGTTCGAGCGGCCGAACCCCTATGGCGGAACCGGTGTCAGCCAGCACGGGCTGGATGTGCGTCTGGCGCAGGCCGACCGCCTCCAGCGCGCCACGGGCCTCGACATGGTGGCGGCAGGCTGGAAACCCACCGTTGGCAATTATCTCGGCCGTGTCACCAAGGCGCGCATTCTCGAGGCCGTCCGCGAAGGTGCGGGCGAACGGGCCGCCCAGCTTATCGACCACATGAAGAAGGGCGACATGGCCACTGAAGCCGAGCGCCTCCTGGCCGATACCGGCTGGCTGCCCGAACCGCTGCGCCTGGTTGATCCCGATGCCGTGACCTCCGGTGATGTCGAGGCCGACGATCTGCCCGAGTTCCTGGCGGGCGAAAGTGAGGGCGAAGGGCCCGCCGACGAGGAGGGCGAGGCCCAGCACATGGTGGCCGCTGAATGACCATCATGCGGCGCGGCTCCAGCCGCCCCGCATCCTCCGTTCCAAGCTTCAGCAGCCCGGCCATCGCGCCGGGCGCTTTCGTTTCAGGAGCCTGATATGGCCGACTATTTTACGCACTTTTCCTGCCTGCTCGATGTGGGCACCCCCGAAAACGCCGCCCGCGCGCTCGAACTCTACAATGCGCTGTCGGATGAGAACGACGCGGAAGACCCGCCCTCGGACGGGTTTCTCCTGTCGATCCAGCCCGAGCATGGCGGAACCCATCTGTGGATGCGCGATGACGGCACCGGCGATCCCGAGCACGTCATCCAGTTCGTCAAATGCTGCGCCGCCGCGTTCGGCCTGACCGGGTGATGGGGTTTTCAATATGCCAACACCTGCTCGAAACCGCGTCTCGACGCCTTCGGCGGCGGCGCGCATGTGCTCGACCTCGCCACCGGCGAGATGGTGGACTGGATCTACACCGATGGCTGGCTCGCCGAGACAATCTCCGACGAGGGAGACCGGATATGAGCATCCCCTTCCATGCACGGAGCAATTTCCAGACGCTGTTGCGTGCGGCTGCGGACGGCAATCTCGCGCTCATGGAGTGCCTCGACGCCCAATCGGGCAGCCCGCGCTATGTGATCTGTGCGGTGGCGCGGGATGGCGCCGATTACGTCTTCACGCCTTTCGGCCATCTCGCTGACGGCAATCCCTACGACGCCTACCTGCCGCCGGATCCCGACGATCCCGCGGGCTTTCTGCGTCCCGACGCGCCGGAAGCCCCGCCATGACGGAGGTCAAAGCGACGACGCGCGGGACCGCCGACCGATATTGGTCCTGATCTTTCACAGCGCCCCGCCTCTCGGCCGGGCGCTGTTTTCATGTCGCGGGTGACACCGAGAGGAAGAGGCGGACCGGAACGGGTTGAGCCCGCGCGGTCGAGAGAGAGCGCTGTCCGGGCTTTCCCGTTCCCGCTCTCCCGAGGTTCCCCGACATGAACATGGTGTTCCCCGCGGCCGATCCGGCCGCACCGCTTGGCACTGTGCCGGCCATTCTTGCCGCAGCCGATCTCCTGCTTCCCCATCTCGAACGCGGCCAGTGCATTGACGCTGCCACGTTGCGCACCGCGATGGAAACCGCCTTCGGCGCTTCAGACGCTTCCGGCGCCTGGGACTGGAAGACCGCCTATGACGCCTGCGAGGCGGCGACCGTTCTGTTCCTGCGCAAATACGGAAAGGCGCTTTTCCGCAAATCCGCGTCTCCGACTGCACGGCTCTCCGCCATCACCAGGATCGCCGGCCTCCTGCCGACGCACACGCGCCGCTCCGAGGAGAGTCAGGCGTTCCAGCAGTTTTCCACGCCGACCCCGCTCGGCCTCGCTGCCGTCACCGCCGCCGGCATCACGGCGGGCGACATCGTGTTGGAGCCTTCGGCCGGCACGGGCCTGCTCGCGGTCCTCGCCGAAATCGCCGGCGGTGCGCTGCTGCTCAACGAACTGGCCGGGACCCGCGCCAACCTGCTCGCCTCCCTCTTTCCGGCCGTTGACGTCACTCGCTTCGACGCCGCCCAGATCGACGATCATCTGGACTGCGCGGTGATCCCGAGCGTGGTGCTGATGAACCCGCCCTTCTCGGCAATGGCGAATGTCTCCGGCCGGATGGCCGACGCCTGCTATCGCCATGTCGCCTCGGCGCTCGCCCGCCTTGCTCCCGGCGGACGGCTTGTCACAATCACCGGTGCGAATTTCGCGCCAGACGCACCGGACTGGCGGGACGCTTTCGTCCGCCTGGCTGAGCGCGGCCGTGTCATCTTCACCGCAACCATCGACGGCTCGGTCTACGCCCGGCACGGCACGACGTTGCCGACGCGGCTCACCGTCTTCGACAAAGTGCCCGCCGGCGATCCGGCCGTGTTTCCGGCATCGCCCGGCACCGCGCCCGATGTCGCTACGCTGCTTGGCTGGATCGAGGCGCGCGTGCCGCCGCGGCAGCCGGTCTCATTGCCGAAACCTGATGCAGCGGCTTCGTGCGCCACGCCGAAAACCGTTCGCTGTTACCTCGCGCGCCCGGCCGCTGCGCGTCCCGCCACCTCCGTCGCCGCCGATCCCGAAGGCGTGGAACTCGCCTATGAGACCGTGGACTGGACGCCGCAAGATGGTACGCGTCTGACCGACGCCATCTATGAGGCATACGGATTGCAGTCGATCCGCATTCCCGGCGCTCAGGCGCATCCGACCAGACTGGTGCAGTCGGCGGCGATGGCGAGCGTCGCGCCGCCCAAGCCAAGCTATCGCCCGTTGCTGCCGGCCAACATCGCCACGGTGCTGTCGGACGCCCAGCTTGAGACGGTGATCTATGCCGGCGAGGCGCATTCCGACTATCTCGCCGGATCGTGGACGGTGGATGAGACCTTCGATCTCGTCAGCGCTGCGCCCGAGGGTGCCAAAGGTGTGGTCCGCTTCCGCCGCGGCTTCATGCTCGGTGACGGCACCGGCGCGGGCAAGGGGCGCCAGTCGGCCGGCATCATCCTCGACAACTGGCTGCGCGGCCGGCGCAAGGCGGTCTGGATCTCCAAATCCGATAAGCTGATCGAGGACGCCCAGCGCGACTGGTCCGCGCTCGGCATGGAACGCCTGCTGGTGACGCCGCTGTCGCGCTTCCCGCAGGGCAAGCTCATCACGCTGACCGAAGGCATCCTGTTTACGACCTATGCCACGCTGCGCTCCGACGACCGTGGGGAGAAGGTTTCGCGCGTCAGGCAGATCGTCGAATGGTTGGGCTCGAAATTCGACGGCGTGATCATTTTCGACGAAAGCCATGCCATGCAGAACGCCGGCGGCGGCAAGAGCGAGCGCGCCGACGTCGCCCCCTCCCAGCAGGGGCGCGCTGGCCTGCGCCTGCAACATGCGCTTCCCAATGCCCGTGTCGTCTATGTTTCGGCGACCGGCGCCACCAATGTCCACAATCTCGCCTACGCCCAGCGGCTCGGGCTCTGGGGCGGCGAGGATTTCCCGTTCTCGACAAGGGCGGAGTTCATCGAAGCCATCGAGGATGGCGGCGTCGCGGCGATGGAGGTGCTGGCGCGCGATCTGCGTTCGCTCGGCCTCTATACCGCGCGGTCGCTCTCCTATGACGGCGTGGAATATGAGCTGGTCGAGCATCGGCTCACCGAAGAGCAGCGCCGGATCTACGATGCCTATGCCGGGGCCTTCCAGATCATCCACAACAACCTCGATGCGGCGATGCAGGCCGCCAACATCACCGGGAGCGAGGGAACGCTCAACCGGCAGGCCAAGTCCGCCGCGCGCTCGGCCTTCGAGAGCACCAAGCAGCGCTTCTTCGGGCATCTCTTGACCTCAATGAAGACGCCGACCCTGATCCGCTCGATCGAGCGCGATCTTAGGGAAGACCACGCCGCCGTCATCCAGATCGTCTCGACGGGAGAGGCCCTGATGGAACGGCGCCTTGCCGAAATTCCCACCGTTGAATGGAACGACATTTCCGTCGACGTCACGCCGAGGGAATATGTCGGCTCGTATCTGCAGCATTCCTTCCCAGTGCAGCTCTACGAGCCCTTCACCGACAGTGAGGGCAATCTGTCCTCGCGGCCGGTCTATCGGGACGGCCAGCCGGTCGAAAGCCGCGAGGCCGTCGCCCGGCGCGACGAGTTGATCGAGCATCTGGGCTCCCTGCCGCCGGTTCCCGGAGCGCTGGACCAGATCGTCCAACGCTTCGATATCGATATAGTCGCAGAGGTCACGGGCCGCTCACGCCGCATCGTGCGTAAAGGTGATCGCCTCGCGGTGGAGAACCGCGCGCCGTCCGCCAATCTCGCGGAAACCGCGGCCTTCATGGATGATCAGAAACGCATCCTCGTGTTCTCGGACGCGGGCGGCACCGGCCGCAGCTATCACGCCGACCTTTCCGCGAAGAACCAGCGGCTGCGCGTCCATTATCTGCTCGAACCGGGCTGGAAGGCCGATACCGCCATTCAGGGCCTCGGCCGCACCAATCGGACCAATCAGAAGCAGCCGCCATTGTTCCGGCCGATCGCCACGGATGTGAAGGCGGAAAAGCGGTTCCTGTCGACCATCGCCCGGCGGCTCGACACGCTCGGCGCCATCACGCGCGGGCAGCGCCAGACCGGCGGCCAGGGGTTATTCCGCCCCGAGGACAATCTGGAAAGCCCTTACGCGCGCGACGCGCTGCGTCAGCTCTACATGCTGATCGTGCGCGGCAAGGTCGAGGGATGCTCACTCGAACGCTTCGAAAGCGCCACCGGCCTCAAGCTGATGGATGCCAACGGCATCAAGGATGATCTGCCGCCGATCACCACCTTCCTCAACCGGCTGCTGGCGCTCACCATCGAGTTGCAGGGGATCCTGTTCACGGCCTTCGAGCAATTGCTCGACGCCCGTGTGCAGGGCGCGATCACCAGCGGCGTCTATGATGTCGGCCTCGAAACGCTGACGGCGGAGAGCTTCGTCGTCACCGATCGGCAGGTGATCTACACCCATCCGGCGACGGGCGCGGAAACCCGGCTGCTCACTATCTCCGAGAAACGGCGCAACCGTCCTCTGCCGCTGGCCGACGCGCTGGCACATACCGAATCCGATATTGGCAAGCTGCTGGTGAACGGCAAATCCGGCCGCGCCGCTATCCAGCTTCCGACGCCGTCGCTGATGCTCGATGATGGCGAGATCGAGCGTCGCGTCCGCCTCATCCGGCCGATGGAGCATCACCACGCTTCCCTCAAGACGATGGCCGGCAGCCATTGGCGGGAAGCCGACCGCAAGACCTTCGCGGCGGCGTGGACCCGTGAACTGGCCGATGTGCCGGAATTCGAGAACAGCACGCTCCACATCGTCGCCGGCCTGCTCCTGCCGGTGTGGAAGCGCCTGCCCAATGAATCGACGCGCGTCTATCGGCTCCAGACCGATGACGGCGAGCGCATCATTGGCCGCCGCGTGTCACCGGCCTGGGCGGCGAACGCCGCATCGACCGGCACGGCCAGCCTTGCACCTGACGACGCCTATGCCGCGCTGATCGACGGGCGAACCATTCTCGACCTGGCCGAAGGGCTTCAGCTTCGCCGCGTCCGCATCATGGGTGCAAACCGTATCGAGCTGACCGGCTTCACCGAAGCCATGCGGGATCGCCTGCGCGTCCATGGGCTGTTCACCGAGATCATCTCATGGAAGCTCCGCTTCTTCGTGCCGATGGATGCGAACGGCCCGGCGGTTCTCGGCAGACTGCTCGACACCTATCCGCTTACGCGGATTTCCGAGCGGGAGGCAGCGTAATGGCCCGTCCTGACGCCTCCGATCTCGCGCACCGTCTCGGCCGGCAGGCCGAGGCAGTGTGCCGCCATTATCTCTCGAACGGACGCCGCCAAGGCAATTACTGGCAGGTTGGCGATGTCCGCAACACGCCCGGCCGCTCGATGTTCGTGCGGCTCAAGGACTCGCCCAAGGGGCTGGCTGGCAAGTGGACGGACGCGGCAACCGGCGAGCATGGCGATCTGCTCGATGTTATCCGCGAGAGCTGCGGTTTCGTCGATTTCGCCGATGTGGTCGTGGAAGCCCGGCGCTTTCTCAGCCTGCCGCATCCAGAACCGGAACCAGTACCGAGGAAACCAGCTCGCGCACCGACGCCCTCGGGTTCGGCCGAGGCGGCGCGGCGGCTGTTTGCCATGTCGCAGCCGATCGCGGGGACGCTCGTGGAGACGTATTTGCGCAAACGCGGCATTACGGCTTTACACGGAACCGGATGCCTGCGCTTCCATCCGCGATGCTATTATCGGCCCGATGAGCACGGTCCGACCGAGACCTGGCCGGCGATGATCGCCGCCGTCACCGATCTCGATGGCAGGATCACCGGCGCGCACCGCACCTGGCTTGCCCCGGACGGTGCCGGCAAGGCGCCGATCGACACGCAGCGCAAGGCGATGGGCGATCTGCTCGGCCACGCCGTCCGCATCGGTGTGCCAGAAACCGTCATGGCCGCCGGCGAAGGCATCGAAACCATGCTGTCGCTACGGCAGGTTCTGCCCGATCTAGCCGTCGCTCCCGCATTGTCCGCCGCCCATCTCGCCGCCATCCTGTTCCCGCCAGAGCTTCGCAGGCTCTATATCGTCCGCGACAACGACCCGGCAGGCGACGGCGCGCGGGACAGCCTGATCGACCGTGCGGGCGCGGCCGGAATCGAGGCAATCGTGCTCTCGCCGGCGATGGGCGATCTCAACGAGGATCTCCGCCATCTCGGTGTGGATGCACTGAAAGCCGGACTGCGCCCGCAACTCGCACCCGAGGACGTCGCCCGCTTCATGTCGCGCGCGGCATAGCCGGAAGGGAGATACCGGGCGGTGCGGTGACGCCATGCCGGTCCGGATGCGCCAGTCCCGGGCGGGGACCGCGCCTCGGCCTTCGAGAGGGCGATCGGCCCACAAACGGGCCGGGCCGGCAATGGCGAAGACCGGCTATTTTCCGGCGGCGCTACGCGCCTTTCCATCGCGAGGCAAAATAGCCGGCCTCCGCCATCCTCCGCTGACACTTCGGCCCTCCCGCTTTGCTCCGGGTGCAGGCCCGGCCCGCCCGTGTGCTTCGTCGCCATGAAGGCCGCGAGGGTCGCGGTCCTACCGACGGAGCATCCCATGAACGAGCATGACGAGTTCGAACCGCACCACAGCGCATCCCCGACCGACCACGTCCTTACCGAGCTTCAGCTTCATGGCTGGCGTCCCGCCGAGGGCGAGCCCGATCCGCGACCCGCCCCGGAGGATCGCATCATCAAAGGCGCCGTCGCTGACATCTTCGACGCGCTCATCGCCACCATGACCGATACCTGCCTCGATTTCGACCTCGACGAACTGCTCTGGTCGGGCGTCAACATGTTCCACCGCGCCGTCGAGCGGGTCGAAAGAAAACTCGACGACAATGAGCAGGCACAGAAACGCCTCCAGCGCGAGCAGGACGGCTCGGAGGTCAAATCGGTGCAGCTCGAGCGCCTGATCGAGAGCGGGCAATCCCTGATCGAGCGGCGAGACAGCCTGGAAGTTTTTCGCGAGAGCGCCGCCGACCGATACCTCGCCGCCACCGGATCACCCTGGTCGCCGCGAACCGGATCGCGCGTCAACCATCGCCATCTCACCGCCGCGATGATCGACAGCCGGGATTTCCTTGCCGCCAAACGGCGGGCCGACAACGAGGTGCTGTTGCCCGCCGGTCCGAAGATCGCCTTTTCGGGCGGCGACGCCACAGATCACAGGCTGATCTGGGCAAAGCTCGATCAGGTTCACGCCAAGCACCCCGGCATGGTGCTGATGCATGGCGGCTCGCCCAAGGGCGCCGAGAAGATCGCCGCCCGCTGGGCCGACACCCGCAAGGTGCCGCAGGTCGCCTTCAAGCCCGATTGGACCAAACACGCCAAGGCCGCACCCTTCAAGCGTAACGATGCCATGCTCGCGGTCCTGCCGATCGGGGTCATGGTCTTCCCCGGCACCGGTATTCAGGAAAATCTCGCCGACAAGGCCAGAAAGCTCGGTATTCCCGTCTGGAGGTTCGGCGGCGCGTGAGCGTCGCCAATTCCGCTCTCTCTTTGGCGCAGCGCCCACGTCCCACTCGGGGGCAATATGCTGAAGTAACGGCCTGGAAATGTTTCCTAAAGTGCGACCGCCTTGTCCCAGAAACTCAGCAGGGCGGCGGCGAAGTCGTTTTGCCGAACGGCGGCCCGGATGTCCGAACCTGTCAGGGGCACCACAAGCAGCTCCTCACGACTGCCTCGTAGCATCTCCTTGGTGACGGTATCAGCGAACCCATTCCAGGAGACGAGAAACCCAAGCGAGCAGCGTCGGCTGCGGTTTTGCATCTTCTCATGAAAGATGACGAACTCGTTCTTGCCGCAGCGGCCCGACCAATTCTTGCACTCCACCAGGATAACCGCTCCCTCGCGCGTGAGGCGTGGTTCACTGCTCCCGTTCACAACCGAGATGTCAATTTCCTCGGTCGCAGTGCGAATACGCTGCTTAACTGCAAATCCGGGAACTGAAGAAAACAGGCGAGCACAAAGTTCCTCAAGTGCTCGACCTTTCTCATCGGCATTTGCTGACCGATCTACGGCATCGACCAACCCGTCCAGACTGTTGGTTCCCCAGCCCGAGAGTCGCGCCGCAACCTCGGCAATTCTGGTGCCGACTTCGTCGGCCGCTTGCTCGGCCGCTTCGACTATTTCGGCGTCGATTTTGACAACCTCGGCGTAAGCGCGATCCAGCCTCGTGTCCGCCGCCGCAATGCGATAACGCAGTTGGATATAAGCTCCATCGTCATCGTAGTCGACCAGCGCGACGTCTCCATTCACGCGCTGCCGCACCTCGACAGCACGACGCACGAGGTCGAGATACTGTTCAAGGCCCAGCGGTGAATACCAATACTTGCGCGTCCAGGTGTGATCGGCCTCGCCGTACAGCTTGCCATCCTCTGCAGAAAAGAAGCCATTCCAAGCCAGCCGAACTGCGCCATCCTCCATTGTTCCGATCTCGTACCGCCCGCCTTCTGGTACATCGGCTATTGTCAGTTTACCCAGCACGGCCGCGCTGAGCAGCACCGGCTCCTCCTCGTTCGCCGCATCTGCGAGTACGCTTTTCGCCGCTTCAGGATTCATACTGTAACCAGTCTAGTTCTTGCATGGCCAATTCTGCTTGCAAGGCTAACGATCAGTGGTCGCAGATGTCCATAGGAAGGCCAAATGTGCATCGGTTCTTTGCGCCGGCCGGACTCCGAGGGGAGCACCACCCCCGCTTCCTATGCGCTGATCCTTGGTCCGGCAGATGGCCTGACGCCATCAACCCGTGAAGGGTCCGCTACGCGAGCGTGCGGCCTTGAGGCTTCGCCTCCGCGGTGATTGCGGCCTTCAGCCGGATACATCGGGCGCCTGTCGCGCGGGAGATGGTCTCCCGCCTCCAAAACAGGAGCCGGAACGATGTCCCTCGATCAAGCCCACGCCTTCGCGTTCAGCCTCGCCGCCACCCTGATGACCGTCATCGTCGTCTTCCGCGCCGACGACGGCACCGTGTCGGCCATGCCCGCCACCGAATATGACGGTGACGACGATGCGATCCTTGACGAAATCGACCCCTTCGCCTCCTGACCGGAGGCGAATCGCGGCCGTGGGCGGAGATCAGTCCGATTTCCGCTCCCGCAACAGGCCGGTTTCGGCTATGCTGACGATTGCGCCGCGGTGGTGGTGGATGGCGCGACCGTCAGACCCATTCTCTCGGAGAACACCACCATGATCGTTCTTGGAATCCTCGGATCGTTTGCCGTCATTGGCCTGCTGTGCTGGCTGCTCTTCACCCTTGCGGTATTCGCGCTGCCATTCTTCGTCGGCTTGAATGCCGGCATGTGGGCAAATCAGTCTGGCACCGGGATATTCGCAGCCTTCCTCATCGGCGCTTTCGCCGCCGGCGCCACCCTCGGCGTCGGCCAGATCCTGCTCGCCGTCCTGCGTTCGAGTTGGCTGAGGCTGCTCGTTGCGCTCGCCTTCGCCGCCCCGGCCGCTCTCGCTGGCTTTTACGCGACGCGCGGCATCGTCACTCATACCATGCCGACGGAAACCTGGCAGCTTGTCGTCTCCATCATCGGCGCGGTGGCGGTCGGCATCACGGCAGTCGTTCGGATGACCGCATTGGCCACGCCCGAAGCCTCCGGACAGGGCATCGCGACGGCCTGAGCCGACTGGCGATATGAACGGGCGGACCAGGACAGCCGGGGCGCCATTTTCGTCATCGCGCTGAACGGTGATGGAGCGGCGACCGGCCGGCGGTATACGAGGCACCGAACATCCGCTACTCGCGATGCCTGAATCCAGTGGGCTCCAATCCCGGTAATCCGGCAGAGGGGGCGGAGGCGGTTCGTGTGCCGTCGCCGTGTCGGGGAATGCGACGAGCCTGCCTGTCGTGATAGGAAGCCTGCGCGCTGAACAGAGTGCCGGTTTCCGCCGATCGCGGTGGGTCACCACGTTCTCCATGTGATCCCGACCGGATCGAGCGCACCGGAGCGGCCTCTCCAATGGCCTGATCTGGCCGAAGGACGGCTGACGCCTCGATCGCCTATGACGCAACAGCGTCGTCATAACTTTCTTCCCCTGTCGGCTACGCCGCCATTCCGCGCGGAACAAGAAAGTTCCTCCTTTGCTGTGAGCCCCTTCGGGGTGCGCCGTCGATCGCCTCCGGCCAACCGATCGCCATCGAGGCCGCATGGTGCGGGCTCGAAGCTTCAGATCAAGGGGAACTGACATGGCAACCATCGGCACCTTCAAGAAGTCCGGCAACGAATATGCTGGCGAAATCGTCACTCTTAACGTGCAGGCCAAGAACGTCCGCATCGTCCCGGAAACCAACCAGGCCAGCGAGAACGCCCCCAGCCACCGCGTCCTGGTGGGCCGCGCCGAGATCGGAGCCGCCTGGTCCAAGCGCTCGAACGAGGGCCGCGACTATCTGGGCCTCAAGCTCGACGATCCGAGCTTCACCGCCCCGATCTACGCCAACCTCTTCGACGACGAGGACGGCGAAGGCTACAGCCTCATCTGGTCCCGCCCCACCCGCCGCAACGGCGAGTAAGGCGCAAGCGAAACGCCCCGCCCGGGTGTTCCGGGCGGGGCCAATCGCGTGTGAAGGCGACCGAATCAGTTCGAACCTGACTCAGGTTCGATGAGGCTTTCAAAGCCATTTTGACTGGCTCGGGCGCACAAAGACGACTATTATAGCCGTAGTTCTGGCGTGCGCGCAGGTCCGAATGGGAGGTGATCATGCATGATCACCGCCCGACAATCGCGGGCCGCACGCGCGCTGCTTGGTTGGACGCAGGAGACGCTCGCTGACAAGGCCCGGGTATCGCTGACCGCATTGAAACGCCTCGAATCCGAGAGTGGCCTCGAGGTGTATGAATCTACACGCGATCAGGTCCGTAGAGCCTTCGAAAGCAACGGCGTGATCTTCCTTGATTCCGACCAGGGTATCGGAGTGCTGCTGGTCGATGAAAAACACCGCCAATCCCGTCCGTCGCCATAGTCTGCTGCCAGGCTCGATAGCATGCGCGAGCCTGCGTTCTGCAATTGCAGCGTGGTTAACAAGTGCCTCCAACAAAGATAAGAAAGAGTTAAAGGGGGCTCCATGACACACGTCGATTTTCTCGACGAACCGCCGGATTGTGCGACGCTCACGGACTATGACCGTGCGCATATGAAGCTCTATCTGCGTCTGTTAGATGCGGCCACCGACGGTGCGGACTGGCGAGAGGCGGTGTCGATCCTTTTCGGCCTCGACCCAGAGCGCGAACCCGAACGCGCGCGTAAGGTGCATGACCGTCATCTCGCACGCGCCCGCTGGATGACTACGCATGGTTACCGCCTGCTTGTCCGGGAAGGCCAGCGCCGCTGACACCCGGCGTTGCATCGGCCGCAACACGTGTTGCAAGCAACACGGCTTCCGCCTTTCAGCCAACCCGGCGAAGTTTTCCGCCTCGATCATGTATTCGCGTTACGAGGCTGGAGGGCATTGATGTCTCCCGACACAACCCGGTGGCATTCGTCATCGACCTATGACTATCTCGATCACCTGACAGCACCCGATGTCGGCTGGGAGTGGCTGCGGCGCAATGACGACTATCAGCGCGATTTTGACGCCCTACGGACAGCTCGGTCCCAGACCCCGGACCTGATCGAACGGGCAAGCGTATGGTGGGGTCTGCGATTTCGCGGTCTCGCCAAAGCTCAACGCAACTGAAACCCCCGTCTTCTGGCTTCCCCAGGACGACACCGGCGCCGTCATCCTCGCACCGGCGCCGTCGGTGCTATCTGATGGCACCGCACCAGCGAATGACCTGAGCCCCGACCACCTGCGTATTGCCCGGGAGGCAAACCACCTCCTGCATCCGCTCGACAACGGCCAGAACCTCCATCTCGTACTTCCCGAAGGTGCTCCGGCCGATACGTCGCTGGTCGCGCTGGTGCCGCTCGGTCTTGAAGGCTTCGACCGCATCGAGGCAATTCTTCGGTTGCTCTCGTCCCTTCACGGCCGCGTCGTACCCCCGGATACGCGGCTGACGGAGCAGCAACGAGCGCGCACCCGGCGCATGCTGCAAGCCTTCGACGGCCGGCGTGCGGGTGCCACCCAGCAGGAAATCGCCGAGGTCATCTTCAGGACGGGCAAGCTGACCCGCGATGAATGGCAGGCGGCTTCCGAGCGCCATGCGGTCATGAGCCTGCTTGAAAGCGCAGGAGAAATGATCGCGGGTGGGTATCGAAAACTGCTTCGTCATCGCCGCCGATCATAATTCGCAGCGGCCGTTCCGGCGGTGTGGAATTTTGGGTCCCCCCAACTTCCCACTGCAACTCGCCGATCTGCCTTCGCCATCGTGGCCTTCGTCAGCCGCTGAGCACCAGCGGCCTCAACGAAACCCACGGAGGCCCGACCCATGCGACCCGATCTCGCCGTACTCCCGCCACGCTATCTGCGCACCAAGGAAGCGGCCGAATTCTTGAGCCTTTCGGCCCGCACCCTCGAAAAGCACCGCACCTACGGAACCGGTCCCGCCTATCGCAAGCTCGGCGGGCGCGTCGTCTATTCGGTGGACGACCTGCGCGCCTGGGCCGACCGCGGCGCCGTCACCTCCACCTCCGATCCGCGCGGCAGCGTATTGCCGGCTAAGCGGCACGAATCCGCGCCGTCGGCCGGTGCCGACCGGCACGGCCGCTGAGGTCGCAATGCCGCACCGTAGCCGCACCACGTCCAGCGAGCGCAGCCACCTCGATCCTTTTGTGGTCGCAACCGGTGACGCATCGCCCCGCGATCAGCGTGATCTCATGGAACGGCCGTTCTTCTCGCTGGCAAAGCGACCGCGCACCAAACCGATTTCTTACCGGGCCGCCGATGTCGAAGTGCAGGTGTTCGCCATGCCCGAGCACGGCATGGCGACGATATGGGACGCCGATGTGCTGATCTGGGCCGCCTCGCAGATCGTCGCGGCCGAGAACAACGGCTTCGCCACGTCGCGCTTCTTTCGCTTCATGCCCTATCAGCTCCTGCGCGCCATCGGGCGGGCCACCGGTAATCGTGACTATCTGCTGCTCAAGGCCGCGCTTGCGCGCCTGCAGTCGACCGTCATCGCCACCACGATCCGGGGCGGGCGGCATTGGCGGCGGCGGCAATTTTCATGGATCAACGAATGGGAAGAGATGACGACGCGAACCGGCCGCGTCGAGGGCATGGAGTTCGTCCTGCCCGAATGGTTCTACAACAGCGTCGTCGACCGTTCGCTGGTGCTGACCATCGACCCGGCCTATTTCCGGCTGACCGGCGGCATCGAGCGCTGGCTCTATCGCGTTGCCCGCAAGCACGCCGGACGCCAGCCCGAGGGCTGGGCCTTCGAGGTGTCTCACCTTCACCGGAAGTCCGGCAGCCTGGCGCGGCCGTCCGACTTCGCGCTGGATCTGCGCCGCATCGCAGCCCGCCAGACACTGCCCGGCTATCGCCTCCAGATCGAATGGCAGGACGGGCGCGAACTGCTGCGCTTCCTGCCCGAAAACCTATCCACAGTGCCTGTGGAAACCCATGTGAATCCTGTCGGGACATTAGGCGCACGCAGTATCGGGACATTAGGCGCAAATCGCGCGCCGGACTCCATAGAAGACTCTAACAGAGAATCTAACTCTTCTTCTTTGACGCGCGCGCAGGCGAGCCATGGTGCCGGTGCCGCCCGGCGAGGTGCGCCATGATCGTCGCGCTCCTCAACCAGAAGGGCGGCGTCGGCAAGACCACGCTGGCGCTGCATCTCGCCGGAGCCTGGGCGCAGCGCGGCCAGCGCGTCACCCTGATCGATGCCGACCCGCAAGGCTCGGCTCTCGACTGGTCCGAGCGCCGCGGCCATGAGGGTCTGCCGCGCACCTTCGGCGTCGTCGGCCTGGCCCGCGACACATTGCACCGCGAGGCGCCAGAGCTGGCCCGCGACGCCGATCATGTTGTCATCGACGGGCCGCCGCGTGTCGCCGGCCTCATGCGCTCCGCGCTGCTCGCCGCCGACCTGGTGCTGATCCCGGTGCAGCCTTCGCCATTCGACGGCTGGGCATCCGCCGAGATGCTGGCGCTTCTGAACGAAGCCCGCATCTACAGGCCCGAACTGGCCGCGCGGTTCATTCTCAACCGTTGCGGCGCGCGCACGGTCATCGCCCGCGAGACGGCCGAGACGCTGGCCGACCACGATCCACCCTTGCTCGCCGCCACCGTCGGCCAGCGCGTCGTCTTCGCCGATGCCGCGCAGTCCGGCCGCATCGCATCCGAGATCGACGGTGACAGCCTGGCCGCGCGCGAGGTCACGGCGCTGGCCGACGAGATCGACCGTCTCGGTATCGGGAGGGCGCCATGACCGGGCGTACAGGCAAACGCGGTTTCGCATCCCGGCCGAGCAATCCAGAAAGCTGGATCAGGGCGGCCAAGACGCAGCCGGATGGCAAGGCCGCCGGCCAGGCGTTCACCGCTCGGCTGACCATCGACATCACGCCCGCGCTGCGCGGGCGCATCAAGGTCGCGGCTTTCCGCGCGGGATCACCGTCGCCGAGATGCTGCGCGACCTGCTCGCCCGCAAATTTCCATCCACCGACGGAGATCCGACATGACCGGCAAGCCGGCCCACCGCATGCATGGCCGTCCGCTGCCGGACGGGCCGGCGCCCTTCACCACATTGGTCGAACTGACCTTCCACAAACAGAAGGTCGAGCACTGGATCAGATTCGGCCGCAAGAGCTACGAGAAGATCCTCGACCGCCGCCGCAGCGTCGTTGGCTTCGCGCCGGACAGCGTCTTCGCCTTTGTCAGATGGGCGGCCGGCGAACATGGCACGATCATTTCGCGCATCGACATCGTGCGCGCGGTTCGGCGCGGCGAACCCTTCCAGACGCTGCCCTTCGTCCGCCCCGGCGGCGACATCCTGCTGCGCCTCGACGGCTGGCCGAAGGTGCAGCGCGCGCTTGCCGCCATCGACGCCGTGGAAGCGCTCGGCCTCGATCCGGCCGACGCCTCGCCGGATCATTGGCGGCACGTCCACAACCGGCTGAGCGCCGGCCTGGAACCGCACGCCTATACACCCGAGCAACACGCCGCCTGGCTGCATCGCCGGAGGATCGAGCCATGACCCGCCGCCGCACTCTCGTGGTGACGGCGCTGGCGGTCATCAGCATCGCCGCCGCCGGCACCGTCGAGACGCCCACCAAACTGATCTGGAATGCGACGGCGAGCGCGCCGGTCGGCTTCTACACCGTCGAGCCGGCAGACCGTATCGAGGTGCCCGAACTGGTCGCCGTGATGCCGCCCGAACCGCTTGCCGGCTCCATGGTCGAGCGCGGCTATGTCGGACGCGGCGTGCCGCTCCTCAAACGCATCCTCGGCCTGCCCGGACAGCGCGTCTGCCGCACCGGGCGCACGATCACGGTGGACGGGATCGAGATGGGCGAAGCGCTGGAGCGCGACAGCCTGGGCCGCGAACTGCCTGTCTGGCAGGGCTGCCGCGTCGTTCGCGAGGGTGAACTCTTCCTCATGAATTGGCAGGTCCGCGACAGCCTCGACGGCCGCTATTTCGGACCCATCCCCGCAAGTTCCGTCATCGGCCGGGCGCTGCCGCTCTGGACCGATGAGGAAGCCGACGGCCGCTTCATTTGGCGCGCGCCGACGCACTGATCCCGTACATCCACCCCAACCGCAGGAGACTTTCCATGCCGCAGATCGGTCAATTCACACGCGAGGAAACGCACTTTGTCGGGCGCGTCCACACGCTCACCCTCTACCGCGAAGTCAGCATCGTTCCGGCCGAACCCTCCGACACCGAAAACGCGCCCGACTACCGCATCTTTCACGGGGCGGACGATGCGGCGCCCGAGATCGGCGCGGCTTGGAAACGCACAGGCGAGAAGGCCGGTGAATATCTTTCGGTCCTGATCGACGACCCCGCGCTGCCGCGTCCGATCCGCGCGAATCTGTTCCGCGATGGCGCCGAGGCGACGTCCTGGTCGCTGCACTGGAGCCGGCCCAGGCGGGACGGGAAGGACTGAACCATGGCTCGGCAACGCCACCAGCATGCGCCGGGGCGTTGTCGTGCCGCCCGGCGCATCGCGCTCCTTCTCCTTTCCGGCCTTCCGTTTTCGGTAGCGCCCGATGGGACTGCTTTCGCCCAGCCAGCGCCTGCCATCGCCATGCCAGAGAGCAATCCCTATGCGGCTCATATTGCCGAAGCTGCGCAGCGCTTCGGCATTCCAGAGCACTGGATCGCGGCCGTGCTGCGCGCCGAGAGCGCGGGTGACGTGCGCGCAATCTCGTCGGCCGGTGCGATGGGATTGATGCAGGTCATGCCTGCCACATGGGCCGAACTGCGCGCACGCTATCGCCTCGGCCGCGATCCCTATGATGCGCGCGACAACATCCTTGCCGGTGCAGCTTACCTGCGCGAGATGTGGGACCGCTACGGCAATGTCGCGGCCATGCTCGCGGCCTACAATGCCGGTCCCGCCCGCTATGACGACTACCTCGCGACGGGCCGCGCATTGCCCGCCGAGACTCGCGCCTATGTCGCTTCCCTCGTGCCGGTTCTTGGCGGCGGCCTTGCGTCCGATCCGGCGATCCCGGCGACGCCACCAGCCCCTGATTGGCGCGATGCACCGCTCTTCGTCATACGCTCGGGCGACACACAGGGCGCAGGCGCGCGGCCATCCGAAGCGCAATCCGGCGACGCCCGCACACCCGTTCCGGTGCGCGATACCGCCGATGCGGAGCCGCAGGACGGCAGCGTTTTCGTCGCCCGCGCGGGCGATGGAAGCACGCCATGAGCATGGCGCTACTCTGCTTCATCGCGCCGATTGCAGTGTGCAGACCGACATATTGGCGCCTGGCTGCAATGACGGCAGGAAGGGCAGAAAGAGCGAAAAGGGTGGAGGGCAAGATAAAGGAACATGGCACCAGATCGGGCCAGTTCTCGAATTTATTGTTGTCTGCACACTGTTTGGTCGGGACGCGAACGGCACCCCGATTGTGGACCCCGCGTGCCGCGTTGTCGCCCAAAGCCTTGGCCTTGCTGGATTTTGACCGGCACTCTCGTCCGAAATCGGTCGGCTTTGCGCCATTTTGGCCCGGAGCGCGGCGATGAGCGCCGACGACGAAATCCGCTTCCGGCCGAAGCCCGGCCGCATCCGCTCCGACACGCCGCGCGCGGGCAAGGCAAAGAGCTTTCTCACCCAGGCGAAGAAGCTCGCGCGGCAGCACGGCAATGGCCCATCCAGATCAGCGACGCGACTATCAATGCGCTCCGTATCCGGAGCGGTCGGGAAGAGCGGCAAGGCATCGCGGGCAAGTGGAGGACCGGGCGTGCGGCGCGGGCGTGGCGCGGCCTTCGTCCGGTCGCGCACGCTCTCAGGCGGTTGGCGGCACAGCGCCCCCGGCATGCGCCGCGTCGTCGTGAAAACCCGCTACGTCCAGAACGCCGGCAGGAACGGCAGGTCTGCCGCCCATCTGCGCTACATCCAGCGCGACGGAACCTCGCGCGACGGCGAGCGTGGCCAGCTCTATTCGGCCGACGAGGACCGCGCCGATGGCAACGCCTTTCTTGATCGCGGTGCCGATGATCGTCACCAGTTCCGGTTCATCGTCTCGCCCGAAGACGGAGCCGACCTCACCGACCTGACCGCGCACACCCGCGATCTGATGAGCCGTATCGAATCCGACCTCGGCACCCGGCTCGATTGGGTCGCGGTCAATCACTACAACACCGGCCATCCCCATGTGCATGTCATCGTCCGGGGCAAGGATGATCTCGGCGAGAATCTGGTCATCAATGGCGACTATCTCGCCAACGGGATTCGCGAGCGGGCGAGCGAGTTGACCACCCTCGAGCTCGGCCCAGTGACCGGGATCGAGCAGAGCCGAAAGCTGTCGGCCGAGATCGATCAGGACCGCTTCACCCGCATCGACCGGGCGATGGCAGACGAGGCCGATAGCCGCTTCCTCGATCTGCGCCACGAGCCCGCCGAACCGAGGCGGCAGTTCGAGCGGACGCTGCGCCTGCGCCGGCTCGCCAAACTCGAGAAGATGGGCCTGGCCACGGAGCACGCCCCCGGCGCCTGGGAATTGAGTGAGAGGATGGAACCGGCGCTACGTGAGCTGGGCGAGCGTGGCAACATTATCCGCACCATGCACAAGGCATTGAAGGCCGATGGTCTGGAGCGCGACCCAATAACCTTCCAGATTCATGACGGACCGCCCATGTCCCCCATCGTCGGCCGCGTCGTGGACAAATACCTGTCCGACGAGCTGGGCGAGAACCTGACGCTGGTAGTGGACGGCATCGACGGTCGGACGCACCATGTCGCCGGTATCGAGGCGGCCCGCGTCGAGGACGCCCGGATCGGCAGCGTCATCGAGATCGGCCCGGCCGATAGGGGGAGCCTGCCATCCGATCGCGGCATCGCGGCCATCGCCGAGGACGGCATCTATCGGCCGAGCCGCCATCTGGAACAGGCCAGGTTCGAGGGGCGCGTTCCTGGAGGTGATTACGAGGGCTATGTCGATGCCCATGTGCGCAGGCTGGAAGCGCTGCGCCGCGCCGGCATCGTGGAGCGGATCGACGCTCACCAATGGCGCATCCCAGACGACTTCGAGAGCCGCGCCGCCGCCTATGATGCGGGCCGCAATCGGCAGGCCAGCGTCCGCGTCCTGTCTGCCTTCGATCTGGAAAGACAGGTCGGCGCCGATGGCGCGACCTGGCTGGACCGGCGGCTGATCTCCGGCGAGGCATCGGATCTCGCACCGGCCGGGTTCGGGAGCCAGGTGCGCGAGGCGATCGACCAGAGGCGCGATCATCATATCGAACGGGGCGACGCCACGCGGCAACAGAACGGCCGCGTCTTCTACCGGCGCAATCTTCTCGCCACGCTGCGCGAGCGCGAAATTGCCCATGCCGGCACAGAGATGGCGGCGAGCAAGGGTCTGCCGTTTCGTGCCACCGCTGATGGCGAATCCATCAGCGGCAAGTTCACCGGGACAGTGCAGTTATCCAGCGGCAAGTTCGCCGTGGTCGAGAAGGCGCATGAGTTCACCCTGGTCCCCTGGCGGCCCGTTATCGACCGTCAGCTCGGCCGCGAGGTCATGGGCGTCGTGCAGGGCGGTTCGGTATCGTGGCAGCTTGGCAGATCGCGCGGCATCGGAATCTGACCAAAAGCAGACGTGTGTTTACTTGGCGCGTGCCCCGGCGCTGAGAACCGTCCTATTCGCGCGCTGTGGTATTCGCCCGCTCTCCGGTCCGGTCTTTCCTGTTGCCTCTCGCGCAAATGCCTATTCTCTGATCGGCTCCATCTCTTTTGCCGATTGGAGCCTTTATGCGCGGAGGCAGAATACTCTGGGGCCAGATGGCCGTCGTCTTCACGATTGTTCTGGTGATGACGTGGGCGGCGACGCAATGGGTTGCTTTCCGCCTGGGCTTCCAGCCGCAACTCGGCAACCCATGGTTCGATCTGGCCGGTTGGCCGATCTACTATCCGCCGGCCTTCTTCTGGTGGTGGTTCTCCTTCGACGCCTATGCGCCTGCGATCTTCGTCGAGGGCGCGATTATGGCGGCGTCCGGCGGTTTCATCGCCATCGCCGCCGCCATCCTCATGTCGATCATCCGGGCGCGGGAGGCAAAGAACGTCGCCACCTACGGCTCCGCACGCTGGGCCGAGGATCGGGAAATCCGTGCCGCCGGGCTTCTCGGCCCTGACGGTGTGGTGCTCGGCCAATACGACCACGACTATCTGCGCCATGACGGGCCGGAGCATGTTCTGTGTTTCGCCCCAACCCGTAGCGGCAAGGGCGTGGGACTGGTCGTGCCGACCCTGCTGACCTGGCCGGGAAGCTGCATCGTCCACGACATCAAGGGCGAGAACTGGACGCTGACAGCGGGCTTTCGCGCGAAGCATGGCCGCGTCCTGCTGTTCGACCCGACCAATGCAAAGTCATCCGCCTACAACCCGTTGCTCGAGGTCCGGCAGGGCGAATGGGAAGTCCGCGACGTCCAGAATATCGCGGATATTCTGGTCGATCCCGAAGGCAGTCTGGACAAGCGAAACCATTGGGAAAAGACCTCTCACGCACTGCTGGTGGGCGCCATCCTGCACGTTCTCTATGCCGAACCCGACAAGACACTGGCCGGTGTTGCAAATTTCCTGTCCGACCCGCGTCGCCCGGTCGAGGCAACCTTGCGCGCCATGATGGACACGCCGCATCTGGGTGAGGCCGGCGTTCACCCCGTCATCGCCTCATCAGCCCGCGAACTGCTGAACAAATCCGAGAACGAACGATCCGGCGTACTGTCCACGGCCATGTCGTTCCTGGGTCTGTATCGCGATCCGGTCGTGGCGCGCGTCACGTCGCGCTGCGACTGGCGCATCGCCGATCTGGTTGGCAGCGGCCAGCCCGTCTCGCTCTACCTCGTCGTGCCGCCCTCCGACATCAACCGCACCAAGCCGCTGATCCGGCTGATCCTCAATCAGATCGGCCGCAGGCTCACCGAAGAGCTGACCACATCCGGCAAACGTCATCGCCTGCTGTTGATGCTGGACGAGTTCCCGGCCCTCGGCCGGCTCGACTTCTTTGAATCGGCGCTCGCCTTCATGGCCGGCTATGGTCTCAAGAGCTTCCTGATCGCGCAGAGCCTCAACCAGATCGAGCGCGCCTACGGCCAGAACAATTCCATTCTCGACAACTGCCATGTCCGCGTTGCCTTCGCCACCAATGACGAGCGCACGGCAAAACGCGTGTCCGACTCGCTCGGCACCGCGACCGAATTGCGTGACTCCACCAACTATGCTGGACATCGGCTCGCGCCCTGGCTGGGCCACCTCATGGTCTCGCGGCAGGAAACCGCGCGGCCATTGATGACACCCGGCGAGATCATGCAGCTCCCGCCCACCGACGAAATCGTCATGGTGGCGGGCACGCCCCCGATCCGTGCCACCAAGGCCCGCTACTATGAGGATGCGCGGTTCACGGAGCGTGTTCTTACGCCGCCCGACCCGGCCGCCGGGCCGGCTTCCGCACCGGCGCCCACAACCGACGACTGGTCGCGCCGCGCGATTGCCGCGGCAGACCGATCGGCATCGGGCGCCACGGAAGGCGCCCCCGGTGATCCGGCCAATGCCGGCATCCGCCGCGAACCGGAACTGCCCGAGCATGAAGAAATCGTCCCGCCGCCACCATCTCCGGCGCGGGAATTCGACATCCTCGACGACGAACCGGATGTAGACGCCACCAAGGCCCGTGCCCTGCGCTCCCGCATGCGCATGGTCGCGCGGCAGGCGTCGATGAACCCCGATGACGGCATCGAACTTTGAAGGACTCCCCGTGACCAAACGCGCGCGCATGAATGTCTATTTCGACCCGGAGTTGCTGAAACAGGTCGAGGCGCTGTCGTTGCGGCGCAAGGTGTCAAAGTCCGCGATCATCGAGGCGGCCGTCGCCTCTTTCCTCTCCGGGGACACGGCGGATCGGCTGGAAGCGGCCATGTCACGCCGCCTCGACAGGCTCGGCCGTCAGGTTGACACGCTCGATGAAGATCTTGCCATCCTGGGCGAAACCCTCTCGCTGTTCATCCGCTTTTGGCTGACCATCACGCCGCCGATCCCGGAGGCCGGAAAAGAGTCGTCTCGAGCCAAAGGCGTCGAGCGATTCGAGGGCTTCATGCAGACCCTCGGCCGGCGTCTGGCGACGGGAGACAGGTTCCTGAAAGAGTTGTCACGCGACGTCGATTCGACTGGAGTCGGGGTCAATGGCGACCAACCCTGAACCTTCAACCCCTCCTATTTGCCGCCGATCACCGCCGACGCCCGCACACGCGTAAATACTTGTTGAACCGGCCGGATTTCAGGCCTTCTTAATCGACCCCGATGCGGGGACCGTCTGTCGCGCCCCGCTAAGAAGCGGGGCCGAGATGACTGCCACTCACGACAAACCGGAGGCGATCGCGCGCGGCGCGCGCATGCTGCGCACGGCGCTTGGGTCCGCCATTTCAGAGCTGCTCGAAGACCCCGCCGTGGTCGAGGTGATGCTGAACCCCGATGGCCGCATCTGGGTGGACCGGCTGTCGGAGGGCCTGGCCGATACGGGGGAGCGACTAGCCGCGGCCGATGGTGAGCGCATCGTGCGGCTGGTCGCCCACCATGTCGGCGCGGAAGTCCATACGCGCTCACCGCGTGTCTCGGCCGAACTGCCCGAGACGGGAGAGCGGTTCGAGGGATTGCTGCCGCCGGTGGTGGCCGCGCCGGCCTTCGCCATCCGCAAGCCCGCCGTCGCGGTGTTCACTCTCGACGACTATGTGACCGCCGGCATCATGACCGTCAGCCAGGCAGAGACGTTGCGGGAAGCCGTCGCATCCCGCGCGAACATCCTCGTCGCGGGCGGCACTTCGACCGGGAAGACCACGCTCACCAACGCGCTGCTCGCCGAGGTGGCGAAGGGTGCGGATCGCGTCGTCATCATCGAGGACACGCGCGAGCTGCAATGCGCGGCGCCCAACCTTGTCGCCATGCGCACCAAGGACGGCGTGGCGACGCTGTCCGATCTCGTCCGTTCGTCGCTACGCCTGAGGCCCGACCGCATCCCCATCGGGGAGGTGCGCGGCGCGGAAGCCCTCGATCTGCTCAAGGCCTGGGGCACGGGCCATCCCGGCGGCATCGGCACCATCCATGCCGGCTCCGCCATCGGCGCGCTGCGACGGCTTGAACAACTTATTCAAGAGGCTGTCGTCACCGTGCCGCGCGCGCTGATCGCCGAGACCATCGACCTTGTTGCCGTCCTGTCCGGGCGCGGTTCCGCGCGCCGGCTGGCCGAGCTTGCCCGTGTCGAAGGGCTGAGGCCGGACGGCGACTACCGGATTTCGCCGGCCCTTTCAGAACCCGACACCACTCACAACACTGGAGAACCCGCATGATCCGTCGCGCCTTCCGTATCCGCCATCATGTGGCAACCGCCGCCGCATTCACCTGGGCGAGCCTGATGACTTCGCCCGCTCTCGCCTCCGGCTCCTCCATGCCCTGGGAAGCGCCGCTGCAATCCATCCTCGAATCCGTCGAGGGGCCGGTGGCCAAGATCGTCGCGGTGATTATCATCATCGTCACCGGACTGACGCTGGCCTTTGGCGATACCGGCGGTGGCTTTCGCCGTCTGATCCAGATCGTCTTCGGCATCTCCATCGCCTTCGCGGCCTCATCCTTTTTCCTGTCATTCTTCAGCTTTGGCGGCGGGGCCCTGGTCTGATGGGCGTGAGTTTCGAGGCACTCGACACGGTGCCGGGATTCAGCGTGCCGGTTCACCGCGCCCTGACAGAACCGATCCTGCTTGGCGGGGCGCCGCGCTCCGTCGCCATCCTGAACGGAACACTGGCCGGAGCCATAGGCCTCGGGCTGCAACTCTGGTTTGCCGGCATCCTGATCTGGGCCGTTGGCCACCTCATAGCCGTCTGGGCAGCGAAGCGTGACCCGCTCTTCGTCGAGGTCGCGCGCCAGCACTTGCGCGTGCCCGGCCATCTCTCGGTGTGAGGACAGACCCATGATGAATCTCACCGAATATCGCCGCACCGCCGCCCGCCTTGCCGACTATTTGCCATGGGCCGCGCTTGTCGGCGATGGCATCGTTCTGAACAAGGATGGCTCGTTCCAGCGCAGCGCGAAGTTTCGTGGGCCGGATCTCGATTCGGCGGTCGCCGCCGAGCTGGTCGCGGTCGCCGGTCGGTTGAACAACGCCTTCCGTCGCCTCGGCTCGGGCTGGGCCATCTTCGTCGAAGCGCAGCGCTTCCAAGCCGCGACCTATCCCGCAAGCCGCTTCCCCGATCCAGCCTCGGCGCTGGTCGATGCCGAGCGCAAGGCCGATTTCGAGGAAGAAGGCAGCCATTTCGTGTCCGGCTACTTCCTGACCTTTCTGTGGCTTCCGCCTGCCGAGGACGCCGCCCGGTCCGAATCCTGGCTTTACGAGGGGCGCGAGACCTCGGGCGTGAACCCCTGGGAACAGGTGCGCGGCTTCGCTGATCGCACCGACCGCGTGCTTGCGCTGCTCGACGGGTTCATGCCCGAGTGCCGCTGGCTCGATGATACCGAGACCCTGACCTATCTCCATTCGACAATCTCGACCAACCGGCATCGCGTTCGCGTGCCGGAAACCCCGATCTATCTCGATGCGCTGCTGGCCGATCAACCTCTGACTGGCGGGCTCGAGCCGCGCCTCGGCGATCAGCACCTTCGGGTGCTGACCATCACCGGCTTTCCTTCCGCGACGACACCGGGACTTCTCGATGAGATGAACCGCCTGCCGTTCCCGTATCGGTGGAGCACGCGCGCCATTCTCATGGACAAGACAGACGCGACGCGGTTGCTGACCAAAATCAGGCGGCAATGGTTCGCCAAGCGCAAATCCATCGCCGCCATCCTGAAAGAGGTGATGACCAACGAGCAATCCGCGCTCGTGGACACCGACGCGGCCAACAAGGCGGCCGACGCCGACATGGCCTTGCAGGAACTCGGCACCGATGTCGCGGGCATGGCCTATGTCACGGCAACCGTCACGGTCTGGGACGCCGATCCGCGCCGCGCTGACGAAAAGCTGCGGCTGGTTGAGAAGATCGTTCAGGGCCGCGACTTCACGGCGATGTCCGAGTCCGTCAATGCCGTCGATGCCTGGCTCGGTTCGCTGCCCGGACATGCCTACGCCAATGTCCGGCAGCCGCCGGTCTCGACGCTCAACCTTGCCCACATGATCCCCCTCTCTGCCGTGTGGGCGGGGCCGGAACGGGACGATCACTTCGGCGCACCCCCGCTGCTCTATGGCAGGACCGAAGGATCGACCCCGTTCCGGTTTTCTCTTCATGTCGGCGATGTGGGCCACACGCTTGTCGTCGGACCGACCGGCGCGGGCAAATCGGTGATGCTTGCGCTCATGGCCTTGCAGTTCCGGCGCTATGCAGGATCCCAGGTCTTCGCCTTCGATTTCGGCGGCTCGATCCGCGCCGCCTCGCTCGCCATGGGTGGCGACTGGCATGATCTGGGCGGCGAGCTGGCCGATATGGCGGAGGCATCCGTGTCGCTGCAACCGCTGGCCCGCATCCATCAGACAGCGGAGCGCGCCTGGGCCGCGGACTGGATCGTCGCGATCCTCATGCGCGAAAACATCCAGATCACGCCCGAGGTGAAGGAGCATCTCTGGACGGCGCTGACTTCGCTTGCCTCAGCGCCTGTCGAGGAAAGGACGATCACCGGCCTCGCCGTGCTGCTCCAGTCCAACGACCTGAAGCAAGCCCTTCGGCCCTATTGTGTCGGCGGGGCCTATGGGCGTCTGCTCGACGCGGAGAGCGAGCATCTCGGCTCGGCTGATGTGCAGGCGTTCGAGATCGAGGGGCTGGTCGGCACGGGCGCGGCCCCGGCCGTGCTCTCCTATCTGTTCCATCGCATTGGCGACCGGCTCGACGGCCGCCCCACGCTCCTCATCATCGACGAGGGCTGGCTGGCGCTGGACGACGAGGGCTTCGCCGGCCAGCTCCGCGAATGGCTTAAAACGCTGAGGAAGAAGAACGCCTCCGTCATTTTCGCCACCCAGTCACTGTCCGATATCGACAATTCCGCCATTGCGCCTGCGATCATCGAGAGCTGCCCGACGCGGCTCTTGCTCCCGAACGAGCGCGCAATCGAGCCGCAGATTACCGCGATCTATCGCCGCTTCGGCCTCAATGACCGGCAGATCGAGATCCTGGCGCGGGCGACGCCCAAGCGCGACTACTACTGCCAGTCCCGGCGCGGCAATCGTCTGTTCGAGCTGGGGCTTTCCGAGGTCGGCCTCGCGCTCTGCGCGGCCTCCTCCAAGTCCGACCAGGCCGATATCGCCCGCATCCATGCCGAGCATGGAAGCGACGGCTTCCTTGCGGCGTGGCTGCGCCATCGCGGCATCGAATGGGCCGCCGACCTGATCCCCGACCTCACCAATCTCGCGACTGAAAGCGAGGACCTCTCGCCGGTCACCCCCGATGACGATGCGTTCGAATTCACCCTGGAAGAAGAGGAGATTACTCCATGACGCGCAAAATGCCCCGGCTCACCCGCATGGCCAGCGCCTCGGCACTGGCCCTCGCGCTCGCCGCTCCGCTGGCCCTGGCCCCGGTGTTCACCACACCGGCCCATGCCTTCTTCGGCTTTGGCGGCATCGTCTATGATCCGACCAACCACGCGGAAAACCTGCTGACCGCCGCTCGATCCCTGGAGCAGATCAACAACCAGATCGCCTCGCTCCAGAACGAAGCGCAGATGCTGATCAACCAGGCCCGCAATCTTGCGAGCCTGCCTCATTCCTCGCTTCAGCAGCTTCAGCAGAATGTCCAGCGGACCCAGCAGCTTCTCGGGCAGGCCCAGAACATCGCTTTCGATGTGCAGAATATCGACCGGATGTTCCAGCAGGACTACGGCAACCTGTCCCTGACCACGACAGATGTCCAGATGATCGCCGATGCGCGCAGCCGCTGGGAAAATACCGTCGGGGGCTTGCAGGATGCCATGCGCGTTCAGGCCGGCGTTGTCGGCAATATCGACACCAACCGCGCCGAGATGTCCGCGCTGGTCGGCCAAAGTCAGAATGCTGTCGGCGCGCTTCAGGCGACGCAGGCCGGCAACCAGCTTCTCGCCCTTCAGTCACAGCAGCTTTCCGACCTGATCGCGGTCATCTCGGCCAATGGCCGGGCGGAAGCCTTGTTGGAGGCGGAGCGCGCCACGGCCGCCGAACAGGGACGCATCCAGCGTGAACGCTTCCTGACGCCGGGGTCGGGCTACCAGCCCGGCAACGCGCGGATGTTCAACTGAGGCCGGGAGGGAAGACCATGGAAGGGAAGGTGCTGGCCCGGATTGGGGCGATCGTGTTTGTCGCGATTGCGATCACCGTGACGGTGATCGAGATGACCCGCGAAGATGGTCCCGCGCCGGTCAGCACCGCTCCCTCGCTTCAACCTCCGGCCGATCCATTGCGCGCAACGCTCCGCCACTGCCAGCAACTTGGCGAGGCCGCGGCCAGCGATGCCGACTGTCTTGCCGCCTGGGCCGAAAACCGCGATCGCTTCCTTGGCCGGGCACCGGCGCCTGCCGCTCCGAACGGGGGGCAGTGAGTCATGGGCGGAACGGGGGTCATCGACAACTTTCTGGGCATATTCACCAGCTACATCGATAGCGGCTTCGGCCTGCTCGGCGGTGAGGTGGCGTTCATTGCCACCACGTTGATCGTGATCGACGTGACGCTCGCCGCCCTGTTCTGGGCCTGGGGTGCCGATGACGACATCATTGCCCGGCTGGTGAAGAAGACGCTCTTCGTCGGCGTCTTCGCCTACATCATCTCCAACTGGAACAGCCTCGCGCAGATCGTCTTCGACAGCTTTGCCGGTCTCGGGCTGATGGCCTCGGGCACCGGCTTTTCCGCAGCCGATCTCATGCGCCCCGGCCGCGTCGCGCAGACCGGTCTCGACGCCGGCCGCCCGATGCTCGACTCCATCTCCGATTTGATGGGCTGGATCGCCTTTTTCGAGAACTTCATCCAGATCGCCTGCCTGTTCTTCGCCTGGGTGCTGGTCATCCTCGCCTTCTTCATCCTTGCCGTCCAATTGTTCGTGACCCTGATCGAGTTCAAACTGACCACGCTGGCGGGCTTCGTGCTCATTCCCTTCGGCCTCTTCGGCAAGACAGCCTTCATGGCGGAAAGGGTCCTGGGGAACGTCATTTCCTCCGGCATCAAGGTGCTGGTTCTCGCCGTCATCATCGGTATCGGCTCAACACTCTTCGGCCAGTTCACTGCCGGCTTCGGCGGCGCGACCCCGACCATCGACGACGCCATGGCGATCGTGCTGGCGGCACTTTCCCTTCTCGGTCTCGGCATCTTCGGCCCTGGCATCGCCACCGGCCTCGTCTCCGGTGGCCCGCAACTCAGCGCCGGCGCCGCTGTCGGTACGGGCCTTGCTGTTGGCGGAGCGGCGGTCGCCGCCGGAGGCGCGACCATGCTCGCAGCAAAGGGCGGCGCGGCTGCACTCTCGGGTGGTGCCGCCCTCGCGCGAAGCGGGGCCTTTGCCGCCGGCGCTGCCTCGTCGGCCTACACCCTTGGCTCGATGGGCCAGTCGGGCGCGGCCGGTGCCCCTTCCGGCCTTGGCGGTGTTGCCCGCGCGGGTGCGGCTGCAACCGCCTCGCCTCTCAAGCGCGCCGCCGCCCGTGCCGCCGACAGTCTGAAATCCAGCTATTCGGATGGCATCAAAAGCGGGTTTGAAGCTTCTGGTGGTCGCTCCTCGATGGGCACGGTCGGCGGAAACGCCACGCCCGTATCCTCCAATTCCTCCTCCACCGATGGCCCGCCGACCTGGGCACAACGGATGCAGCGCGGCCGGGCCATGGGCCACGGCGTCACCGCCGCCGCCCATGCCGTCCGCTCCGGCGACAGCCATGGTGGTGGTTCCTCCGTCAGCCTTTCCGAAAGTGATCGCTCATGAACCTCTTCAAACGACCCGCAACCCATTACGGCAGGACGCCGGAACCCGAGACGCCCTATCAGAAAGCCGCGCAGGTCTGGGACGAGCGGATCGGTTCTGCCCGCGTGCAGGCGAAGAACTGGCGCTACATGGCCTTCGGCTCTCTGATCCTGTCGGCCGGTTTCGCGGCCGCCCTCGTCTGGCAATCGGCGCGTGGCACTGTCGTGCCCTGGGTGGTGCAGGTCGACAATCTCGGCGAGGCGCAAACCGTCGCGCCAGCCGTTGCCGACTATCGCCCGACCGATCCGCAGATCGCCTTCCATCTCGGCCGCTTCATCGAGCAGGTCCGCGCGATCCCCGCCGACGCGATCATCGTCCGTCAGAACTGGCTGCGCGCCTATGAGTTCACCACGGATCGCGGCGCGGCGGCGCTCAATGACTACGCGCGCGCCAACGACCCGTTCACCCGCGTCGGGCGTCAGCAGGTGGCGGTTGAGGTTTCATCGGTCATCCGGGCATCGCCGGACAGCTTCCGCATCGCCTGGACCGAGCGCCACTATGAGAACGGCCAGCTCTCCACCACCGAGCGCTGGACCGCGATCCTGACCATCGTGATCCAGACCCCGCGCAACGCCGAGCGCCTGCGCGCCAACCCCCTTGGAATCTATATCAACGCGATCTCCTGGTCGCGGGAGATGAGCCAATGACCCGTGCGATCTTCCGTAAAGCCGCGTTTCCGGCTTTCCGTCGACCCGACTTGTCGGATTTGCGCAAACTCGGCCTTCCGGCTTTGCTGTTGTCAGCGACCATGCTCGCAGGCTGCGCGACGAACCGGGTTCCGCAGTTCAGCTATGACGACTCTGTGCCGCCATTGCCGGCCCCGCCTGCGGCTTCGACCCAGGATCGTCCCCGGCCGCTGCACACGCCCCCGGCCTGGACCGTGGCGCGCGGCGGCGATGCGGCCGGCACGCCGACCGCCCGTGTCGAAAACGCCAATGCCGCGGCCCGCGTCGAGCCGCGCCGTGAGGGCTATTATAATGCCATCCAGATCTATCCCTGGTCGGAAGGCGCACTCTATCAGGTCTATGCCGCGCCCGGGCAGATCACCAATATCGCGCTGGAGCCGGGCGAGAGCCTGACCGGCGCGGGGCCGATCGCGGCAGGCGATACCGCCCGCTGGATCATCGGCGATACAGAGAGCGGATCTGGCGCGAACGCCCGCGTCCATATCCTCGTCAAACCGACCCGGCCAGACATCACGACCAACCTCGTCGTTACCACCGATCGCCGCCTCTACATGATGGAGCTGCATGCGCGGGAGGAGCCGTACATGCCTGCGGTCGCCTGGGCCTATCCCACACCACCTGCCGCCCAGCGACAGACCGCTCCGACCGCGCCTGTCATCCCGGCACTTTCGGCCCGCAATCATCGCTACGGGTTGCAGGTGCAGGGCGACAATCCGCCCTGGCGCCCGGTCTCGGTCTTCGATGATGGTCGCCGCGTCTATGTCGTCTTCCCGCGCGGGATCGTGCAGGGCGAGATGCCGCCTCTGTTCGTCCTGGGCTCGGACGGCGAGCCGCAGATCGTCAATAGCCGCATCCACCAGAACATCCTGATCGTGGATCGCCTGTTCGGCGCGGCCGAACTGCGTCTCGGCAGCGGCAATCGCCAGCAGGTGGTGAGGATCGTCCGCATCGAAGAGCAGCAAGCGGCGACGCCCGCGCAAGGTGATACGCACGATGGAGGATCGTCGTCATGAGCGACACCGAAGCCAATGCAGCGCCCATGCGCCTGCGCGCCGAACCACCCCGCGTTACCCGCCTGTCCCGCAAGATGCTGGCGGGCGTGGGCGCGGTGGCACTTCTCGGCATCGGCGGGGCGCTGATCTACGCTCTCCAGACCCGCGAAGCGGGACCGGGAGGGGGAGAACTCTATTCGACCGAGAACCGGCCCACGGCGGACGGCCTGTCCGGCCTGCCGCGCGACTATACCGGCCCCGTCCTGGGACCGGCGCTGCCCGGCGATCTCGGCCGTCCGATTCTCAGCGCGCAGGAGCGCGGACAGCCGGTGGCACCACCCGCCATCGCAACACCTGCTGTCGATCCCGAGGAAGAACGCCGCCGCGCCGAGGAAGAGGCCGCGCGTCTGAGCAATGTCTTCTTCCAGATCGGGCCGCGCCCTCAGACCACTGCTACTACGATGCCCGGCCTCTCCGGTCTTGAACTTGGTGGACAGGCCGCCGCGCAGGATCGGCACACCGCCTTCCTCAACGGCCCATTCGATCGGCAAACGGTTGCGCTCGACCGCGTCATGCCGCCGGCCTCGCCCTACATCCTTCAGGCGGGGTCCGTGATCCCGGCTGCCATGATCACAGGCATCCGTTCCGATCTGCCCGGCCAGATCACCGCGCAGGTTACCGAAAATGTCTATGACAGCCCGACCGGCAGCCTGCTCCTGATCCCGCAGGGAACGCGCATCATCGGCCAATATGATGACGGCGTGACCTTCGGTCAGCGCCGCGTGTTGCTGGTATGGAACCGGCTGATACTGCCAGATGGCCGCTCCATCGTCCTGGAACGCCTGCCGGGCGCGGATGCGTCAGGCTATGCCGGGCTCGAGGATGGCGTCGATTACCACTGGTGGGATCTGATGAAGGCCGCCGGCCTCTCGACCCTGCTTGCGGTCGGCGCGGAACTGGCCACCAGCGACGAAGACCGCCTGATCCGCGCCATCAGCGACGGGGCGCAGGACACCATCAACCAGGCCGGCCAGCAGATCGTCCAGCGCCAGTTGCAGGTCGCGCCGACGCTCACCGTCCGGCCGGGATTTCCGGTCAGGGTGATCGTGACCCGCGATCTGATATTAGAGCCCCAGAGAGGATAACCCGGTGAAGCTCCGCCTTGGCCCCATCGAAGACGAAAAACCTATAAAGGTCACAGTCGAATTACCTGCCCAACTGCATGAGGACCTTATCCACTACGCAGAGATTCTCGCGCGAGAAAGTCTCAAGAACACCCGGCTTGCGCCTGACAAGCTTATCGTTCCGATGTTGGCGAAATTCATCGCGGGCGACAGGGCCTTTGCTAAGGCAAAGCGTCATCAAGGGCGGTCCACCGTCTGAGCCAGCGGTGCATTGCTGAACGGTTATGACCGTCGCTTATTTCCCTCTTGGCAATGCCGGCGTTTCCCTGTCGGCACAGACGTCGTTCCCGTTCGTCGATGTTGTCATGAGGTCAGCTCGACACTGTTGGAACCAGGCATATGACACCAGACGATATCCATCTCGTTCAGATGAGCTTCAAGCAGCTTCAGCCGAAAGCGGCCGAAGTCGGCCTCATCGTCTATGAACGACTCTTCGAAACACATCCGGATTTGCGCCCAATGTTCGGCTCGAACATCTGGCATCAGTCTCGCAAGCTCATGCAGGTTCTGGCAGTGGTGGTGACGAGCCTGGATCGGCTCACCACGATTCTGCCGACGGTGGAGGATCTGGCTCGCCGCCACGAGACATATGGTGTGCGGCACGAGCACTACTCGATCGTCGGCGAAACGCTGCGTTGGACACTGGCACAGGGCCTGGGGTGGGATTTCATGCCGCAGGTCGAGACCGCTTGGCTCACCGCCTACGCTACTATTTGTGGCGAGGTGTTCGCCCGACTTCGGATGGGCTTGTGCTTGCGGGACGCGATCGCCCCATCGGTGCCGCGACCCATTTCGCGAGGGGCCGGCTTCAGCCGCGAAGTGCAGCTTCCCGCGCCTCTGACGGCGTCATCCCGTATTGCCGCTTGAACTGCCGGTTGAATGTCGAGAGGTCGGCAAAGCCGGTGGCGAAGGCGATCTCACTGATGCGGCGTTCCTTGTAGAAGCTTCCGGTCAGGTAGCGGTATGCTTTTGCCAGCCGCTCGAGCGCGACGAATTCGCTGAAAGTTCTGCCTTCACTTTCGAACAGGACGTGCAGATAGCGCGGCGTGATGCCATGCCGTGCGGCGACGGCCTGGACGGAAAGGTCCCATCGACCGATATTCTCTCTGACATCGGCCTTGACTGCGGCGAGCCGCGCGGCGCGTTGCCCGCGCTCGGAAGCCAGAAGCGCGTTTTCGCCCTTCGCGCCGACGGCAATGGCGGCGAGATCGAGCAGTGTATGGCGGATATGCTCCTTGAGCGGCGCCGTAACAAAGCCTGCCGAGGAATTCAAAACGAGTTCGACATAGCGCGCGAGCAGAACGACTGCCGGATCGGATCCATCGAGCAATCGACCGGTAAGGTCGGCTCCATTGCCGACCATCGGCGCGAGAGCCGCGCGGGGCAGTACGAGCGTGTCGCCGGCTATTCTATCCGCTTTCGTTCGCCAGTGTACCGCCTCTGCTGTGGTTAGAAGAAACGCACTTCCGGCGGGCGCTTCGATCTCTCGGCCTTCCAATGTACCGTGAACGGGGGCTTCGCGCATGAAACCGATGACGATGTCGTCCCGATTTTCATTGGCGACATGTTGCTTGGTGCGCGCCATGCTGTGGAACATGAAGTCGATGCGTCCGACTACGGCATCCTCCAGGAGAACCGCCTGTGACCGCGCCCGGAACGTGCCCTCTCCACGCCAGTCGATTTGAACCGAACCGTAGTTTTGGGTGTAGATGTCATGCCACAAGGTCAGCCGCGCCTTGTTGCTGAGGTCGGGGCCGAAATCGTCCGACGAAAACACCAGCCGGTCGGCGCCGCTTACCTGACCGCGCGCGCCTCCTTCGCTTGCCGTCTGTCTGTTTTCCTCTACGCCCATCGCTCTCCTCTGCGTGTTTCTCGTCTCTCTAGACCGACGGCAAAAAGTACAGCCGAAGAGTTACGTTTCAAGCTGAAATGTTGCACGCAGCCCTTTGAAACAGAGAAATAATACTAGAATCTGCTCAGAGTTCTCTGTGTGCATACCAGTTGTTCCTTACATGCCTAGTGCCGCAGTGCGCCTGTGGCCGATTTGCAGCGATCATGTGATCTGCCCAACGCGGTTCCTTGATCGCACAGTGCTCGTTCCCTGTGTGCCGAGACAGCCCCGGCCCACCGAATTACGACCTTTGCCAAGATGAATCGGCTGCTTCGATACGGGGCAAGGGAAAGGGTGCAAGAATATGACTGGACTATTGGTGAAAACTGCGGCAACCGGCGGAGCCGCTCAATTCCGCAGTCAATCGGCTCGTCGTCTCATTAAATCGGTAAAGGCGGCGTTGCTTGCATTCAGCTGCCTCGGCGTCCTGGCGGGGCCCGTCAACGCGGCGGATCTCATTGAGGCGGCTCCCGAACCTCCCGCGGTGCCTCCGGTCGGCGAAGTGAACGAGGTTCATGACTGGAGCGGATTTTATGCCGGGCTCCACGCCGGGTATCTGACCGGTCAGACCGATCTGGACTGGTACACTCCAGGCAATCCCGTGAACAATCTCGGGCCGTTCGATTTCTCCAGTGCTTTTGGCGGCGCGCATGCGGGCGTGAACTGGCAGAAGGACAGCTTCGTCCTCGGCGTCGAGGCGGCATTGGACTACACGCCGTTCAGCGGCGGCGAAAACGGTGGCCTGACCACATTCAAGACCTTTAACGCCAGGTTCGAGGGCAAGTACATGGCCTCCCTTGAAGGGCGGGCCGGCCTCGCGATGGACAAGCTGCTGCTTTATGTCACTGCCGGCGGCGCATACCTCAATGCCAGTGTGCGCGACACCGTCCTCGATGTCAGCCAGGATTACAACCTGTGGGGATACACGCTCGGAGGTGGAGCGGAATTTGCCGTCACCGAAAAAGACAGCCTTCGACTCGACTACAAATATGCGGAATTCGGCCAGAAGTTCCAGGACTTCAATGGCGCCTACCAACAGGCGCTCAATCCGAGGTTCCACATGATCGGTGTGGGCTTCAGCCACAAATTCTGAGCAATTTCGAAAAGGGGCGGCGTCGGTGTCGCCCTTTTTTGTGTCTCGCCACATCGTGGGCCTGTGTTCCTCGTGCCACGGCATCGGTGTTCCTTGCGCAAGTTCCCTCACCGCATAGTGCCAGTTCCCGCTCTGCCGAGACAATCCCAGCAAAATCAATACTTTGCGCTCCAAAGTAAGGAATCGGCTTAATCCGTCCGGAAAGAGCCCATGAGGTGAAGGACTGAATGATGGGCGAGCCCGCAAAAGAATATCTCTCGAATATTCGGACAATGGCTGGACGCGGCCGCGCCTTGAAGGCCGCGCTGCTGGCAAGCTGCGCGCTCCCGATGCTGGCAGGCGCCGCGGGCGCAGCCGACTGGACCGGGGCGACGAGCGTCGACTGGTTCGTGGGATCGAACTGGAGCACTGGCACGGTGCCGATGGCGGCGGACGTGGCGACGATCGACACAGACATATCCTGGGTGACCGCGCCCGGCGCCGAGGCGATCGTTGTCGTCGTGGGCGACACTGCGACCGGCGAGTTGCTGGTCTGGTCGGGCGGAACGCTTGAGGCAGGTAGCCATGTGACGGTCGGCGCATCAGCGGGAAGCGAGGGAACGGTTACCGTTCAGGATGCCGGGTCGACAATCATCGGTGGTGACACCATGACCTTCGGGGGGCTTGGCCATGCTGAGTTGAGGATTCTGGATGGCGGCGTCGTCGACACGAGCGCCGCATCCCCGGACGGCCGGGTATTCGTCGGGCTCGGCAGCACCGGCAGTGGCTTTATCACCATTGGTGGCACGGGCAGCGCCTTCCGGTCGAGCGGCGAACTGATCCTGGGTTTCGATGGCAGTGCCGAATTGATCGCCGCCGATGGCGCACGGGTCGATGCGGGCTGGAATTTCGCCGCGGGCGATGGGGCGCTCAAATTGGGCGCCCAGGCCGGCGGCATCGGTTCTGCAACCTTCATCGACGAGGGAACGCTGCTCGCGGCGTCACATCACGTCGTGGTCGGAGATGCCGGGACGGGTGTCCTCAACGTCATATCTGGTGCCGATGCGACCGTCGCCGGCAGGTTGAGTATTGGGCAAAGTGCCGACGGTACAGGTTTTGTCAGTGTTCAGGGAACCGGGTCCACTGTATCGGTCAACGGTGCCGTTCTCGTCGGCGACGATGGAAGCGGTTCGCTTCTGATCGGCGACGGCGGCGTGTTGCAGGGAAACGCTGTAATGAATGTCGGGGTGCACGGAACCGGTACAGTGACGGTGACGGGGGCGGGTTCCAGTTTGACGATTGCGAATGGCATCGAAATCGGCGCGTCGGGCGAGGGCGCGCTGACCATTGCCGAGGGCGGAACAGTCACCATTGGCGCGGGAACCGGCACGCTTGACCTGGCGCTTAACGCCGGCAGCACCGGCACACTCAATATCGGCGCGGCCGCGGGGGATGCCGCGGTGGAGGCGGGAGAACTCAACGCCGCCGCTGTGACCTTCGGTGATGGGGACGGCACGATCAATTTCAACCACGACTTGAGCTCCGTGGCAGCGGCCCCTGTTGGCGGATACGATTTTTCCGCCGTCATGTCCGGCTCTGGAACGGTCAACCACATTGCCGGAACAACGACGTTTTCCGGCGTTTCGACCGGGTTCACCGGCACCACAAACGTTACGGGTGGAGAGCTGTTCATAGGGGGCATGCTGGGTGGCGCGGTCAATGTCGAGGGCGGTCGGCTCGGCGGTTCCGGAACGCTCTTCGGCAATGTAACGATAGAGTCCGGCGGCACGATTGCCCCCGGAAACTCGATCGGTACGCTGAGCCTTGTGTCCGACATCACCTTCAATGCCGGTTCGGTATACGAAGTCGAACTCAATGACGGTGGCTTCGTTGCGGGCACGAACAACGATTTCATCTTCATAGGCGCAGGCGGCAGCGCAACGATCAACGGTGGCACGGTGCATGTGACGCCGGTATCCGGCGGTGATGACGGCTCTAGCTACACGCCGGGCACCTATACCATCCTAACCGCTGGCGGCGGTGTCACGGGGATGTTCGATACGTTGACCGACGACTATGCGTTCCTGAGCTTCGAGCTCGATTACGACCTGAACAATGTCTACCTCATCTCCGCCCTCAACCCGATCACCACGTTCTGCCTGTCCGGCATGAGTGCCAACGAGTGCGCGACGGGTGATACCGTGTTCGCTCTGGGTTCGGGAGACGTATACACCGCCGTGCTGAACCTGTCGGACGCCGAGGCACCCGGCGCGCTGGACCAGCTCTCCGGCGAAATCCACGCCTCGGCCAAGACGGCGCTGACCGAGGACAGCCGGTTTGTCCGCGAGGCGGCGCTGGACCGCATCCGCCAGGCATTCGCGGACACGGGCACTGACGAAGGCACCGGGCTCTGGATGCACGGCTTCGGCGCACGAGGCCAGATCGACGGCGACGGCAACGCGGCCGCGCTCGATCGTTCGACCGGTGGGTTCTTCATCGGCGCGGACGGCGAGGTGATCGACAACTGGAACTTCGGCGTGCTCGCCGGTTACAGCCATTCGAGCTTCAACGTCGATGAGCGCGCCTCCTCCGGTTCGGCCGACAGCTATCACCTCGGCGCCTATGGCGGCACTGAGTGGAACGATCTCGCCTTCCGCTTCGGCGGCGCCTACAGCTGGCACGACATGAGCGTCAACCGCTCGGTCGCCTTCACGGGCTTCTCCGACAGCCTCTCCTCCGACTATTGGGCCGGTACCGGCCAGCTCTTCGGCGAACTCGGCTATGGCATTGATGCCGGCTCGGCTCACTTTGAGCCTTTCGCTAACCTCGCCTGGGTCAATCACAGGACCAACGGCTTTACCGAGCAGGGCGGGGCTGCGGCACTTACAGGCGCGGAAGACGTAATCAACGCCACCTTCACCACGCTTGGTGCGCGCGCCTCGACCGAGCTTGCCATGGGCGAGGGCACGAAGGCGCGCCTGACCGGCATGGCTGGCTGGCGCCATGCCTTTGGCGACACGCCCACATCGACGCTGAACTTTGCGGGGGGCGCGCCCTTCACAGTCGCCGGTGTGCCGCTGGCCAAGAACACGCTGGTGCTGGAGGCTGGTCTCAACCTCGATATCACCCCGATGGCAACGCTCGGGTTTAACTATTCCGGCCAGATCGGTTCCGGCATCTCCGACCACGCCCTCAAGGCCAACCTCGGCGTGAAATTCTGACAACGGCAATCTGGCGACGGGCCTGACGGGAGGGGCCTTCGGGCTCCTCCTGCGTCTCCGCCCCAAACATGACACGAGTGCAACGCATGACAGAAGACGAAATCCGCAAAATCCAGGCGAGCTTTGCCTCACTGCAGAGCAACGCAGATGAGTTGGGCCTGATGTTCTACGAACGGCTCTTTACCACCCATCCCGAACTGCGCGACCTTTTCCCGCGGGACATCACCCCGCAGGCCAGGAAACTGGTGCAAATGCTTGCGCTGATGGTGAACGGCCTGAACCGTCTGGAAGCACTTCTGCCTGCCGTGAAGGAACTCGCCCGCAGGCATGTCGACTACGGGGTGAAGGATGAGCACTACGCCGCAGTTGGCGAAACCCTTCTGTGGACGCTGGCGCAAGGCCTCGGCCCGGCCTTCACGGACGACCTCAGATCGGCCTGGTCCACAGCCTTCTCAATGCTTTCGGGCGTGATGATAGCGGTCGGCCGGGAAGAGGTATGGCAGCTATGACCGGCCCGTTCCTGAAAAACCATAGCTTTCGTCGCCGTCGCAGTAGGCGGTTCGAGCGCTGCCTATGCTGAAGGGGTTTCGCTCCCAGGGCGAGCAGCCTCTCGGGCAACGTGTGCCCCGTCCACCTTTCGCCTGCGAAACCTTTCGTGATGCTGGCATCGTCTTCGACTGTCTGGATTGGCCAGGATGCGGCTGCCCGGAGGGTACGGTGCAGCGAGGATGTAACGGGCGTTCGGTCGCTTGCCCGGCATGTACCACGAACTCCTCGCGCACAAGATTGATGGGAACTCGTCATGACTGACCTTGCTACCATCCTGGCGATTTGGCTCGTCATCTCGATCCCCGGAAGCTTTGTGGCGTTTGCCTGCCTCATTGTTGGATCAGAAGCGGACGATGAATGGATGGCGCCGAAAGAACAGGAAGCGGCTATGGGTGAACAATAAGGATAGGAACGAGTATCCTCTTCAGCTTCTCTGGTGACGCCGTTTGCCGATCGCATTGGCAGGGGCACCTGCATTAATTTCAAACCGAGAAAACGATGATTCCCAACATAAAGCGAACGGCCCGCTTCCTTATCCTTGCGACTATGGTGTGTGGCAGTGCCCTGGCTGAAGATGCTGCACTACCCGGTGGAGCCAGTACGCTGACCGAAAGTCACGGCGACTGGGCAGTCACCTGCGCCATTCAAACACAGGCAGACGGCAACAAGACCAAGCTCTGTGCTTTTTCGCAACAACAGATTGCTGGCCAGACACGCCAGCGCGCGCTCGCGATAGAACTTCGGCCACATGACGATGGTGTCGAGGGAACGTTGGTTCTGCCCTTCGGGCTCGCTCTGCAAGATGGCATCGTCTACCAGCTCGATGAAGGCCAGCCCGGCGCGCAGCAACACTTCCGCACCTGCCTGCCCGCCGGCTGTCTGATCGACGTCACATTCGACGCCCGGACCGTGGCCTCGCTCAAGGCAGGCAACGCCCTCAAGGTGAAGGCGACTGCCGATGGCGGACAGGAGATGGTGTTCGCGGTTTCACTGACGGGATTTTCGAGCGCTTATGACCGCGTCACGGACCTGACCAAATAGCGAAAATGCAATGGCTATCGATACCATACGCCATCTGAAATACGTCTTGGCCGTGGCGGAGCACGGCAGCATGAGGCAGGTGGCGCAGGCATTGGGCGTAAAGGAATCGACTGTTAGCCGGAAAATTGCGGCGATCGAGCAGCACCTGGATATCCAACTGTTCAACCGCTTCACCAGCGGTGTGCAGTTAACGGAAGAGGGGAGCGAATGGCTTGATGCTGTTCGAGGACACTATGACGGGTTGGAAGAGATACTGACCCAGACCGCCAATCGCAAAAAGGATGCCGACAAACTCCGCATCGGTCTCAGTTCACCGGTGGGGCGAGAGTTTCTAATCCGCCTTATTGAACGTTTTCAGAACACGCACCCGGAGATAGAAGTCACGTTTCGCGACGCTTCTTGTAGCAAGCATGCTGCCGCCATACGCCACCGTCACCTCGACGTCGCCTTCATGTGCGGCTGCTGCCCCGCTAAAGCCTGCAAGAGCGAAACGATCTGGCAGGAGCGCCTATCGGCGCTCCTGCCAGCGGATCATGCGCTTGCAGAAAATTCGGAGCTAACTTGGAACGATCTTGCCGGTGAGCGCTTGCTGGTTCCGATGGGAACGGAAGGCCCGCTACTCGATGCCTGCTTTCTTGCCCGTCTTGGCTCCGGGCCGCACCCCCCGATCATTGAGCGATGCAATGCGAGCCAAGCGACCGTCATCGTTAAGGTGCAACTCGGCAAAGGCTTCACCCTGACAGGCGAGAGCTTTGCCAATGCCGTTACGATCGAGGCTGCTATCTGGAGGCCGATCGTGGGAAACGATGGCTCCTGCCCAATTAACGCAGTTTGGCTGGAATCTAACCCCAAGCGTTCCGTGCTCCGTTTTGTTGCCATCGCCCGGAACATGGCTGCCGAAGGGACCTGATTGAGGGGCGTACTCTCGGCCAGACCAATCAGTTCGTGTCGGGGATGTCGGGTTCTGACGGTCTCAAGGCGGCAGCCAGCGATGGTGAACGGTTGGAAATCGTCGACAAGTTTGAATTTCCTGCCAATTTCGTACAACCGTGTTTGGAGAGGAACAGCACGGTTTCCTCTAGGCCCACCGAATGCCTTTCTCCGTTGGAGAAGGCGGTGACGCATCGTCCCTTCAGCAGTACCTCGCCGCTTTCCGCCCATGCGCTCGTGAGACCCGCCCGGCCGTAGCAGCCAACCGCGGCGCTCCGGCAGGACGTACTGGCCAGCAGGACCATGCCGCTTCGAACGGGGACTCCCGTCAAACGTGGATTTCTCAAAATTCAGCGCAACCTTGATCTGTCCGATATTCACGCCATGCCACGCCACACTTCGATAGATCAACGTTAGGTATTTCATCGATCACGGCAGCGCCCCATGGTCATCGCATGGCCGATAGAAGCAAGAAAGTCACCGGTGCTACACCACATTCTCCCGCCGCCGAGGACAATGCACGGCGAACCGCCAAAGTCGTGCGGCTTTCCGCCAAGAGATATCGAGCCGACGGACAGATCTGTCGGGAACATCTTCCAGTTGCAGGAAAGGACTTGCCCGCAGAGATTGACGATGCGATTCTGAAGCTCGCGCGGGTTCTCGCACGCCAGGCAGCCAAAGAAGACCATGCGCGCCAACAAGCAGGGAGCGCATGTCATGACGAAACGCGCGGCAATTTACGCGAGATTTTCCACCGACCTGCAGAATGAACGGTCGATAGAGGATCAGGTCACCCTCTGCAGGAAACACGCCACGGAGCAAAATCTCACAGTCGTTGCGACCTACGAGGACAGAGCGCGTTCAGGCGCCTCGGTGTTTGGACGGGAAGGTCTCGTCCAACTCATGGATGCCGCCCGAGATGGCGCGTTCGACGTCGTGGTCATCGAGGCACTCGACAGGCTCTCGCGCGACATGGAGGACCTGGCGGGTATCCACAAACGCCTGTCCTTTCTCAACATCGAAATCCGCGCTGTTCACGACGGCGTCGCCAACACCGTTCTCGTCGGTCTCCGGGGGCTGGTAGGCCAACTCTACCGTGAAGACAACGCACACAAGATTCGCCGCGGCCAGGCTGGACGTGTCGGTCAGGGCCTCAACGCCGGTGGCCTGACATACGGCTACGCTCCGGTTCCAGGTGAGCCGGGGAAGAGGCAGATTGTCGAAGAAGAGGCAGAAATCATCCGCCGCATCTTTGACGAATATGTCTCGGGGCGAACGCCGCGCAACATCGCGCGCGACCTCAACCGTGACAACGTTCCGCCTCCGCGGGGGACGAAATGGAACGCCTCGACCATCAACGGCAACGTGCAGCGTGGCACCGGCATCCTGCAAAACGAACTCTACGGTGGCCGGCTGGTCTGGAACAAGGTGCGCATGGTGAAGGATCCTGACACGGGCCGCCGCGTCTCGCGCCCTAATCCGAAAGAGGAGTGGCAGTCGTCCGACGTGCCAGAACTCGCGATTGTCGATCGCGAACTGTTCGATCAGGCGCAGGCACGCAAACGCGAGCGCAGCCTTGACCATCCTCACCACCATCGCCGACCGCGTCACATGCTTTCGGGGCTTTTGCGGTGCGGCGCGTGCGGATCGGGCATGTCGACCAACGGCAAGGACAAGTCGGGCCGTATCCGGATCAGGTGCTCGGCCGCGACGGAAAGCGGGTCGTGTCCAGACCCGAAAACCTTCTATCTCGGAACCGTGGAAGCCGCTGTTCTGACCGGACTGCGGGCCGAGATGAAGAGCCCCAAGGTGCTCGCCGAATACGTGAAGACCTATCACGAGGAACGCAAGCGACTATCAGCGGAGGCCGACGCCAATCGAACCCGGCTTGAACGCCGTGCCGATAAGCTCAAGCGCGAGATCGACCGGTTGGTCGATCATCTCGCCAAGGGCATCGGCGATCCATATGTGATCGGTCCCCGCTCGACGGAACTCTACCACGAGCGCCAGGCCGTTCTTGCTGAGCTGGAGAAAGCTCCACCCGCCTTCGAGGTCGTCTCTCTGCATCCAGCGACCCTGAAGCGCTACGAAGAGCAACTCGAAAACCTGCAAGATGCACTCGCGGAAGGCATCCGTTCGGGCGACCGGGAATGCGCGGAAGCCATACGAGAACTCGTCGAAACGGTGACCGTTTATCGCGACCCGTCAGAAGCCGGCGCCGTCGAGATCGAGATTGCAGGACGCCTGAATTCGATCCTTGGCGAGCGCGCATACCCCAATGGGGTCAAACGGGTGTGGGGATTGGTGGTAGCGGAGGAGGGACTCGAACCCCCGACACGCGGATTATGATTCCGCTGCTCTAACCAACTGAGCTACTCCGCCAGACCGGCAGCGGGCAGCAAGGCCCGCGCGAGTGAGCCCGCATATAGTCGGCGCCGCGCCCGACTGTCAAGAGAAGAGCGGCCGGACAAGTCGGCTTTTCCCAACGCAGTTTCGCATCCCGCCAAGACCCTGGCGCCAGAGCCGCTGATGACGCGAAAACACCCGTGACCGAGTTGCCGCAGACCGGCTTGCACCGCCCGTCGGCAATGCCATCGGCCGGCTGCCTCCAGCACGAGATGGTCCGAAGCGACGGTCAAGCGCATGACGGGCCGGAACGGCGGAGCCAGTACACCGCCAGACGGCAGAGCGGCCTGGCCCGACAACCGCGCGGAGAGTTGCGAAGGGGATGTCGATCGCGAAGGCGCCCCTCCCCTGCCCGGCTCAAGCGCGTTCCCCTCGCCCGCGAATTGGGCTAGAGCAGGGGCACGGCGACGGTCGGCCAGCACGCAAGGCAGGTCTTGCGGCAGGAGCAATCACACGCCGGCGACACGCGGACACGGCGAACAAGACGGGCAAGATGGCGGGCCAGAACGACAGCGAGACGGGTAGCAGCACCGACGGCGGCAGCGGGCTCGGCTCGCTCTTCGCCTTCCTGATCCGCGACGGCAATCTGATGCGCTCGCCCGTGCTCGCCTATGCGGTGCTGGCCAGCGTCACCCGCTCGGGCATGATCTACGCCATCAACACGCTGGCGGGGGCTGCCGCCATTGCCACGGGCGACGTCCTGCTGCTGCTCGCCGCCATCGCCTCGACGCTGACCTTCTCGCACCTCGCACGGGTCGCCAGCTTCCGCCTCGTCGAGACGACGAAGCGGCGGCTGCGCACCGAGTTGAGCCGGCGGCTGCTGGAGGCGCGTGCCGATTTCCTGTCACGCCGCGACCACGGCAAGGTCTATTCGATCGTCACCCACGAGGTGAACCAGATCTCCTATGCATCGGTGAACTTCATCCAGTCGCTGGAAGCGGCGCTGGTGATCGCTTTCTGCATCCCCTACATCTTCTATCTGTCCTGGCCGAGCGGCGTGGCGACACTCGGTGCCGTGGTGCTCGGCGCCATCGGCTACCTGCTGGCGCAGACGCCCGCGCAGGCGAGCGCCGAGCGGGCCTCGCGGACGGAATGGACCTTCTTCGACCGGGTCAACGACGTGCTGCGCGGCTACAAGGAGCTGCGGCTGCGGCGCGCCCGGCGCGACGGACTGCAGGCCGACATCCTGGATGCGGCGAGCCGCGAACGCGAGTTGAAGGTCACCGCCGAGCGCTTCTTCAGCCTCGGCCAGACGGTCGCCCAGGGCGCGATGATGGGCCTCCTGTGCCTGATCGTCGTCGGTCTGCCGCTTCTCGCCGGCACGCCGACCGAAACCGTGCTGCAGGTGCTGACCGTCGTGCTGCTGACCTACGGACCGGTGGAAACGGTGATGGGCAATCTTGCGTCCTTCTCGCGCGCCGCCGTCGCCCGTCGCCTGATCGCCGGGTTGGAAAAGGACCTGATCGCCGAGGCGGAGGTCGACGCGGGCACCGCGCCAGACAATCCGACCCCGGCGTTTTCGCGGATCGAACTGCGCGGCGTGACGGCGACCCTGTCGGAAACCCCGCCACAGAGCGCCGGCGCCCCGGCCGACGACGAACGCTTCACCGTCGGTCCGCTCGACCTGGTGCTGAAGCCCGGCGAGGTCGTGTTCATCAGCGGCGGCAACGGCGCGGGCAAGTCGACGCTGATCTCGCTGCTGACCGGCCTGCGCCGGCCCGAAAGCGGCGAGATCCTGCTCGACGGAAAACCGGTGTCGGTTGCCGGCCTGCAGGACTATCGGGACCTGTTCAGCGCCGTGTTCAGCGAATTCCACCTCTTCGCCCGCCTTTATGGCCTCGACGCGGTGGAGCAGGCCAAGGTCCCGCCGCATCTCGCGGAGCTCGACCTCGCCCACCGGGTGCGGATACAGGACGGTGCGTTCTCGACCCTGGCGCTTTCGACGGGCCAGAAGCGCCGGCTGGCGCTGTCTGTGGCGCTTGCCGAGGCACGGCCGATCATCGTGCTCGACGAGTTCGCCGCCGATCAGGACCCCGTTCGCCGCAAGCTCTTCTACGAGGTCCTCGTGCCGCAGATGGCCCGCAACGGCCATCTGGTCATCGCAGTCACCCATGACGAGCACTGCTTCGACAAATGCGACCGGCTGATCCGCATGGAGGCCGGCCGCATCGTGTCGGACACGCGCATGCCCGGCGCGGCACACGCGATGGCGGATGCCGCGGCGAGCGCCTGATCCTCAGGCCTTCACCCGCGCGTTCTGCGGATCGTAGAGGGCACCGAGTTCGATCCGGGCCGGAACCCGCTCATTGGCGACGACGAGCTCGTAGCTGCCGGCGCGCAAGTACGCCTCGTCCACTCCCTCCGCCCGGCGCACATAGCCGTAGCCGATGGGCCGATCCACCGTGTAGCCAAAGCCTCCACTGGAAAGATAGCCGGCAAACTCACCATCACGCAGGATCGTCTCGCGGCCAAGCAGCACCACGCCCCGGTCCTCCACGGTGAAGCAGGCGAGCTGCTTGCGCAGCGGCGCGGCCGCAATGCGCTCCACGGCCTCCCGGCCGAGAAAGGGAAGACCGGAGCGCAGCTTGACCGCCCAGCCAAGGCCCGCCTCGAACGGGCTGTCGTTCGGCGTGATGTCGGCGCCCCAGGCGCGATAGCCCTTCTCCAGCCGCAGGGATTCGATGGCGCGATAGCCGGCCGGACGGATGCCGTGCGGGGCACCCGCCTGCATCAGCGCGTCGAACACCGCGCCGGTGGCCGCGATCGGAACATGCAGTTCCCAGCCGAGTTCGCCGACATAGGTGACGCGCAAGGCCCGCACCGGATGTCCGGCGATCTCGATCACCCGCACATGGCCGAAGGGGAAGGCCTCGCCCGACACATCCGCCCCCGGCGCGACAGTGGCAAGCACATCGCGGGCCTTCGGACCCATCAGCGACAAGGTGCCATGCTCCTCGGTCACATCGACAAGGGTCGCGTTGGAGCCGGTGCGCAGGTGCTCGGAGATCCAACCTCCGTCATGGGTGCGGAAGCCCGTTCCCGTGACGATGTAGAACAGGTCCTCGGCAAGACGCGCTACCGTCAAGTCGCACTCGATGCCGCCGCGGCTGTTGAGGAGCTGGGTATAGGTGAGCCGGCCGGCCGGCTTGCCGACTTTGTTGGCGCAGATGAACTCGAGCTGTTCCGCCGCATCCGGCCCGCGCAGCTCGAACTTGGCGAAGGACGACTGGTCGAACAGGCCGACGGCCTCGCGCACGGCCCGGTGCTCCTCGCCGACCGCGTCGAACCAGTTCTGCCGGCCCATCGAATAGACGTCGCGCGGCTCGTCGCCGGAACGGGCAAACCAGTTCGGCCGCTCCCAGCCCAGCTTGGAGCCGAACACCGCGCCCCGTGCCTTCAGCCTCTCATACAGCGGCGAGACGATGCGCGGCCGGCCGCTTTCGTATTCCTCGTGCGGGAAGACGATGGTGTAGTGCTTGCCATAGGCTTCCAGCGTGCGCTCGCAGACCCAGTCGCGGTCGCTGTGCAGGCCCGAGAAGCGGCGGATATCGACGCTCCACAGGTCGAGCGGCGCCTCGCCCTTCATCGCCCATTCGGCGAGCACCCAACCGGCACCGCCGCCCGAGGCGATACCGAAGGCGTTGAAGCCCGCGCCCACATACATGTTGGCGCATTCGGGCGCCGCGCCGAGAATGAAATTGCCGTCCGGCGTGAAGCTCTCCGGTCCGTTGATCATCTGCTTGACGCCGGTGCGTTCCAGCGCCGGGATCCGGTGGATCGAGTTGACCAGATGCTGTTCGAAGTGATCCCAATCGTCCTCGAAGAGCTGGAACTGGAAGTCGTTCGGGACATCTCCCGTCGTCCAGGCGATGGGGTCCGGCTCGTAGCCGCCGAGCGCAAGGCCGCCCACCTCCTCCTTGAAATAGGTGCGCCGGTCGGGGTCGCGCACGGTCGGGGTGTTGGAGGTGATGCCCTCGATCGCCTCGGTGATGATGTATTGGTGCTTGACCGGCTGCAGCGGCACGTTGACGCCGGCCATGGCGCCGACCTGCCGCGCCCACTGGCCGGCGCAGTTGACCACCTTGTCGCAGGCGATGCGCCCCTGCGTCGTCTCCACATGGGTGATGCGGGACCCCTCCATGACAAACCCGGTAACCCGCACGCCCTCGACGATCCGCACCCCGTGCATGCGTGCGCCCTTTGCCAGCGACTGGGTGATGTCGGAGGGACTGGCCTGTCCGTCGGTCGGCAGGAATGTTGCCCCTACCAGGTCGTCGACACGCATCAAGGGCCACATCGCCTTCACCTCGTCCGGCGACAGCAGATGCATTTCCATGCCGAAGCTGCGGGCGGTGGTGGCAAGGCGGCGATATTCGATCCAGCGGTCCTGGTTGCAGGCGAGCCGCAGACAGCCGGTCATCCGCCAGCCGGTCTCGAGACCCGTCTCGGCATCCAGCCGCTTGTAGAGGTCGACGGAATATTTCAGCACCTGAGTGATCGAGGCGGAGGAGCGCAACTGCCCGACGAGACCGGCGGCATGCCAGGTCGAACCGCTGGTGAGCTTGCCCTGCTCGAGCAGCAGCACGCCGGCCTTGTGATCGCGGGCCAGATGATAGGCGGTCGAGCAGCCGATGATGCCGCCGCCGATGACGACGATCTGGGCCTGCTGAGGAAGCGACATGGAACTAACCCTTTCCGAAACGGAGGCGGTAGCTGGCGAGCGCCGCCTCGTAGGCGGCGAGCGTTTCTGCGGTGTAGGCGACATAGTCGACGCCGGGCGCGTCGAGATGGAGCTCGGAGACGAGGCTCCACAGGGTCTCGCGCAGCAGCGAGGCGACCTGCATCGCCGCATGGGCATGCAGGAAGGCCGCCTCCGCCGGCGCGTCGAGATAGGTTTCCAGCAGATCTGCGGTCTCCATCTGCGAGAAACCGGCATTGGAGGCGACGCCGGCGAGGTCGAACATCGCTGTGCCGAAACCCGCATATTCGAAATCGATCAGCCACAGACGGTTGCCGTCATCGATGAAGTTGGCCGGCAGCAGGTCGTGATGGCCGAAGATGATGGGCAGGGGGACCTGCGCCTGTTCCATCTCCTGCGCTACAGTGAGGAACTCCGGCAGGCGGCCCGCCATGCGCGAGTTGCCGGCGACCAACGTGCGGGCATAGTCACGGATCACATGGAAGACCCAGAAGATGAAGCCGGCCCCGCTGATCCTCGCCCCCATCCCGGTGTGGAAGCGGCGGATGAGCGCGGCGACGTCGGCGCGGCGGGCGCGCACGTCGGCGGGACCAAACGTGTGACCGTCGATGAACCGCGACACCATGATGCCCGGCTCGGCATGTACCAGTTCCGGCGCAAGGCCGAGCTCGACGGCAGCCCGCGTCACCATCGCCTCGCGTGCCCGCTCGACATGATGGAACGGGAAATCCTGGCCGAGACGCACGACGAAGGCTCCGCGTCCGTCGCGGACCAGAAAGCTGGCATTGGAGAGCCCGCCATGCAGCGGTTCGATCTCCGGTCGGCCGGACCAGACCGGCAGAGCCGCGATCCTGTCCCGCGTCGCGGCGGATCCGGGCGCATCGCTCATGCGCGTCCTCCTGCGGTATCGTTGAGGCCGAGGCGCTGGCGGCTCCGCTCGGCCGCGGCGGAGATCAGCCGGTCGGCGATGATGGCGATGAAGGCGACGGCAAGGCCCGCGACCAGGCCGCGCCCGGTATCGGCCTTGGTGAGCGCGATATAGACTTCCTGGCCAAGGTCACGCGTGCCGACAAGGGCAGTGATGACGAGCATCGACAGCGCCAGCATGATCGTCTGGTTGATGCCGAGCAGGATCTCCGGCAGGGCCAGCCGCAAGCGGACCTTGGTCATCAACTGCCAGGGGGTTGCCCCCGAGACGATGCCGGCCTCGACCAGTTGCGGGTTCACCTGGCGCAGCCCGTGCGCGGTGTAGCGGATCGCCGGCGCCACCGCATAGGCGACCACGGCGATCATCGCGGTGAAATCGCCGACCCGGAACAGCATCACCGCCGGCATCAGATAGACGAAGGAGGGCAGCGTCTGCAGCGTGTCGATGACGAGTTCGACCGCCTTCCACAGCCGCTCGCGGGTCGAGGCGAGAATGCCAACGGGAATGCCGATCATGCAGGCGATGACGACCGAGATGCCGCAGAGATAGACGGTCACCATCGCTTTTTCCCACTGGCCGGTGAAGGCGATCAGCGAGGCGAGCACGGTGACCAGAAGGGCGAGCCGCCAGCCGCCCAGCCGCCAGCCGAGCAGGCCCAGCAGCCCGGTCACGCCGAGCCAGGGCAGGTCGGCGAGAAAACGTTTCACCGGCACCAGCACGTTGAGCAGCAGCGCGTTCTTCACCGCCTCGATCTGGTCGAAGAAATTGACGTTGATCCAGCCGACGATGTCGCTGCCCACCGACCCGGTGGAAAGCTGCAAGGCCTTCGGATAGGCCTGCACCGGCGCGGCAACGAGGCCGGCAAGGGCAGTGACGGCAACAAGCAGGCAGCCGGCAACCGTATAGGGATGGCGCGCGAGCAGGTTTTTGCGCCGTGCGCCTTCCGCCTCGTGCTCCGGGCGGCGGCCGGCGAAGGCCTGGCTCAGCCTGTCGAGTGCAATGGCAAGCACAACGATGGCAAGCCCCGCCTCGATGCCCGCCCCGATGTCGAGGCGCCGCAGGGCGGCCAGCACGTCGAAACCGAGCCCGCCCGCGCCGATCATCGAGGCGATGATGACCATGTTGAGCGACAGCATGATCACCTGGTTGACGCCGACCATCAGCCCCGGCCGGGCACTCGGCACAAGGATGCGCCAGGTCATCTGCCGCCGCGAGCAGCCGGTCATCCGGCCCAGTTCGTGCGCCTCTTCCGGAACGGCCCGCAAGGCAAGCAGGCTGATACGCGTCATCGGCGGCAGCGCATAGATGATGGTGGCGACGATCGCCGACGTCGGGCCGAAACCGAACAGGAACAGGATCGGCACCAGATAGGCGAAGACTGGCACGGTCTGCATCAGGTCGAGCACTGGCCGCAGCAAGCGGTCGAAGGTCCGCCAGCGAAAGGCGGCAAGCCCGAGCAGCAAGCCGCCGACGACCCCGATCGGCACCGCGATCAGGATCGAGGCGAGCGTCACCATCGCGCTGGTCCACTGGCCGAAGACGGCAAGGAAGGCGAAGCAGCCGCCGACCAGCAGGGCGAGCCGGCGCCCTCCGGCGAAATGTCCCATCAGCATGGCAATGCCGATCACCGCGATCCAGGACAGCGGCGGCAGCAGTTGCACGGCAGCGCTGCCGCGTCCGTCGAGGATGCCCGTCGACAGCAGTCCGAGAACCAGACGATAGGGCGCCTCGACCATGCCTGCGAGAAAGCGGGTGAACTCGGTGAAGGTGAACAGGCCGAAGCTCGCATCCTCGACCAGCCAGCGCATCGCATCGCCGATCCAGCGCTGCATCGGGATGCGCCAGGGGCGGGGGATGTCGAAGGCCCAACCGGCATAGGGCTTGCCGAACTGCCAGAGCAGCACGAAAGCGACAAGTCCGACACCCCAGATCGCCTGCCAGCGACGGCCCTCCCCGCCGTCCGCGCGGACGGAGACGACAGGTGCCACGGCGGAACGCGACAGGCCGGCGGTCTCGCTCATGCTCAGCCCTGCATCATGACGGTGGCGACCGCATCGCGGGACAGTCGGCCGATCGGACGGCCATCGCGCGTGCACACGCAAAGGTCCTGCGCCCCGCCGGCGAAGAGCGGGGCGGCATCGGCGATCGGCGTCCCGTCCTCGACGGTCGGCGCGCCGGCGGGAGCCGCTCCCGCCTCCATCAGGCTGCCGGCACGGATCACCTTGGCGCGGGCCACCCCACGGGTGAATTCGGCGACATAGGTATCCGCCGGCCGCAGCACGAGATCCTCCGGCGTGCCGACCTGCACCACCGCCCCATCCTTCATGATGGCGATGCGATCGGCCAGGCGGATTGCCTCGTCGAAATCATGGGTGATGAAGACGATGGTCTTGCGCAGCACCGACTGCAGGCGGATGAATTCGTCCTGCATCTCGCGCCGGATCAGGGGATCGAGCGCCGAAAAGGGCTCGTCGAGGAACCACAGTTCCGGCTCGACCGCGAGCGAGCGGGCGATGCCGACACGCTGCTGCTGGCCGCCGGACAGTTCGCGCGGAAAAAATCCCTCGCGCCCCTCCAACCCGACCAGCGAGATCATCTGCCGGGCGCGGGCCTCGCGGGCTGCCCTTGCCACGCCCTGAACCTCCAGTGGAAAAGCGACATTGCCGAGCACGGTGAGATGCGGCAGCAGCGCGAAATGCTGGAACACCATGCCCATGTGGTGACGGCGGATCTCGATCATCCGCTTGGGGCTCGCGGCAAGCAGGTTCTCGCCGTTGAACAGGATCTCGCCATGGGTTGGTTCGACCAGCCGCGACAGGCAGCGCACCAGCGTCGACTTGCCCGAGCCCGACAACCCCATGATCACGAAGATCTCGCCCTCGCGCACACCGAGATTGACGTTGCGCACCGCACCGACCACCCCGGCCCGCGCCAGCCGAGCACTGTCGGCCGCGTCCACGCCGTCGACGGGATAGCGCTCGGCCCCGTCGCCGAACAGTTTCCAGACGGACCGGCACTCGAGCTTTGCCGGGGGCTCCGCGGCCGCCAGGCTATCGCTTTGCTGCTGTGAAATGGTCAAGGTCGCTCTGCCTCGGCTTGCATGTCCGGTCGCCTCCACCGCCAGGACGGGCGAGCCGTCAGGCGACAGGCCGAAAAGAGGCTGCCGCCGCCCAGGGGATGGAAGACGGCGACAGCCAGTCGGGCAAGGGTGTTACTTGATCCACTCCGACCAGCGGCCGGTATTGGCTTCCATCCAGGCGGCGACCACGTCCTCGACGCTCTGTCCTTCGAGATCGACCTTGGTGATCATCCCGCCCATCTCGTCATTGTCGACGGAGAAGGCCGAAATCGCCTGGTGGGCACCGGGCCACTTGTCCTTCACGCCGGACCAGGCAACCTTCCAGATCGGCCCGCGCGGCTTGCCGCAGTCATAGGCCATGTCCGGGTTGGGCCCCCAGGCGGGATCCTCGTAGCAGGCCTTCTCGTAGGCCGGGAACTCGACCCACTCGCCCTCGTATTTCTGCGGCGCCCAATGCGGCGCATAGACCCACAGGAGGATCGGCGCCTTGCGCTGATAGGCCGATTCCAGCTCGGCGAAGAGCGCCGCGTCGGTGCCGGCATGCACCACCTCGAACGGCAGTTCGAGCGCCTCGACGCGCTCGTCGTCATAGCCGCCCCAGGTCACCGGCGCCCCGAGATAGCGGCCCTTCGGCGCTGTCTCCGCCGTCGAGAAGGCCTTGGCGCACGCGTCGCTCTTCAGTGCCTCCCAGTTCGGCAGGCCCGGGCAGAGCTCCTTCATGTAGCTCGGATACCACCACTCCTCGATCGCCAGCATGCCGCTGTCGCCGAGATTCTCGACCTGCCCGGTGGCGGTCGCCTCGTCCAGTGCATCGCGGCCGGTGGTCTCCCAGATCTCCATCGCCACATGCAAGTCGCCGGTCTTCAGGCCGGCGAACTGGGCGATGTAATCGGCCTGGACATACTCGACATTGTAGCCGGCCTTCTGCAGCACCTCGCCCATGATCCGGGTGGTGATCAACTGGCCGGTCCAGTCGTGCAGGGTGAGGCGGATGGGGTCGGTGCTTTCCGCGGCCTGCGCCGACGTCCCCGCAAGGACGGTTGCGGCCATCAGGGCGGACAGGATCGCTGCCGCCGGGCGGACATGTGTCATGGCTGGTTCCCTCTGTATGCGCTCTGGAGGCAGCGCCCGCCCTTGTCGGATCTCTTCGGCGCCGTCACAGGATCGTCACTCCCGCCGCCAACCCTGTCAATCGATTTGAGGGAATAAATTGGCAAGTTGCGCAATTTTTGTGGTGTTTTGAGATTTAATGCCTGTTATCACCACAAAAACCACGTAATAAACCAAATTCGCAAACTGCCGGTGGTGCCATGGCTCTCAGCAAGCGTCAGACCCTGATCCTGGAACGCGCCCGCCGCACGGGCAGCGCCCGCATCGCCGATCTCGCCGCCGAGTTGGACGTCTCGCTGGAGACGATCCGACGCGACATCCGCTCGCTGGTGGAGACCGGCGAGGTCGTCAAGTCGCACGGACTGATCAGCCTGCCGCGCCAGGACATGGAAGCCCCGTTCGAGCGGCGGATGCGCGAGAATCTCGACGCCAAGATCCGCATCGCCCGCCATGTCGCCGCTGGCATCGCCGATGGCGACAGCGTCATGATGGACACCGGCACCACGACAAGCGTGCTGGCGCGCGAGCTGCGCGGCAAGACCGGCCTGACCATCGTTACCAACTCGTCCGATGTCGCCAGGACCCTGGCGACGGTCAACGGCAACAAGGTCTATATGGCCGGCGGCGAGCTTCACGGCGACAATGGCGCCGCCTTCGGCCGCTCGGCCATCGACTTCGTCTCCGCCTTTCGCGTCCGTCATGTGGTCATCTCCATCGCGGCCATCGATCCGGTGGGCGGCCTGATGGACTACCACCTTGCCGAGGCGGATTTCGCCCGTACCGTGCTCGGCTGCGGCGAGACGCGCACGGTCATCACCGACCACAGCAAGTTCAACCGGCGCGCCCTGGTGCGGGTTGCCGGCTTTCTGGATGTCGACCGGATCGTTACCGACAGGGCACCGCCGCCGGAAATTGCCGAGCGGCTGCTGGCCGCCGGAACCGCCTTGGAAATCGCCGCATAGCCCGGCTCCCCGCGCGGCCCTGCATTTGCCACGGAACTGCCGTTTGCCGTCGCCGGGATTCTCCATTAGGAACGGGCAACATCCTGCCCCTTCCATCCGGAGGCACTTTCCCATGGCCGACCTTATCGTCGATGGCGGACACCCGATCTCGGGCACCGTCATTCCGTCGGGCAACAAGAATGCCGTTCTGCCGATGCTCTGCGCCACCCTGCTCACCGACGAGCCGGTGACACTGGAAAACGTTCCCGAGATCAGCGACGTCGCCAAGATCCTCGCCTATTTCGAGAGCATGGGGTCGACCGTTGCCCGCGCCGACGACGGGGCGACGCTGACCATCCGCCACGACTTCGACGCCTTCCGCAGCGGAGAGGCGGACCTGCCGCTCGGCATCCGCTCCGCCGTGCTGCTGCTGGCGCCGGTGATGGTGCGCACCGGCACCCTCACCTTCGACACGGACGCCAAGGGGTGTGCCCTCGGCCTGCGCGAGATCGATCCGCATCTGGAGATCATCGAGCAGTTCGGCGCCCGCATCGTCGCGACGCATCCCTATGACATCCGCCGCGAGGAGCCGCTCAAGGGCCAGGCGATCTGGGCCGACTATGCATCCGTGACCGCGACCGAGACCTTCGCGATGATCGCCGCCACGGCGGAAGGCTCCTCCGTGCTGATGAACGCGGCCTCCGAGCCGCATGTGCAGGCCTTGTGCGAGATGCTGCGCTCGATGGGCGCGAAGATCGACGGTCTCGGCACCTCGCGCCTCACCGTGACCGGCGTCGAGCGCCTGTCGGGAACCCGCGTGCGGGTGCCGGACGACCATCATGAAGTCGCGACCTTCCTCGCCATCGGCGGCGTCACCGGCGGCCGGGTCACGGTGAAGACCGACATCACCCCGCACATGACGCTGATCCTGCGCCAGTTCGCCAAGCTCGGACTGCAGTTCGAGACCAACGACGGCGCGATCACCGTGACCGGCTGGACCCGCGAAATCTCGCGGCCCTATACGCGCGAGATGCTGCCGAAGATCGAGGCCGCCCCCTGGCCCTATTTCCCGGCCGACCTGCTGCCGCAAGCGATCGGCGTCGCCGTCGGCTGCCGCAGCGAGATCATGTTCTGGAACAAGATCTACGAGGGTGCGCTGGCCTGGAGCTCGGAGCTGGCGAAATTCGGCGCCCGCGTGCATCTGTCCGATCCGCACCGGCTGATCGTCTTCGGCGGCAACAACCTGCGGCCGGCGGAAGTCGAGGCGCCCTACATCATCCGCGTGGTGCTTGGCCTGTTCCTGGCCGCGATCCAGGTCGAGGGCCAGTCGATCATCCGCAAGGCCGATCCGATCCGCCGCGCCCACCCCCGCTTCGTCGAGAAGCTGACGGAACTGGGCGCGCAGGTCCGCTGGGCCTGATATCTCACTTGCGCGAAAGCGACCACCCGTGTCGCTTTCGCGCGTCTGGACATCCTCCCCATCGCCGTTAGCCTGCAGGGGCCGAACACCGCGCGATGAGAGGGAACCGCTATGAAGCTTGCCGGCCTGGAGACCTTCATCGTCGGCAATCCGCCGCCCGGCTTTGGCGGGCGCTATTTCGTCTTCGTCAAGCTCACCACCGCCTGCGGCATTGTCGGCTATGGCGAGATCTATGCGGCGAGCTTCGGTCCCGAGGCGATGGCGTGCCTCGCCGAGGACGTCTTCGCCCGCTACCTGGAGGGTAGCGACCCCTTCGCCGTCGAAGTGTTCTTCCGCAGGGCCTATGGCTCCGGGTTCACCCAGCGCCCGGACCCCACCATGTCGGGCGTTGTCAGCGGTCTCGAAATGGCGATGTGGGACATTATCGGCAAGGCGCTCGGCAAGCCGGTCCATGCCCTGCTCGGCGGACGCGTGCACGAGCGGCTGCGTTCCTACACCTATCTCTACCCGAAGGGCGACGAGGACCACGCCGCCTTTTATGGCGATCCGGACCTGTCCGCCGAGCGGGCTGCCGAATATGTCGAGGAAGGCTTCACGGCGGTGAAGTTCGATCCCGCCGGCCCCTACTCGGTGCATGGCGGACGCCAGCCGGACCTGGAAGACCTCGACCGCAGCGAGCTGTTCTGCCGCCGCATCCGCGAGGCCGTCGGCAGCCGCGCCGACCTGCTTTTCGGCACCCATGGGCAGTTCACCGCATCGGGTGCCCTGCGTCTTGCCCGCCGGATCGAACCCTATGACCCGCTCTGGTTCGAGGAGCCGGTGCCGCCCGACATGCCGGAGGAAATGGCCAAGGTCGCGCGCGGAACAGCGATCCCGGTGGCGACCGGCGAGAGGCTCTGCACCAAATGGGAGTTCGCCCGCCTGCTCTCGACCGGCGCGGCCTCGATCCTGCAGATGAACCTCGGCCGCGTCGGCGGGCTGCTGGAGGCCAAGAAGATCGCCGGCATGGCGGAGGCCTGGCATGCCCAGATCGCGCCGCACCTTTATTGCGGACCGATCGTCGCCGCGGCGAACATTCAGCTCGCCGCCTGCTCGCCGAACTTCCTGATCCTGGAATCGATCCGCCGGTTCGACGGTTTCCACGCCGATATCCTGAAGACGCCGCTGCGCTGGGAAAACGGTTATGTCATCGTGCCCGACGCGCCGGGGCTCGGCGTGGACCTCGACGAGGACGTCGCACGCGCGCATCCCTACACGGGACGCGCGCTGCATCTGGAGATGACCCAGACCCCGGTCGACCCCGTCCGGGATCGCCGGTTTCCGGGGAACGGCATCTGATCAGCGCTCGCCGTTGAGATCCCGGTCGAGCCTTGCGCCGACAGACAGCACGCGCTCGTCATGACCCTTGGCGCCGCCGATCATCAACGCGCCGGGGCGACCGCTACTGGTGCCGCGCGTAGGCATCGACATCGCGCAGGCATCAGCGAGATTGAGCATCGACGTGTTGCGCAGCATCGCCGCGTTGATACGGTCGAAGTCCGCAAGCGCGTCCTCGATGCTGGGCGGGCGGATCTGCAGCGTCGGGGCGATCATCGCATCAAAGCCCGACAGCGCCTCGGCCGTACGCGCGATCACTTCGAGGCGGGCGGCCTTCGCCCGCGCCAGATCCTCGTCGCTTACCGTCTCGCGGAAGCGAATGCGGGCCAGCACCCGGGGATCGCCGATGCCGGCGAGCGTGTCGAGATGATCCTTGTAGAGCGCATGCGCCTCGGCGGAGACGAGGATCCTGTTGAGCGGCAGCGCCTCGTGCAGGAAGCCGAGATCGAGCGGCACGAGGTCATGCCCGGCTTCGGCGAGGCGCGCCTTGGCCGCCTCGAAATGGCCGCGCGACCACTCGTCCAGCTCATTGGTGAAGGCGTTCTCGGGCACGGCAAGACGCAAGCTGCCGGCCGGCGCCTCGACGCCCGGCGCATCGCCCCCGCTCATCACCTGATAGGCAGCCAGCATGGTCGCGAAGTCCGCGGCCAGCGGTCCGCAGGAATCGAAGGAGACGGCCAGCGGGTGCACCCCTTCGAGGGGCACCTTGTCCTGGCTCGGCTTGTGGCCGTAAAGCCCGTTGATGGCGGACGGTATGCGGATCGAGCCACCGGTGTCGGTGCCGAGCGCGATGTCGCACAGGCCAAGGCCCACCGTCACGCCGCCGCCCGAGGTCGAACCGCCCGGGATGCCGCCCTCCTCGAAGACATTCGACGGCGTGCCGTAGTGCGGATTGAGGCCGACGCCGGAATAGGCAAACTCGCTCATCGCCGTGCGGCCGAACGGCACGCCGCCAGCCGCCTTGACCCGCGCCACCACCGGGCAGTCTTCGGTTGCAGGCTCCCGGTCCTTCAAAAGCAGCGAGGCCGCCGTGGTGCGCTGGCCCGCCTCATCATAGAGATCCTTGACGGAGACCAGCAGCCCGGCCAGCGGCAGCGGCCTGTCGGCCGCCGCGACACGGGCCTCCGCCTCTGCCGCCGCCTGCAGGATGCGGGCAGGAGAAAACTCGGTGAAGAGCGCCGATGCTGCGTCCCCCAGCGCCTCGACACGCCCGATCGCGGCCCTGGCCTTCTCGACAATCTCACCCATACGCCTGTCTCCTCCTGTACCGGCTGGCCCGTCCGCCGGCGGCAATCTTCCCGCGAGCGGCGCCTCAGGCGACGATCGGCAGGACTGTTATGTCATAGCTGTGACCGATGCTGCGGCCGAGCACCGGATCGCGCAGTTCCATCCTGAATGCCGCCGCCGGCCGCACGCCGCCGATGGCGCCGAGCGTGCCGCAGAGCATGGCGGTACAGTCCCCGCGCTCGCGGGCGGCCTCCAGTCCGGAGCCCTCGATCAGATCGGCGAGCGGACGGATCGAGCCGACCTTGCCGTCCTGATAGGGGATCCAGTCACCGGCCGCATCCTCCTTGATCCAGGAGCGCAGTTCAAGCGCATCGAGATGGCCGGCGACCTCCTCGAACAGCCAGAGCTCACGCGCCACCGGCTTGGCGCAGGCCTGTTTGGACAATGCCACGGAATGGGCTTCGAGGTCGCGGTCCGTATGGTCGGAGGCAAGCCCGATGTGAAGCACGCCGTCCTTCGCCAGCAGGAAGGGCTCGACCTCGCCGGACGTGCCGCCGCCGACCACCTGGATGCGGTTCTCCTGGGTGAGGAGAGCGGCGGCGGTGCGATAGTAGAGCGGCACGGTGGAGGGCGGCACCACGCCGATTTCCGCCAACTCCTCGATGTGATGGCGGATCGCCTCGGGATCGCGTCCGGTCCAGCCGGCGACAGTCAGATCGGCGACGTGGGCGACAAGCGGCGCACCGTTCAGGGTGAACTCCATGAGAGGCTCCTTGGGGAGGGACAGGCCCGCGCCTGCACCGGATCAGAGCGATCCGGGCAGGAACAGGGCGATTTGTGGGAAGACGATGAGGGCCGCGACCATGGCGAGCATCACCAGCACGTAGGGAATGCTGCCGAGCATCACCTCGCTCAGCGAGCCGGACTTGCGCGCCCCCTGCACCACGTAGAGGTTGAGCCCGACGGGCGGCGTGATCAGCGCCATTTCCACCAGCACGATCATCATCACGCCGAACCAGACCTTGTCGTAGCCGAGCCCGACCATGATCGGCACGACGATGGGAATGGTTGCGACCATCAGCGACAGCGTCTCGATGAAGAAGCCGAGCACGATATAGAGGACGATCACCACCAGCAGCGTGCCGAAGGGCGACAGGTTCAGACTGTCGAACAGGCTCTGGAGCTCGCGCCCGAGCCCGGCCGAGGCCAGCGTGAAGTTGAGGAAATAGGCCCCCGCGATGATCAGCATGATCATCGCAGTGATGCGCACGGTGCCGAGCAGACTGTCCCGCAACATGGCGAGCGATACGCCGCCATTGAGCGCGGCGATCAGCAGCGCCATCGCAACGCCCACCGCGGCGGATTCCGTCGGCGTCGCCCAGCCCGCATAGATCGATCCGATCACCACGATGAACAGGACGAGGATCGGCACCAGTTGGACAAGCGCCGCGATGCGCTCGCCCCAGCCGAAGCTGCGGCTCGGACCGCCGAGCGAGGGCCTCAGCTTGCACAGGATCGCCGTGACGATCATGAAGGCGACCGCCATCAGCAATCCCGGCAAGAGGCCGGCCAGGAACAGGCGCGGGATCGAGGTCTCGGTGAGGAAGCCGTAGACGATCAGGTTGATCGACGGCGGAATGAGGATGCCGAGCGTGCCGCCGGCGGCAATCGCGCCCGAGAACAGCTTGGGATCATAGCCGAGCTTCTCTGCCTGGGGCATCGCCACGGTCGCGACCGTCGCCGCAGTTGCCACGGACGAGCCGGACGTTGCGGAAAACATCGTCGCCGTGCCGATATTGGCATGGACCAGCCCGCCCGGCAGCCAGGACACCCACTTGTCGAGGGATCCGTAGGTTCTCTCGGCGATACCACCGCGCACCAGGATCTCGCCGAGTAGCACGAAGAAGGGGATGGCGATCAGCGTGGCGGACGCGGAGGCGGACCACACCACCTGCCCCAGCCCCCGCATCAGCGGAAACACCGAGAAGAACTCGGAGATGCCGAAGCCGAGCAGGAAGAGGACGATACCGACAGGGATCGACAGGGAAAGCAGCCCCAGAAGGGCGAGGGCGACGCTCCCGATCATGTGGCGTCCTCTCCCTCACCGCGCGCGCCGATCATCGCGTCGGCGGTCCGGAAATCCCCTCGCAGCACCGTCGCCAGCGCCAGCAGCACGAGAACGCAGGACGAGACGGCGAACCACACCCAGCCGGAAAACCAGATCGATTGCGGGATCCACAGCGGCGTCTCCAACGCTGTGTTGGACCGGGATCCGCGGACCAGGGTCTTCTCCAGCACCGGCCAGGCCTGGTAGGCGATGATGCAGACCGTCCCGGCGGCGACGCTCATGGCGAAGAGATCAAGCCACGCCCGCGCCCGTGTCTGCAGCTTCTGCCGCACGAGATCGATGCGCACATGCGCAAGCTCTGTCAGGGCATAGGACAGGCCCCAGCTTGCGACGGCGGCCATCACATATCCGGAGATCTCGTCCGAGCCGCCGAAGGAGCGGCCGAACTGTCTCAGCGTGATGTCGGCAATGACGAAGCCTGCCGTTGCCAGCAGTACGAGGCCGACCAGCAGGGCAAGCCAGGAATTCATGCGGCGGAGGGCCGCGGCGAGATTTTCGGTCATGTCGCGGCCCCCTCTTGGCTCACATCGTCAGTTGACGGTGACGCCGGTGGTCTGGCCGACGCTGTCGTTCCAGCGCTTGACCCAGTCCGCGCCGGCACGCTCCGCCCATTCGGGCAGGACCGTCTCGGTCAGGATCTCGCGCGCGGTGGCGACATCTTCCTCGCTCGCCTCGACCAACGTCATCGACGCCGGCTTGCCGGCCGGGCATTCGCCATTGCCGGTCAGGCAGGCCGTATCGGTGGTGATCGAGGCCGCAACAGCATCCCAGGCCGGCGTCTCGAACTTGTCCCTGATCTGGGTCTCGATGAGACTGCGGGTCTCCTCCGGCAGAGCGTTCCAGCGGTCGAGATTGATCGCGGTCACCACCGAGTCCCAGCCGCCCAGCGGCAGGTTCATCAGCGTATTGGTCACCTCCCACCAGCCGGCGCTGTAGCCTGAACCCGAGCCGGTGACGGCGCAGTCGATGACGCTGCGCTCCAGTGCACCCGGCACTTCCGAGAAGGCGACGTTGACGCCCTCGGCGCCCAGCGCCTCGAGGAACTTGGTGGTCATGCGACCGGACCCGCGGATCTTCTTGCCCTTGAGATCGGCAAGCGAGGAAACCTCGCCCTTGCAGAACACCACCTGCGGCGGATAGGGGGCGATCGCCAGCACCTTGGCGTTGAAGCGCTCGGCATAGATGTCCTCGACCATCGGGCGGGCGGCGGCGACCATGGCGCGGGCCTCGTCGGCGGTCGTGGCGATCAGCGGCACGTCGAGCCCTTCCAGTTCGGGCGCATCGCCGACCGCGTAGTCGGCAACGGTCATGCCGACGTCGAAGACGCCGTCGCCCAGCATGCGGAACACGTCGCCGCCCTGGATGCCCATCTGGTTGTGGGTGGTCATCTGCACCTCGATGGCACCATTCGATGCCGCCGGCAGGATCTCGGTCCAGAACGGGGCCTCAAACTTCTGGTGCAGGGGAAGGTTCGACCAACTGCCGACGACGGACAGCGTTTCCGCCGAAGCGGGAGCGGCAACGGCAAAGGACAGGGCCGTGGCGGCGAGCAGGCTGGAGGCAATGCGCTTCATGTGGGACTCCTCTGGTTTTCGTTCACGTCGAAGCGGGCCAGACGCCGCCCAGCGAGAATTCGGCGGCATCGGCGGAGAGATCGGTCACCAACATGTGGCCGGGCTCATGGGTGATGGCGATCTCCGGCCGGGCCTGGCGGATCGCCATCTGCGGGGTCACGCCGCAGGCCCAGAACACGGGAATGGCGCCCGGAGCCAGGTCCGGGACATCGCCGAAATCAGGCGTCATCAGATCGCAAATGCCGATCGCCGCCGGATCGCCGATATGCACCGGCGCGCCATGCGCCAGCCGGTAGCGGTCGGAGAGCAGCACCGCCTGGATCGCGTCGGAGGGATGGAAAGAGCGCATTGACACCACCAGCGGCCCACCGAAGGGCCCGCTCGGCGCCGTCGGCAGGCTGGTAATGTACATCGGCACGTTCCTGCCGCCCTCGAAATGCGGTAGCGGAATGCCCGCCCGCACGATCGCCGCCTCGAAGGAAAACGAGCAGCCGAGAACGAAGGCCACGAAATCCTCGCGCCATACCGCGGCGAGATCCGGCACCGAGGTGTATCCCTCCTGCCCCGCGCGAAACACGCGATAGCCCGACACGTCGGTGCGGATATCGAGATCCGTCCCCAGCGAGGGGATATTCGGATCGCCGGGCTCGGACACGCCGATCAGCGGGCAGGGCTTGGGATTGAGGGTGCAGAAGCGCAGGAAGTCGCCGGCAAGCGCGGCCGGCAGGATCGCGAGATTGCCCTGCAGGCATCCCTTGCCGTAGCCGGCGGTCGGGCCGCGGAACCGCCCCTGCCGAATGCTGCGCCGAAGTTCGGCGGGAGAGAGACCGCGGAAGGCATCCGGATCGGATGCGGCACGATCAACGGCAACAGATGCAGACACGCTGGCAGCCTCCTCACAGGTCCCTTGAGGATTGCCAGTCGAAATGATCTTGTCAAGTTATCGATATAAGATTTTTATGATCTCTTTTCAAGATCATTTTGATCACATGCGCGCGCAATTGCCGCAACCTCTTCCCCCACGTCGCGATTTCGATCCGGCATATAGGCCACGACGAACCTCAGGGCGCTCAACTGCGCCTCTGCCACGACGTTCAGCCGGCGGATCCGGGAGCGGAACAGGTCGGCCTCGGCGATGCGCACCGGCAGCACGCCGATGCCAAAGCCGTCGGCGACCAGATGCAGGACGGTCGACAGGCTGGCGGATCCGTGCAGGTCGGGCGGCGGCAGATCGGGCGCGGCGAGCAGCCCCTCCAGTTCCCGAAAGGGAGGCGTACCCTTCGGAAAGGAGACGATGGTCTGGCGCGCCAGATCGGCAAGCGTCAGCGGCTCCGCGCTCTCCGATCGGCGAAGCGGATCGGCGGCAGCGCCATACCAGCCGAGCGGCTGGCGCTGCAGCGGCACCACCGCGGCTCCGCTCGGCACGCTCTCGCGCAGCATGATCGCAACATCCAGCCCGTCATCGGCAAGGGCGACGCCCAATTCGCGCGACGTGTCGACCGACAGTTCGAAGCGCACCCGCTGGTGCGCGCCCTTCAACTGGTTCAGCAACTCGCTGAGGATCGTGTGGACGATAGTCTCGGCAACGCCGATACGGACCGTGCCGCTCAGCCCGCCCGGGCGGGTGATCTCCTGGATCAACCGGTCGCGGGCCGCGCTCAGCCGCTGCGCCTCTTCCAGGAACCGGCGCCCGACCGGTGTCAACCGGACCTGCCGGCGCCCGCGGTCGAACAGTTGGATGCCGAGGCGTTTTTCCAGCGCCAGCACCCGGTTGGAGATCGCCGATTGCGACAGGCCATATTTGGCGGCGGCGGCCCGAAAGCCGCCCGCCCGCACGATATCCTGCAGGATCTCCACATCCTTCAGTTCGAACACCCGGACCTCCTCCCTCCCGGCGCCCCTGGCGCGAACAACGACGCATCGTCGGGGAACGCCTATCCGGTTTCAAGCGTCCGGATGTCCTGTCAACCTTGCAGTCCGCGCCCCAGCACCGAAGACAGTCGGCGCGCGAAGGCAACCGGGTCCGCCGGCACCTCGCCGTCGAGGATCAGCGCCTGGTCGAACAGCAGCCAGGCGGTGTCCGCAAGCCCGTCCTTGTCGCCGCTGCCGGCCAGCGCGCGCGACAGGCTCGCAAGCAGCGCATGCGTTGGGTTGAACTCCAGCACCGGCGCAAGGCGCGTCCGCCCGTCTCCCTGCCGCGACATCAGCTTCTCGAACTGCCGGTCGGGCCCGTGCTCGGGAGCGACGAGGCAGACCGGGCTCTCGGCAAGCCGCGAGGAGCTGCGCACGTCCGAAACCCGCTCGCCGAGCGTCTCCTTCAGGAACGCCGTGACCAGGCCGATATCGGTGTCCCCGGTCTCGGCCTTCTTTTCGGCACCGGCCTCCGTCTCGCTGACCGGGATCGCATCGAGCTCTGCCGCCCCTTGCGTGATCGAGCGGAACGGCTTGCCCTCGAAGCCCTCCACCATCTGAACCCAGAACGCATCGACAGGGTCGGACAGATACAGCACCTCGACGCCGCGGGCGCGGAAGCCCTCCAGATGCGGGCTGGCGGCGATCGCCTCCTGGCTCGCGCCGGTCGCGTAGTAGATCTGGGTCTGGTTCTCCTTCAGGTCCGCGACATAGTCGCGAAGCGAGCGCCAGTTCGCCCTGTTGTCGCGGCTGCTGCGGAAGCGAGCGAGGCCGAGCAGCTTTTCCCGGCGCTCGAAGTCCTCGTAGAGGCCTTCCTTCAACACCGGACCGAAGGTCTCCCAGACCTTCTCGTAGGTGGACGCATCGCTCTCCGACAGCTTCTGCAGGTCCCCGAGCAGCCGGTTGGTTACGCCCTTGCGAATGGCGTCCAGCACCGGGTTGTGCTGCAGCATCTCGCGCGACAGGTTGAGCGGCAGGTCGGCGGAATCGATCACGCCGCGCACGAAGCGCAGCCATGCCGGCAAAAGCTCCACATCGTCGGCGATGAACCCCCGCCGCACATAGAGCTTCACCCGCCCCTTGCGGTCGGGATCGAACAGGTCGAACGGCTTCATCGACGGCACGAACAGCAGCACGGAATATTCGTGCCGTCCTTCCGCCCGGTAGTGAACGGTCATTGCCGGCTCGTCGAACTGGCCGGAGACGTGGCCGTAGAATTCGCGATATTCCTCTTCGCCGATCTCCGACTTCGGACGCGTCCAAAGCGCGGTGCCGTCGGCGAGGCGCCGCGGTTCAGCCGGCGCCCCGTCTTCGGCCGGCGGCACGGCCAGGGTGATCGGCACCGGCACATGCGCGGAATAGGCACGCACGATCCGCTCGATGGTGGCGGGCCGCGCATAGGAGGTCGCATCGTCCTTGAGATGCAGGATCACCCGGGTTCCGCGCACGGGCACGTCCGCCGCCAAGGGCACCGGCTCCACCGTGAAGGCGCCGAGCCCGTCCGAACTCCACTGCCAGGCCTCATCGCTGCCGGCGGCACGGCTCACCACGTCAACCTTCTCGGCCACCATGAAGGCGGAATAGAAGCCGACGCCGAACTGGCCGATCAACGCCGTTCCGTCCTTGCCCTCGCCCAGTCTGTCGATGAAGGCCTTGGTACCGGAGCGGGCGATGGTGCCGAGATTGTCGATCAGCTCCTGCCGGCTCATGCCGGAGCCGTTGTCGGACACCACCAGCCTGCGGCCGGCCTCGTCCGCCTCCAGACGGATGCCGAACTCGGCATCCTCGCCGAGCAGCGAAGGATCGGTGAGAGCCGCATGGCGCAGGCGCTCGCAGGCATCGGCGGCATTGGAGATCAGCTCGCGGAGGAAGATGTCCTTGTTGGAATAGACCGAGTGCACCATGAGATGGAGCAACCGCGCGACCTCCGCCTGGAAGGCGTGGCTCTGCGGCGCCTGGGTGCCTGCCTCTGTCGTGTTCGGCTCGGTGCTCATTGGTTCTGACTGCCCCATACGCTCTGAAATGTCTGAGGGTGAAACGCCTTTCGCGCGGGATCGAGCCCGGCAGATGCGAAGGCGGCTGAGATATCGGCGAGCGATGCGGCGAAATCAAGCGCCTCTGCCACTGCCTGGCCCGGCCTGAGCGGAACCCGGCCACACGCCCTCCTCCTGCGCCACTTGTCTTAGCAGCGACGGCCGGTCGGTGACGATGCCGTTGACGCCCATGCGGATCAGCCTGCGCATCTCCGCCTCCTCGTCGATTGTCCACACATGCACGGCGATCCCGCTGGCATTGCAGTGGCGCACGAAGCCGGGCGTTGCGAGAGGAACACCGTATTGCGTCAGCGGGATCTGCGCGCAGGCAACGTCGGGCGTCGGCAGCGGGACGCCCCAGGCGCCGAAGCGCAGGGCCGTCACCGCGCGCGGCCCGCTGCTGAGACAGACCCTGTCGCCGAAGCGGGTGCGGGCCGCCCGCAACCTTGCATCGGAGAAGGAGGCGACGCAGACGCGGTCGAGACACGCCATCCGCTCCAGCAGGTCGAGCGTCGGCTGCAAAGCCTGGTCGGTCTTGATGTCGATGTTGAAGCGCAGGTCCGGATAGCTCTCCAGCGCTTCGGCAAGGGTCAGCAGCGGCTCGCCGCCCTGCATGCGCACACCGGCAAGATCCGACATGACCAGCGAGGAAACGACGCCCTGCCCGTCCGTCGTCCGCTCCAGCGTGTCGTCGTGGAAGACGACCACCCGCTCATCGCGCGAGGCCTGCACATCGATCTCGATATAGCGGTAGCCGAGGTCTGCCGCGGCGGAGAAGGCCTGGCGGCTGTTTTCCGGGTGCTCCAGCCCGCCGCCGCGATGGGCAAGCGCATGAAAGCCCGGCTCCGCCAGATAGGGATGCGCGAAGCCGCCGCGCCGCACCGCGCTCATGCCCAGCGCCCGTCCGGATCGAGCGCCATCCTGCGCCCCAGCCGGGCGGAGGCGTGCGCTGCCTCGATGAGGCCGATCACCCGTGCCGCCGATGTCATGGTCACCGGCACTTCGGCCCCGGTTTCAATGGCCTGCCGCATCCCTTCGTAGAAGGTCAGCCAGCGCCCACGCTCGCAAGGCACCGGGCGGCGGCTTCCATCCGGGTCGACGATCTCGCCCCACTGCGTCTGCGGCTCGAGCCCGAACCGCGGATCGAGCGGTGCCATGCCCCCCTTGAGCTGGTCCTCCTGCACGTCGAGACCCTGCTTGCGGAACGTGCCGAGCGTCCCCTCGATGCGGAAGCGATCGCGCGGCGCGGCGGCGATCAGCGACACACCGAGCGACAGGCGCATGCGTCCGAGCCCCATCAGGAGTTCGAACCCGTCATCCGTCACACCGCCCTGCCGCTGGGTGAAGACATCCGCCTGCAGCCAGTCGGGCATTCCGACGAGTTGCAGCGCCTGGTCGATGAGGTGGGAGCCGAGGTCGTAGAGATTGCCGGAAGCCGGTGCCTGCCGATCGCGCCAGCGTTCCAGAACCTGCGGCCGGAACCGGTCCCACACGAGCCGCAGCGCGGCAATCTCGCCGAGTTCGCCGCTTTCCAGCAGGCGCTTCGCGGTCAGGAAATCGCTGTCCCAACGGCGGTTGTGATAGACGGCGAGCTTCAAGCCCCGCTCCTGGGCCATCGCCGCCAGTTGCTCCGCCTCGCTGCGGGTCGGCGTCGCCGGCTTGTCGACGACCACATGGCGCCCGGCTTCAAGCGCGGCGCGCACCTGCGGGACATGCAGCACGTTCGGCGTGACGATGACGACGAGGTCGATATCGGGCCGCGCCAGCAGCGCCCCGAAGTCGGGCAGCACCGCCGCGCCTGGAAAATCGGCAGCAACCTCTTCGCCCCGCGAGGTGACCACCGCCGCGACCTCCATCCCGGCGGCCGCGACCAGCGGCGCGTGCAGATAGCGTCCCGCCGCTCCATACCCGGAAAATCCGACCCGCAGCCCCATCACATTCCGCTCCTGCCTCACCTTGGCCGGGATCTTGGGAAAAACCGGCGCAAGGAGCAAGCCGTTCACCGGGTTTTACCGTGCCGATTGACGGTGATAGAGGATTGGGCTGCAATCACGGTCCTGTGAGGGGCGAAAGCGAGCGGCTGCACCGGCAGTCCAGCAGGCAGTGCTTGTCCCCATTCGGCCGCGGAAGGAACCTGTTCATGCGCCTCCTGCAGAGCATCGCCCTCATCGCCTGCATCGGTGTTTCGCAAATCCTCGGCACCGCTTCCAGCCTTGCCGCCGAGCGGCTGGCGCTGGTCATCGGCAATGCAGACTATGCCGGCGGTGCGATGACACCGCTCAAGAACCCGGTCAACGATGCCGCGCTCATCGCCGACGCATTGCGCCAGTCGGGCTTTTCCGTCGAGACGGTTCTGGACGCGGACCTGCGCACCATGAAGCAGGCCTTGCGCGAGTTCACCACGCGCCTTTCGGCGGCGGGCGAGGGCTCCATCGCCGCCGTCTACTATTCCGGCCACGGCTTTCAGGCAGGCGGGCGCAACTATCTTGCTCCCATCGGCGCCGACCTGAAGGACGAGGTCGATGCGGAGTTCGAGGCCCTCGCCGTCGACTGGGTCCTTTCCACCGTCGAGGCGGCGCACAAGGGTGCCAACATCGTCATTCTCGATGCCTGCCGCAACACCGCGCTCAGCCGGTCCATCGGCACCGGCGGGTTGGCGCTGCTGAGCAGCACGCCGCGCGGCAGCTTCATCTCCTTCGCCACTGCTCCCGGCAGCACCGCCGCCGACGGCAGCGGGCTCAACAGCCCCTATACGGCCGCTATCGCCGCCGAGATGCTCGTTCCCGGCCGCAGCGTCGAGGCGGTGTTCAAGGCGGTACGCCTGCGCGTTGTCGAGGCGACCGGTGGCGACCAGGTACCGTGGGACCACTCCTCGCTGACCTCGGAAATCGTCTTCGTGCCGGATGGCGCAGCGGCTGGCGGCAATACCCTCGCCGCGGCAGCGCCGGGTTCTGCGGTTCAGCTCGAACTGCAACTGTGGAACGACGTCAAGGACAGCGGCTCGGCCGAGCAGATCCGCGCCTATCTCGACCGTTTCCCGGATGGCGCCTTCGCCGCCCTTGCGAAAACCCGACTGGAGGACGCCGAGGCAGGCAGCGGCAGGGTCGAGCAGCTCTTCGCCCAGCTCGCCAGCCGCTCGCTGATCGTCGACACCCCGACCCAGCCGCACGAATTCTACTCCAACGCCCGTCTCAAGGAGATCCGCGGCGACTATCCGGGCGCCCGGCAGGACTATCTCAAATATTTCGCCTTCGGCCTGCCGCAGGTCGACCCGCACCTGCGCTTCCAGTCGGTGCTGCGGGTGCAGGAAGGACGGACCGGCGCGCTGGAGATCTACCGCTCCCTGTCGCAGGGGCGAAACGATCCCACGACCCTGTTCGCCGAGATCCTGCTGGAGGAGCGCGAGGAGCGCCTCCGCCGCCTCGGCGCGTTCCTGGACGCCTATCCCGACTTCTCGCCGGCGCTCTACGCCCTGTCGCAGGACTACAGCCAGACGCGGCTCGGCCAGCAATCGGCCACCGACAAGGCCCGCGAGCGCGATCTCCTCGACCGTTTCATGGCCGCAGTCGAGGACGGCCGGTTCCTGCGTTACTATCTCGACCAGCAGATGGCGGCCGAGCAGGTCGAGGACGCCAAGACCCGCCTCGCCGCCCTCTCCTTCATCAATCCGGCGGCGCTCGCAAATCCGGTGCGCCTCAACGCCATGCGCTCCAACCAGGGCTGGATGCTGACGCTCGCTATTGCCGACAGGGCCCAGGAGATCTTCGTGAAGCTGCCGGGCAGCGAACCGCGCTCCACCGGCTTTGTCAGCGGCGCGGTCGATCCCTCGACCGGCGCGCCGATCCCCTATCCAGCCTTCGAGCTTCCCGGCAATGCCGGCGATACGGCCATCGAGGTGAGCTACCGCAATATCCATGGCGAGATGCAGGGGCCCTTCTCCGTCAGCTTCACGCCCGGCGACGCCCTCGTCTCCGGCCAGAAGGACATTCTCGAGCGCTTGACCACCGGCTGGCTCGCCTTCCGCGACTGGGACGGGCGCAAGCTGCTCTATTTCACCCACCTGATCAGCTATCGCTGCGCGATCCAGGAAGTCCGCTACGCCCTCGACAGCGACACTCCCGACCAGGTGTTCGACACCGGTCCCTGCGATCCGGACAACCCGCACGCGATCCCGAGTTCGGGGCCGGGCTCCACTGTCCATATCGACATTCCGGCAAGGACCGCCTTCGTCTCCGTGGAGCTCTTCTATCGGGACGGCACGCGATCCGGCGTGAAGCGTTTCGACGCCGCCCAATGACCCTCTTGCGGCACATCATGACAGCCGCACGGCCAGATGAGAGGTCGCCGTGACCTCACCACCGGTCGTGCAACAAGGCCGACGTCGGGGATGGCGCTTTGAAGCTGTCGCGATTGTGCTTGCCACCTTGCTGTCCCTGTTGGCCGCTGCCCGGCTCGAACCGCTGGCGGGCGACGTGGCCCTGCCGTTCGCCCCGTCTCCCTCGCCGCAGATCCTGTCGCGGATCGTCGTGGTGATGGTGACGGAGGACACGCTCGCCACCTTCCCCTATCGCTCCCCCATCGACCGGGAGTTCCTCGCCGGTCTGATCGAGCGCCTCGACCGGGCCGGGGCGAGCGCGGTCGGCATCGACATCCTGCTGGACCAGCCGAGCCTGCTGCAAAAGGACCGGGCGCTGTTTTCGGCGATCGACGAGGCCTCGCTTCCGGTCGTCCTCGCCTATGCAACCTCCTCTGACGGTCTCACGGAACGACAGACCGCCTTTTCGGCACGGCATGTCGCCACGCGCCGCCATGGCCTGATCGCCCTGCCGCGGGATGAGATCGACGGCGTCGTCCGCCACGTGCCGCAAGCTCGAATCGAGAGGGGCGAGAGACTGGACACCTTTCCCGGAGTTCTGGCCCGGGAGGCGGCCCCCGGCGCCGAGGTGACCGCGAGGTCCAGATCCCGCATCCTGTATGGCAACGCCGCCTCCGCGCCCTTCACGCTTTATCCCGCGCATCTCGTGCGCCTGCTCCCCGACGACTGGTTCGCCGGTAAGATCGTCCTTGTAGGCACTGACCTGCCGACCATCGACCGGCATCCGACGCCGATGGTCGTGGGCCAGGGCAGCGAGGCCGGGACGATCCCCGGCGTGCTGATCCATGCCCATATCCTCGCCCAACATCTCGCCGGATTGTCCCTGCCCGCCTTCCCTCCCTCAGCGAGGATCGCGGCGACCCTGACGCTGGCCGTGCTCGCGGCCCTGGCGATGGCCCTGCCGCTGCCTCCCCGCCGCCTGGTCCTGCTGCTGTTTGCCGGCCTTCTTGCCTATGGGATCGCCGCCGGCTGGCTGGTGGCGAGCGGAACGGGGCTGCCCCCGCTGGTCTCACCGCCCCTTGCGGCCCTTGCGACAGCAGGCCTGCTCGCCTGGCGAAAATGGCAGATCGAACGCTCCGAGCGGGCCTTCCTGCGCCTTGCCTTCTCCCGCTATGTCAGCCCGGCCGTAGTCGAGCGCATCGCCACGGGCCGCCTGCCGCTGGAGCTTGGCGGCGAGAAGCGGCGGGTTACCTACCTCTTCACCGATCTTGAGGGGTTCACAACCCTGTCCGAGCAGCTTGAACCTGCCGCCCTCGCGGACATCCTCAATCCCTATCTGGACGAGATGTGCCGCTTGATGACCGAGCACGGCGCAACCATCGACAAGATCATCGGCGACGCCGTGGTCGGTTTCTTCGGGGCACCCGACGAGGACCCCGACCAGGAGAGCCATGCCGTTGCGCTCGCACATGCCCTCGACGATTTTGCACAAGCCTATCGGCTGAAGGTTGCCGGCCGCGGCATCCATCTCGGCGCGACGCGGATCGGCCTGCATGCCGGCGACGCGGTGATCGGCAATTTCGGTGGCAGCCGGTTCTTCGACTACACGGGCATCGGCGACACGGTGAACACCGCCGCGCGGCTGGAGGGCGCCAACCGATTTCTCGGCACCCGCATCCTGATGAGCGACAGCGTCGCCGGCCGCTGCCCTGGCGACGCCTGTCGGCCGGCCGCCGACCTCGTGCTCAAGGGACGCAGCAGCCCGCTTCGCTGTTTCGAGCCTCTTGCGGAGGGACGGCGGGATCCGGCATGGCTTGCCGCCTATCGGACCGCGTTTGCCGCGATGCGCGCGGGCGATGGAAGCGCCGCCGCCCTGTTCGAGACCACGCTGCGCCTGAAGCCCGACGATCCGCTGGCGCTGCTGCATCTCCGGCGCTTGCAGGCCGGCGAAAGCGGGGCCACATTGGTGCTTGAGGGCAAATGAGGCAGGTGAGACGCGCTTCGCGTGCGCAGGACGACCGCAAGCGCGAAGGCTGGATGAACACAAGACCCGGAACCGCCATGCGCCAGATTGCTCTTTGCCTCGGACTTGGCCTGCTTGCCATCCTTACCCTCGCCCCGGCACATGCCGACTATGTCGTCATCGTCGCCAGCGATGCGCCGGACGCCTATAGTGCCGGCACCGAGATAGCCGACGACCAGCAGATCGACCTTCCCCAGGGTGCCCGCCTGACCCTGATCGAGCGCAGCGGCCACATCGTGACGATCGACGGCGCCTTTTCCGGTTCGGTTCCAGGATCGGCGCAAGTGGGCCCGTCCGAAACATCCTCCACGAACTGGGACATCCTGAAGCGACTTGTCGGCTCGGCGGAAGCGAGCTCGACGGTGCTTGGAGCCGCACGCGCCGGCGCTGGCGACATCCCGCCGCCCCCTGACGTCTGGGATCTCGGTGCCGACAGTTCCGGTCCCCGATGCGTCCGCAAGGGCGAACTCACGCTGTGGCGGAAACAGGCGGACGAAACCCTGCAGGTTTCCGCAAGAAGCGCGGCCGGCCGCCATGAGGGCCTTGCCTGGACGGCAGGGGACCATCGGCTTGCCCTGCCCGCAGACATGGCAATGGAGGACGGCCGGATGGTCGTGTCGGTCGGCGGCGAGCTTCGGGATTTCGAGCTGTCGGTCATGCCGGACACGCTTGCCGGTGCCCCGGCCGGCCAGCTCCTGTCATGGCTGTCCGAACGGGACTGCCGCCGTCAGGCGCTCGCTTTGATCGCGCGCCTGCACGGGGGCGGTACGGCCGACTGAGCCGCGCCAGTGCGTCAGGCAGCGATGCCTCAGGCCGCGGCCGGCAACCGGCGCGGCCGACCGCTCTTCAACAGGATCAGCACGATCACCGCGATGTTGAGCATGTTCCAGGCAATGCCGTTGAGGAACGCCGCCTGATAGGACGCCGTCAGGTCGTAGATCCATCCCGACATCCAGCCGCCCAGCGCCATGCCGACGATGGTCGCAGTGATGACCGCGCCGACGCGGCGCCCGGCCTCGCGGGCGGGCAGATATTCGCGCACGACGATGGCGTAGCTGGAGACGATGCCGCCCTGCGACAGGCCGAAGATCAGCGACACCATATAGAGCGAGGCCAGCCCGTCATAGGGGATGTAGAGGAACAGCGCCAGGCATTGCAGCACCGCGCCGATCAGCAATGTCCGCAGGCCGCCGATCTTGTCGGCAAGCACGCCGGAGATCAGCCGGCTGGCAATGCCGCCGGCCAGCATCAGGGACAGCATCTCCGCCCCGCGCGCGACGCCATAGCCCAGATCGACGCAATAGGCGACGATATGCACCTGCGGCATCGACATGGCGACGCAGCAGCCGAGCCCCGCAATGATCAGCAGGAACTGCAGGGCACCCGGCGACAGCGGCGTCGTGCGCACCGGCGGCGGCGGTTCGACATGCCTGGCTCCCGTGGCCATATGCGGCGCCGGGCGTCGCAACAGGAAGGCCATCGGCACCAGTACGGCGAGGCACACACAGCCTGCAAGAATATAGGCGCCGCGCCAGCCGTATTCGGACATCGTGGCCTGGAGCACCAGCGGCCAGATCGCGCCGGCGAAGTAGTTGCCCGAAGCGGTCGCGGAGACGGCAAGCCCCCGGCGCTTGGCGAACCAGTGGGAAACGTCGGCGAGCAGCGGGCCGAAGGTCGCGGCCGAACCAAAGCCGATCATCGCGCCCTGCAGGACCACGAAGATCCAGATCGAGCTGGCTTGCGAGGCCAGCAGGAAACCCGAGCCGAGTAGAACGGAGGCGAGCGCCAGCGGCACCATCACCCCGAAGCGGTCGACGAAGCGGCCGATAAAGAGATTGCCGAGCGCGAAGCCGATCATGGTCGCGGTGTAGGGCAGCGAGGCGTCCGCCCGATCGACGCCGAACTCGCGCTCGACCGCCGGCAGCACCACCACCACCGACCACATGCCGGCTCCGCCGATGGTGGCGAGGAACATGGAAAGCCCGAGCCGCGCCCAGGCATAGCCACTGTCGACACCGCCCGTGTCGCGCGTCGCGGTTCCCTGCATGGCGTGCATGTCCTCCCGGCTGCCGGCATGTCTCCCGCATGCAGGCTTTTTCAACCGGTTACTCCCCCGCGCCGGCCGTTTCAACGGCAATCGGCACCGCCCGGCACCTGACGTAGCGGCGCGCAGCCGTTAGCAGGACGGAGCCTGACCCGATGTTGCAGCCGTGTCCGCCGGAAGCGCCGCCTCCGCGGCCTGCGCCTCCGCCGGGCGCAGGACCGGCCGGCCCCACAGCCGCGCCAGCAGCCAGTCGCCGTCGCCCTCGCTGGACCGCCGGTGCGCCATGTCCCGCTCTGGCGGGATCGGCGCAAAGCCGTCCCCGTTCCGCTCGGCAATCGCGAAACGGAACACATAGGCCGGGGTCAGGCCCATCCGCAGGTCCGAGACGACCAGCCGCTCCTCCTGCTCCTCGATCCGCAGATAGCCGCGGCTGAACCAGTCGAGCTTGGTATAGGCAGGGTTGTCCGCAAGGCAGTTCGCCAGGGCGCCGCCCCGGTCATGCGAGTAGATCGTCGGCGGGCCGTCGGCATCGAACAGCGACAGATAGAGGTTGTGATAGCGCGCCTCCTCCATGCCGATCACCTTCCACACCACCGTGTTGAAGGGAGCGGCGATGGCAAAGACCCGATCCGGCATGAGGCCCGCTTCGGCGAAAACGCGGCTCGCACGCGCCTCCATATGCGCCTGCAGGCCGACCGTCAGCGCCAGGTAGCCCGTACTGACGGCAAGGGCCACTGTATTCGCCCGCGCCAGACCGGCGGACCATTCGCGTCGGGCCAGTGCCCAGATCACGACGGCAAGCAGCGGCAGCGTGTAGAGCGGATCGATGATGAACACCGAGCCGACGCCGACGGGATCGGGAAAGATCGGCCAGAACAGCCGCGTCCCGTAGACCGTCATCGCGTCGATCAACGCATGGGTGGAAAAACAAAGGTAAACCGTCAGCCAGACGAGCAGCCGCCGCTCGCGCAAGGAGCGGAACAGCCGGATCAGAACCTCGCCGAAAACCGGCGCGGCCAGCGCCTGGATGAACAGCGAATGCGTCGCCCCGCGATGCAGGACGAAGCTGTCGACGGGATCGGCGAAGGGCAGCAGGACATCGAGATCCGGCAGCGTGCCGAGCACGCCGCCGACCAGTGCCGCCCGGCGCGGGCCGAGGGTCTTGCCGAGGCAGGCGGTCGAGACGGCGGCACCGAGCACGAACTGGGTCAGAGAATCCATGGGCGGGTCTTGTCCAAGGCAGGCACGACACGGGCGCGGCGGAGCAAGTTCCACCGCGCCCGTGTCGTGGCATCGGGGCAGAGTTGCATTGCGCCCTCACATAGGGCCCGCGCCCGCCGCCCGCCAGTGCGAAGGAGCGCCTTGCGCGAGCCGTCTCTCCCTACAGTGACGTCCACCGGCCGTTGGCGCGCGAGGAGCGCACGCAGGCATCGATGAAGGCCATGCCGGCAAGCCCGTCCGAAATGCCAGGATAGAGCACCTCCGGCCCCGCCGGTTTGCCGGCCCGTGCCGCGCGGATCGCATGCGCGGCCTCCTGGTAGATCGTCGCGAACCCTTCCAGATAGCCTTCCGGGTGGCCAGCCGGTACGCGGGTGACGCGCCCGGCTGCCGCCCCGGCGCCGGCGCCGCCTCGGGTGATCAGCCGTTTGGGCTCGCCGAACGGCGTGAACCACAGGTGGTTGGGCTGCTCCTGCTCCCATTCCAGCCCGCCCTTCTCGCCATAGACGCGCAGGCGCAGGCCGTTCTCGTTGCCCGGCGCCACCTGGCTGGCCCACAACATGCCGCGTGCGCCGCCGCGGAAGCGCAGCATCACCTGGACATTGTCGTCGAGGCGCCGCCCCTCCACGAAGGTGGTAAGCTCGGCAGAGAGTTCCGCAAGCTCCAGACCGGAGACGAAGCAGGCGAGATTGTAGGCATGAGTGCCGATGTCGCCGACGCAGCCGCCGGCCCCCGAGCGCTGCGGGTCGGTGCGCCAGTCCGCCTGCTTCTGGCCGCTGGCCTCCAGCCGCTCCGTCAGCCAGTCCTGCGGATATTCCGCCTGCACCACCCGAATCGTGCCGAGGTCCCCGGCCGCGATCATCTCGCGCGCCTGCCGGATCATCGGATAGCCGGTGTAGTTGTGGGTGAGCACGAAGAGCGCGCCGGACGTTTCCGCGAGGGCCGCGAGCTTCTTCGCATCGGCCATCGTCGAGGTCAGCGGCTTGTCGCAGATCACGTGGATGCCGCGCTTCAGGAACTCGCGCGCTGCAGGGTAGTGCATGTGGTTCGGCGTGACGATGGCGACCGCCTCGATGCCGTCCTTCAGCCGCGCCTCGCGCTTGGCCATCTCGGCGAACGAGCCATAGCTGCGATCGGGTGCCAGGCCGAGCGCGGCAGCCGACGCCTTCGCCCGTTCCGGGTCGGACGACAAGGCACCCGCCAACAGTTCGAACTGTCCGTCGAGCCGCGCCGCCATGCGGTGAACGCCGCCGATGAAGGCGCCCTCGCCGCCGCCCACCATGCCGAGGCGGATCCGTCCTCCGCCCCGTGTTTCCTGTCCTGCCTCGATCGCCATCGCTGCCTTCCTCCCGTTGCTGGCGCTCTCGCGGCGCCGGTCAGTCGATCCCCAGCATGCGCCGGTTCGCCGCCTCGTCCGCTCCGCCGGCCGCGAAGTCGTCGAACGCCTTTTCCGTCACCCGGATGATGTGGCCGGCGATGAAGGGGGCGCCTTCCGCCGCACCGTCCTCCGGATGCTTGAGGCAGCATTCCCATTCCAGAACGGCCCATGAATCGTAGTCATAGGCTGCGAGCTTGGAGAAGATGCCGGCGAAATCGACCTGCCCGTCGCCGAGTGAGCGGAACCGCGCGGCCCGGTTCACCCAGGACTGGTAGCCGGAATAGACGCCCTGCCGGCCGTCCGGATTGAACTCGGCGTCCTTGACGTGGAACGCCTTGATCCGCTCGTGATAGATATCGATGAAGGCGAGATAGTCGAGCTGCTGCAGCACGAAATGCGAGGGGTCGTAGTTGATGCAGCAGCGCGGATGGTTGCCGACCGCCTCCAGGAACATCTCGAAAGTCGCCCCGTCGAAAATGTCCTCGCCCGGATGGATCTCGTAGCACAGATCGACGCCGGCCTCGTCATAGGCATCCAGGATCGGGCGCCAGCGGCGGGCCAGTTCGGCGAAGGCGGTCTCGACCAGCCCCGCCGGGCGCTGCGGCCAGGGATAGACATACGGCCAGGCGAGAGCACCGGGGAAGGACACGCTGGCCGTCAGCCCGAGCCGGCGCGAGGCCTTCGCCGCCTTGCGCATCTGGTCGGTCGCCCATTCCTGCCGCGCCTTCGGATTGCCGCGTACATGCGGCGCGGCGAAGCCGTCGAAGGCCGCGTCATAGGCGGGGTTGACCGCAACGAGCTGACCTTGCAGATGGGTGGAAAGCTCGGTGATTTCGACGCCGGCCTCCCGGCAGATGCCGGCGACCTCGTCGCAATAGTCCTGACTTTCGGCCGCCTTGTCGAGATCGAACAGCCTCCCGTCCCAGGTGGGGATCTGCACCCCCCTGTAGCCGAGCGAGGCGGCCCAGCCGGCGATCTCGCTCAAGGAGTTGAACGGTGCCGTGTCACCGGCGAACTGCGCCAGGAAAATCCCCGGACCTTTCATCGTCTTCATTGCCTGTCTCCTCCCGTTTGGCAGCTTCTATCCGTTACCCGATCCTCATGATGCCCGCCCCTCGCCAGGCCCGCCAGCCTACATGCTCCAGCTTACATGCCCCAGCGCAGGGCGGCGGTGTGCACGGGCGCGTCCCATAGCGCCTTGATCTCGTCGTCCAGCACGGTGACCGTCAGCGAGCAGCCGGCCATGTCCAGCGAGGTCACATAGTTGCCGACCAGCGCACGGGAGATGGAGAGCCCGGCCGCCTCCACCTGGCGCGCCGCCGCCTCGTACATGACATAGAGCTCCATCGCCGGTGTCGCGCCGAAACCGTTGACGAAGAGCAGCACCTCGCCGCTGGCCGCCTCGCCGAGATCCTTGAGAATCGCCCCGATCATCTCGGCGGCAATGTCCTCCGCGCTGGCCAGCTTGACGCGGCGGCGGCCCGGCTCGCCATGGATGCCGACGCCCATCTCCATCTCGTCGTCGCCGATCTCGAACATCGGCTTGCCGGCCGCCGGCACCGTGCAGCTCGTCAAGGCCACGCCCATCGAGCGGGTGCGGGCGTTGACCTTGTCGCCCAGCGCTTTCAGGGCTGCGAGATCACGCCCCTCTTCGGCTGCCGCGCCGACGATCTTCTCCACCACCAGCGTGCCGGCGACGCCGCGCCGCCCCGTGGTGTAGAGCGAGTCCTCGACGGCAACGTCATCGTTGGTCAGAACGGTGGCGACCTCGCCGGAGGCCATCTCGGCCGCCATCTCGAAGTTCATCACATCGCCCTCATAGTTCTTGACGATGAAGAGCGTGCCCGCGCCGGTATCGACCGCCTCGACCGCCGCCAGCATCTGGTCCGGCGTCGGCGAGGTGAACACCTGCCCCGGGCAGGCGGCATCGAGCATGCCGTGGCCGACCAGCCCGCCATGCAGCGGCTCGTGGCCCGATCCGCCGCCGGAGACCAGCGCCACCTTGCCGGGCTTCAGCTCCTTGCGGCGGACGAATTTCAGGTCCTCGCCGGCAACGAGAATGTCGCCATGCGCCCGGCAGAACCCGTTGAGGCTGTCGGCGAGCACGGTGTCGACGGAATTGATCAGCTTCTTCATTGCTTCCTCCCGAAAGGACTATGGGGCCGCGGTCTCGTCACCGTCCTCCTCCAGGAGGGCGGCGAGGTCGCGGATGACGTTGTCGAGCAGAACATCGAGCCGCCGGTTGCGTTCCGGGTCGCCGAGATCCGGCAGAAGCAGCGTGCGCGCCCGCAGCTTCGGGCCTCGGTCAGCCGGTGACTGGCGCCGGGGATGCGCGGCCGCATAAGCCTCCAGGAAAGCCTCGCGTTCCCGCGGCGAGAAATGGCAGATCTCCAGGATCGGCTCGATATGAGCCGCCGGGATCGGCGTCGAATAGGCGGGGTTGGTGATCTGCGAGACGAAGCTCCGGTTCTTGCCCAGCGCCGCGGCGATCCGCTGGCGGGTGCCCGACGGGCGCTTGTCCAGCACCTTCTGCAGCACCGCCTTGTAGACGGCGACGAGCGGTGCGCTGTCGGGCGCCGATGTCTCGGGCGGTCTAGCCATCGTCACCCAGCCGCATCCCGGCGATCGCCGCCTTCACCCTGGCAAGCGCGGCCGGCGCGACGGACACCCGCCGCAGCCCACAAACAAGCAGCTTCGGCAGAACGGCAAGGTCGCTGCCGGCATCGCCGCACAGGCTGACCGGCAGGCTCGCCGCCGCGCCGCCGCGCAAGGTGGAGGCGACGAGCGCCAGCACTGCCGGATCGTCGGCCCGCCCGAGTTCGGCAACGTCCGGCGAATCCCTGCCGGCCGCCAGCACGTATTGCGTCAGGTCGTTGGAGCCGATGGAAAAGAACGCCGCCTCGCCGAACCGCTCGGGCGTCACGGCAACCGCCGGCACCTCGACCATGATGCCGAGCGGCGGGCGCACGGCCTCCCGTCCCTCGGCGCGAAGCTCGGCGATGCAGTCGTCCAGCAGCCGCGCCGCCTCCGTGATCTCTCCCGGCACGCTGACCATCGGCAGCATCACCTGGAGATTGCCGTGGCAGCCGGCGCGCGCCAATGCCCGCAACTGGACGCGGAACACATCCGGCCGGCGCAGCGACAGGCGGATCCCCCGGCAGCCGAGAAAGGGGTTGCTCTCCTCGACGGTGAGGCCCGGAACCGGCTTGTCGCCGCCCGCATCCAGCGTGCGGATCGTCACGCTGCGCCCATCCGCCCACACCAGCACCTTGCGATAGGCGCGATACTGGCTTTCCTCGTCCGGCAGGCCGCCGGGACCATGGAAGAGGAACTCCGTGCGCATCAGGCCGATGCCGTCGCAATGGGAGGGATCGAGCGCGTCGACCTCCTCCGGGGCGGCGACATTGATCATCACCGAGATCGACACGCCGCAGGCGGTCGCCGCCGGACGGCCGAGATAGGTTTTCGCCGCCTCCGCCTCGCGGGCAAGGACCTCCGCCCGTTCGTTGTGCTGCCGCCGCGCTGCCTCGTCCGGATTGAAGCGGACAAGGCCGCTGTCCCCGTCGACCAGCGCCTCGGTGAGGCCGCTCATGTCGAAAGCCCCAAGCCCGGTCACCATCGGCACACCGCGCGCGCGCGCCAGCATCGCCACATGACTGGATGGGCTGCCTTCCGCCAGGGCGATGCCGCCACCGGCGGACCAGTCCGTCTCCAGGAACCGCGTCGGCGTCAGGTCGGTACCCACAAGAACCGCGCCCGCCATAGAACCGGCCGCGCCCTCTTCGCCCGACAGTGCCCTGAGCAGCCGCTCCCGGATATCGGCGAGGTCGGCGGAGCGAGCGCAGAAATACTCGTCCTGCGAGGCGCGATACTCAGCGATAGCGGCATCGAGCGCGGCCGCGACGGCGGCATCGGCCGAGCTCCCGCCGGCAATCGCCTCGCGGGCGGGCGCGGTCAGTTCCTCGTCCTCCAGCATCGCCAGTTGGAACTCGAGCATCTCGGCCGCTTCCGCGTCGACCGTCTCCATCAGGCCGGCAATCTGCGCCGAGGCCGTCTCCAGCGCCTGTGACAGGCGCGCGGCTTCCGCGTCCGGATCGCCTGCGGGACGGGTCCCCGCCACGACCCTATCGACCACCACGACCGGGCCCGCCGCAAGGCCGGGAGAGGCCGCCCTGCCGGCAAGCTCCTGTCCTGTTGCTGGCGTCCCTGTCATCTCCCTCACTCCGCCTCGCCCGCGGCTCCGGTCTCGAAGTCGTTGCGCACCAGCGCGACCAGCGCGTCGAGCGCGGCGCGGGCGTCGTCGCCGGCCGCCCGGAACTGCAGGACCGTGCCCTTGGGGGCCCGTGCGGCCATCACCTTGACGATGCTCTTGGCATCGATCCAGGGGCCGTCCGGGCCGGGGCTCAGTTCGATGCGCGACTGGAAGGTCTTGGCGAGCTTGGTCAGCTTCACCGACGGCCGGGCATGCAGCCCGACTTCATGTTCCAGCAGGACCTCGGCGGTCAGCGCCACGTCACTCATGTCATCGTCCTCAAAGCGCCGACAGCTCTTCCGCGGTCCGGCGAACATCCTGCAGCGACGCGCCCCCCGAGGCCTCGGTCGCGGCGATCACCGCGCCCTCGACGATCGGCGCGTTGCACACCACCACCTTGCCGCCGCGCTCTTCGGGGAGCATCTCGACAGCCATTTCCGAATTCGTCTCGGCCCCGCCGAGGTCGACCAGAAGCGCGACACCGGCTTCCGACCAGGCTTTGTCGATGGCAGCAAGGATCGCCTCGACGCTGGTCCCCAGGCCCCCGTCGGGATCGCCGCCGCACCAGGCGAGCGGCACCTCGTCGCCGACCATCTGGCGCACCATGTCGGCGGTCCCTTCCGCCACAAGCGGCGAATGCGACACGATGACGATGCCGACATTGCTCATTTCACGTCTCCAAACTTCCCGGCGATTGTCTCGATGAGGATCTGGCTCGACCGCGCGCCCGGGTCGATGTGACCGATCGACCGCTCCCCCAGGAACGACGCACGCCCCTTGGTGGCCAGCATGTCCTTGGTCGCCGCGCAGGCTTCGCGCGCCACCTCGGCGACCTCGGCCGGAGGGCGGCCCGCAGCGAGAGCTTCCGATGCCGGCACCAGCACGTCGAGCATGGTCTTCTGTCCGGGGGTCGCCTTGCCGCGCGCCATCACCGCCTCGATGGCGGCTTTCAGCGCGGCCGCAACGCCCTCGCGTGTCGGCGGCGTGTCCAGCGACTTGCCGAGCGTCATGAACAGCGTCCCGTAGAGCGGACCGGAAGCCCCGCCGACCTTCATGACAAGCTGCATGCCCGCCGCCTTCAGCGCCTCGTCCCAGGGCTTTGCGGCAAGCGTGTCGAGCTCGTCGAGCACGGCCTGCATCCCGCGCTTCATGTTGTGGCCGTGGTCGCCGTCACCGATGGCGGCATCCAGCTCGGTCAGCTCGTCGGCATGGGCGATGACGGCCTGCGCCGTCGTCTCGAAGATGTCCCTCAGGCGGGGATCGGTATCGCTCATCTATCTGATCCGGTTTCCGTCTTCATCGAAATAGAGCGGCGAGACCGCCTCGACGCGGATCGCCTCCTCGCCGGCCAGCCGGCTTGCGGGATCCGCCAGTGTGGTCAGCCGGAAGTCGCCGATCCTGATGTGGAGATGGTTCTGGTCGCCCAGATGCTCGACCCAGTCGAGCCGTGCGTTGGCGCTTGTCGCATCTGCGGCCGCGATCCGCAAATGCTCCGTGCGCGCGCCGAGGGAGAAGGCGGTAGCCGGCGCATTCTCCGCCGGGATCACGCCGACAGGCAGCACGTTGATCGCCGGTTGGCCCAGGCGGGCCGCGACATAGACATTGTCCGGATCCTCGTAGATCTGGCGCGGCGTGCCGATCTGCACCAGCCGCCCTTCCGACAGGATGCCGATCCGGTCGGCCATGGTCATCGCCTCGATCTGGTCATGGGTGACGTAGAGGATCGTTGCGGCAAGCTCGCGCTGGATGCGCTTCAGTTCCAGCCGCAGGTCCGCCCGCAGCTTGGCGTCGAGCGAGGACAGCGGCTCGTCCATCAGGAAGATCGACGGCTGGCGCACCAAGGCCCGGCCGATGGCGACGCGCTGCATCTCGCCGCCCGAAAGCTGCGTCGAACGGTTGCCGAGCTTGTGGCCAATCCGCAGCATGTTCGCCACCGCCTCCACCGTGCGGCGGATCTCGTCCTCCGGCACGCGCCGGGCCGGCGAGCGCAGCGGGAAGGCGAGATTGTCGAAGACGCTGAGATGCGGATAGAGCGAATATTGCTGGAAGACGAAGGCAACATCCCGCCCGGCCGGCGGCATGCGGGTCATGTCTTGCCCGTCGATATGGAGAGAGCCGCCGTCCGGCGTCTCCAGCCCGGCGATCAGCCGCAGCGTTGTCGTCTTGCCGGCGCCCGTCGGGCCGAGCAGCACGACGAATTCGCCGGAGGCGATGGTGAGCGAGAGATCATCGACGGCCAGCGTCCGGCCGAACTGCTTGGAGATCCCCGAAAGAGCAACGGTCGCCATGTCAGCCTCCCGTTCCGGTGCGGCGGGCGGGACCCGCATCGTCGCGCGCGCTCGCCAGAGCCCGTCCGCTCGCCCGGTCGAACAGCGACAGCCGCGCGGTGTCGAAAGTCAGCCCCACCGTTTCCCCGTCACGAACGACAAGGTCGGCGGCGATCCGCGCCTTCAGTTGCGCGGCGCCCAGCATCACCGTGACGATCTGCGTCGTGCCGAGATACTCGCTGCCGACCACCTCGCCCCTCAGCCGCGAACCATCGTCGAAGCGGATGTGTTCCGGCCGCATGCCGAGGACGAGCGCCCCGTCGGCGACCTGTTCCCTCAGCTCCGGGATCGCCACCTCCGTCCCGCACAGCCGGACCTTGGAAGCGCCTGCGTCCTGTCCGCCTTCAACGTCCAGGAAATTCATCGGCGGTGAGCCGATGAAATCGGCGACGAACATCGTGGCCGGGCGATCGTAGATCTCCTGGGGGTGACCGAACTGCTCGATGACGCCGTGGTTCATCACCGCGATCTTGTCGGCCATCGCCATCGCCTCCACCTGGTCGTGGGTGACATAGACCGTGGTGGCCCTGATCGAGTTGTGAAGCTCGCGCAGCTCCCGCACCATCAGGTCGCGGAACTCGCTGTCCAGCGTGCCGAGCGGCTCGTCCATCATGAAGGCCTTGGGCCGGCGCACGATGGCACGCCCGAGCGCCACCCGCTGGCGGTCGCCGCCGGCGAGCCCCGAGACCGGCCGGTCGAGAATATGGTCGATGCGCAGCAGCCGCGCCGTCTCCTCCACCCGCGTCCGGATCTCCTGTCTTGGCATGCCCTGGCAGACCAGCGGAAACGCCATGTTCCGGCGCACGTTCATATGCGGATAGAGCGCGAAGAGCTGGAACACGAAGGCGATGTCGCGATGGGAGGCGCGGTTGAAGGTGACGTCCTCGCCGCCGAGAAAGATGCGCCCCGAGGTGGGCAGTTCCAGCCCGGCGATCATCCGCAGCGTCGTCGTCTTGCCGCAGCCCGACGGGCCGAGCATGACGAAGAACTCCCCGTCTTCCACGGTAAAGTCGGAGTTCTTCACCGCGGTGAAGGCGCCGAAGTTTTTCCTGAGGGCCTCGACCCTGATCTCCGCCATGGCTGACTATTCCGGAAAGTGGCTGACGATGATGAACATCACGGTGCCGGTCAGGATCGTGATGAAGGAATAGGTGAAGAGCGCCAACGCGAAAGGCTGCATCAGCATCACCACCCCGAGGCCGATCAGCACCGTCGCAAACAGCTCCCACGGCCCGCGGCGAAAGATCCGCGGCCCCGCCGAACCAGGCGTCTCGGCCCCCGCCCCTTCTCGTCCGGGCGGGTGGGCGCGCTGGTGGGCGATGCGCGCGCGTGCCGCCTCCAGGCCGTTTCCGGCCGCCGTCTTCGTTGGCTGAGATCCGGTCATTTGCGCACCGCTCCGAAGGTGATACCCCTGAGCAGATGCTTGCGCAGGAGGATGGTGAAGACGAGCACCGGCAGCAGGAACAGGGTGACGCCCGCGCCGATGGCCGGCCAGTCGAGCCCGCCCTCGCCGATGATCGTCGGGATGAAGGGCGGTGCCGTCTGCGCCGTGCCGGAGGTCAGCAGCAGCGCGAAGGCATATTCGTTCCAGGCGAAGATCAGGCAGAAGATCGCCGTCGCGGCGATGCCGGTCGCCATCTGCGGCAGCACCACCTTCACGAAGGCCTGCAGCCGCGTATAGCCGTCGATCAGCGCCGCCTCCTCGTATTCGCGCGGGATCTCGTCGACGAAGCCTTTCAGCAGCCAGACGGAGAGCGACACGTTGACGGCGGTGTAGAGGATGATCATGCCGAGATGGGTGTCGGACAGGCCCAGCGTCCGGTACATCAGGAAGATCGGGATCGCGACCGCGATCGGCGGCATCATGCGCGTCGACAGGATGAAGAAAAGCAGATCATCGGCCAGCGGCACGCGGAACCGCGAGAAGGCATAGGCGGCAAGCGTCCCGAGGAAGACCGACAGGAAGGTCGAGCCGAAGCCGATGATCACCGAGTTGAGGAACCGTTCGCCGAACTTGGAGGGGCCGGCGATCACCATCTGCCGCGAGCGTACCAGTTCCTCGTACCAGGTCTGCGGCGGCGGCAGGCTCGCCATATAGTCCGGCGTCTGGCGGGTCCGCGTCGTGAACAGGTTCACATAGCCCTCCAGCGAGGGCTCGAAGACGACCTTCGGCGGATAGGAGATCGAATCCGGCGGCGTCTTGAAGCCGGTCAGGAAGATCCAGGCCAGCGGCACCATCGTCACCAGCGCATAGACGATCACCAGCGTTCCGGCGACGGTGCGCGTCAGGCGGCTCGGCTCGACGACCGAATGGGCGGTTGAGGTGCTCATCTGCTCTTCACCGTGTTGAGAGCCTTGACGTAGATGTTGGCCGCGCCGAACACCGTGACGAAGAGAATGATCGCGAAGGCCGAGGACAGTCCCGTCCGCCACTTCTCGAAGGCCTCGCGCTTGAGATTGATCGAGGCAAGTTCCGTGACCGAGCCGGGACCGCCCGAGGTCAGTTCGACGACAAGGTCGAACATCTTGAAGTTCTCGATCGACCGGAACAGCACCGCGAGCATCAGGAACGGCATCACCATCGGCAGGGTGATCGACCAGAAGGTCCGGAACGGCCCGGCCCGGTCCACCTCGGCCGCCTCGTAGATGTAGTCGGGGATCGAGCGCAGGCCGGCGAGGCAGATCAGCATCGTGTAGGGCGTCCACATCCAGGTATCGACGATGACGATGGCCCAGGGCGCCAGGTTGACGCTGCCGATCATCTGGAAGGACGAGGGATCGGCGCCGGTGAAGAAGCTGATCACGTAGTTGAACAGGCCGATCTGCGGCTGATACAGGAACGTCCAGAAATTGCCGACGACCGCCGGCGACAGCATCATCGGCAGCAGGATGACCGTCGTCCACACGCCATGGCCGCGGAAGTTCTTGTTGATCAGCCAGGCCAGCGCGAAGCCGATCAGCACCTGAAAGAACATCGTCCAGAACAGGAAATGCGCGGTCACCAGCATGTTGTGCCAGATGTCCGGATCGGTCAGCACCCGCTCGTAGTTGCGCAGACCCACCCACTCCACAGCGCGATTGATGCGGTTGGCGCGGAAGTCGGTGAAGGACAGGTAGACCGTCCAGATCAGCGGAAAGACGTTGATCGCCAGCAACAGCACGATGGTTGGTGCGATGAAGAGCCAGGCGATCGCCTTGTCCGACAGGCCACGCACCTTGCGGGCGATGCCGTGCGGCGTGCTGCGGGCGAGCCGGTCGGCGGCACGCTGATTGATCTGCATTTGAGACATGATCGGGTTCCGCATGGTCGGCGCAGAGCGCCTGGGCTTGCAGGGGCGTTCCGGCATGGGGACGTGAACGGCGCGAGCGCCGGGCCAGGAGCCGGGGCCGGCCGCGGTCGGGCGGGGCCGTTCGTCTGCCGGCCTTGCCGCCGCCAGGGCGGCGGCAAGGGGATGGGCAGGCCTAGAGCTTGCCTTCGTCCTCGAAGGTCTCGGTCCAGTCGGCGATCAGCTTGTCGAGCGCCTCCTGGGCCGTTCCCTGGTCGGCGACGATGTAGTCATGCAGGCGCTTCTGCATGGCCAGCAGCAGTTCGGCATAGGCCGGCTCCTGCCAGAAATCCTGCACGGCGCCCATCGCCTTCAGGAAGTCTGCCGCGAAGGGCTGGCTGTCCTTGAAGCCGGGATCGTTGAGCACCGAGTTGTGGGCCGAGTAGCCGCCGAGCGACCACCACTTGGCCTGCACCGCAGGCTGGGCGAACCACTTGATGTACTTGAGCGCCTCGTCCTTCTTCTCCGAATAGGAGATCACCGAGATGCCCTGGCCGCCCAGCGTCGAGGCCTCGACATTCTGCTTCGGATTGACGAAGAAGCCGATCTTGTCGCCGCCGACCTGCTCGTCCTTGTAGAGGCCGGGGAAGAAGGCGAACCAGTTCATCGCCATCGCCACCTGGCCGGACTTGAAGCTGTCGAGGCTCTCCTGCATGTAGCTGTCGGTGTAGCCGGGCGCCGTGCAGCACTTGTAGAGTTCCTTGTAGAACTCCAGCGCCTCAACCGCTTCGGGCGAATTCACCGCGCCTTCCATGTCATACTTGCCGGGAGTGTTCTCATACTTGAACCCCCAGGCATAGAGCGCTCCGGTGGCCCCCATGGTGATGCCTTCGGAGCCACGCTCGGTGAAGATGTTGACGCCGTAGCGCGTCTTGCCGTCGATCTCGCGACCCTGGAAGAACCTGGCGATCTCCATCAGTTCGCGCTGCGTCTCCGGCGGAGCAAGATCCCGCCCGTACTCCGCCTTGAACGCCTCCTGGATCTCCGGCTTGGAGAACCAGTCCTTGCGGTAGAACCACGCATTGGCATCGCCCATCGCCGGCAGCGCCCAGTAGTTCGGTGTGCCCTTCGGCCAGGTCGAATAGGCATAGACAGTCGCCGGGGCGAAATCGTCCATGCTGATGCCTTCGGCGTCGAAGAAGTCGTTCAGCTTGACGTAGTGGCCGTTTTCCGCGCCACCGCCGATCCACTGGCTGTCGCCGATCAGAAGATCGCACAGCTTGCCGCCCGAGTTCAGCTCGTTGAGCATCCGGTCGGCGAAGTTCGGCCAGGGCACGAATTCGAACTTCATGCCGATGCCGGTCTCGGCCGTGAAGTCCTTCGACAACTCGACCAGTGCATTGGCCGGGTCCCAGGCGGCCCAGCACAGGGTGATGTCTTGCGCCTGTGCCGATGTCGTGGCGAACCCGCCAAGCATCGTCCCGCACAGGACGGCAGCCCATGTCTTCCGATATCCGTTCACGTGATCCTCCCAAACTTCGCGCGGCGTTCTTGTCGGAACCGCCCCTCCAGACGGCCGCCGGCCGCGCCCCGCCTTGCGCGAGGACGCCATCCGTTGCCCGGATGTTTACCGCGATGTTTAGTAAGATCAGCATAGCTAAACAAATCAAGCAATTTCGTTGCTGCGCAGCCGCATCTCAACCTTGCAATGCAGCATGCTTCACCCGTCAAAAGAGCGTCAAAGATCCCTTTGTTTCGCAATGGTCGAACTTATCGAAACGATCTGTCTTCGTTTCGTGAAATAATGAGAGCTATGACAATAAACATTTTAATCACGCCCGGGGCCGCAGCCCGAAAAAAAGCCGGGCCTTTCCAGGGCCCGGCTTCGGCGATCTCGCGAGACTTCTGGCGGTGCAGCAAACCGGCCGCGATCAGTCCCGTCCGTTCAGGGAGCCGAAGGTCTCGCCGTCTTCGGCGAGCCGGACCAGCAGCGGCGCCGGCTCCCAGAAGAAAGCGTCTTCCTCGCTGAGGCGACGCAACTCGGCGAGCACGGGGGCGAGGCCCAGCCTGTCGGCATAGTGCATCGGCCCGCCGCGCCAGCGCGGGAAGCCGTAGCCGGCCAGCATCGTCACGTCGACATCGAGCGGACGCAGCGCGATACCCTCGTCGACGATCTTCGCCGCCTCGTTGATCATCGCCGCCATGTAGCGCGAGACGATCTCCGCGTCGCTGAAGCTGCGCGGCACGAGGCCCTTGGCCTCGCGCTCGGCCGCGATGATCGCCTCGACCTCCGGGTCGGGGCTGCCGCGCCGGGCGCCCGGTTCATACAGATAATATCCCCGGCCGCTCTTCTGGCCGAACCAGCCGCGTTCGCAGATGCGGTCGGCGATCTCCACCGTCCGCTCGCGCGGATCGCGCGTCGCCGCCCGCCGCTTGCGCCCGGCCCAGGCAATGTCGAGGCCGGCAAGATCGCTGACGGCGAAGGGACCCATCGGGAAGCCGAAGGCGACCAGCGCCGCGTCGATCTGGTAGGGGCTCGCCCCGTCCTCCACCATGTAGTCGGCGGCCTTGCGATAGGTGTTGAGCAGCCGGTTGCCGATGAAGCCGTCGCAGACGCCGGCGCGCACCGCCACCTTGCGCAGCGTCTTGGCCAGCGCGAAGCCGGTGGCGACCACATCCGCCGCCGTCTTGTCCGCCACCACCACCTCAAGCAGGCGCATGACATGGGCGGGCGAGAAAAAGTGGAAGCCGATCACGTCCTGCGGCCGCGCGGTCGCCGCCGCGATCTCGTTGACATCGAGATAGGACGTGTTGGTGGCGAGGATCGCGCCCGCCTTGGCGATCCCGTCGAGCCGCGCGAACACGTCCTTCTTGACGGCCATGTCCTCGAACACCGCCTCGATCACCAGATCGGTCTCGGCGAGCGCGGCATAATCCGTCGCGGTGGAGAAGTCGCGCGACAGGATCTGGTCGCGCCGCGCCTCGCTCAGCTTGCCGCGCCGCACCCCGTCGTCGAGGAGCTTTGCGACGATGCCGCGTGCACGCTCCGCGCTCGCCTCGTCGCGTTCCACCAGCGTCACCGGCAGGCCGGCATTCAGCGCCGCAACCGCAATGCCCGATCCCATCGTACCGCCGCCGATGACGCCGATCGAGGCGACCTCGCGCGGGCTCGCCGCCTCCGCTTCCGGGATCTTGGCGACCGCCCGCTCGGCGAAGAAGGCATGGATCAAGCCGGCCCGCTGGTCGGAGGCCATCAGCTCCTTGAAGAGCGCGCGCTCGCGCGCCATTCCCTCAGTGAACGGCAGGTCGTAGGCCGCCTCGATGGCGTCGATCGCCACCATCGGCGAGATCTGCCCGCGCGCCGACGTCTTCGTCTTCGCGCGCCAGTCGGCAAACAGCGCCTCGTCCTTCGCGCCCGGATCGATCTCGCCCGAGCGCCGGCCGGTGACCGCGCCTTCGACAAGGCGGCGGGCAAAGGCAAGGCCGGCCGCCAACGGGTCGTCGCCGTCGACGACGGCATCGATGATGCCGAGCTTTACCGCCTCGACCGCTGCCACATGGCGACCGCTGGTGATGAGGTCGAGTGCGGCGGCCGCGCCCGCAAGGCGCGGCAGGCGCTGCGTCCCGCCCGCGCCGGGCAGGATGCCGAGCGTGACTTCCGGCAGGCCGACCTTGGCCGAGGAAACCGCCACACGGGCATGGCAACCGAGCGCGACTTCGAGCCCGCCGCCGAGCGCGGTGCCGTGCAGCGCCGCCACCACCGGCTTGTCGCAGGCCTCGATGGCCGCGATCACGTCCGGCAGGAACGGCTCGGCCATCGGCTTGCCGAACTCGCGGATGTCCGCGCCGGCGATGAAGGTGCGACCAGTGCCGTAGATCACGCCCGCGCGCGCCTGATCGTCACCTGCCAGCCGCGCGACGGCCGCCGCAAGGCCCGCGCGCACTGCCTGCGACAGGGCATTGACCGGCGGATTGTCGACCGCGATCACGGCAATGCCGTCCTGAACGGAATAGCGTACGGGATCGGTCACGGGGCAACTCCTTGGCATGTGGCGAGGGTCCAGAGCCCCTTCCCGAGGCCGGATTTGGGCCGCAGTTTAGGGAGCGGCCCAACTGTTTCAATCCTAAAATATCTCCGCGCGGATGGATCGATGCGCGCCTTACCGGGTGAACGAGATCGCCATGTCGGCGAGCGGCAGTCCGGCGACACGCGTCTCCCAGCTCTCGCCGGGCGCGACCGGAAAGGCGCGCGTCAGCGTCCCCGTCGTTACCACGTCGCCGGACGAGACCGTGCTCGCCAGCGCCGTATCGGGCAGCCCGTCGGCCATGGCCTTCAGCGCGCTCAGCGGCCCGCCGAGCACGTTTTCTGCATGTCCGCTGTCGATCCGCTCACCGTCGCGGTAGAGATCCAGCGTGAACGAGGAGAGCCGGTCCAGCCACTTGGCGCGGTTCGCCGCCGTAACGGCCGCGAAGGGGCGGTGGCGCAGCAGGCCGTGCAGGGCGAAGGCGGCGACCGTATCCGCCGCCTGGAACCGCCACTCCGGATAGACCGACTGGACGATCTCGAAGCCGAGCGCCACCCCGTCGATCCGCTCCAGCAACTGCGCTTCCGACAGCCCGGCCTCGAGCGGCGCGGCGATGCGGAAGACGATTTCCGGCTCGATCCTCGGTTCCACCAGATGCCCGATGGATGTCTCGGCCGCCCCTTGCGCCGGCGCCTCGGCCAGCGTCGTGTCGTAGACCGGGCCCCAGATCGGCGCGTGAACGTCGTATTCGTCCCAGATCGTCCGGTTGGTGAAGCCGATCTTCCAGCCGCGCGGGATCTCCCCGCGGGCGAGGCGGGCGGCGCGGATCTCGGCCGAAACCTGATAGGCGCGCGCAAGGCCGAAGCTCTTGTCCCCGTCGGTGATCGGCGCGCAGGAGCCCGCTTCAGCGGCGATCCTCAAAAGCGCTTGCGCGTGGGTCCTGTCGCCATCCGAAATCTGCAAGGTCGCTCCTCCCAGTTATCCTCGTTTGTCGGGCGACACGATGGCGTCAGGCCGCTCCCGTGGCAAGTGGGCGCAGGGCGCAGGTCCCCGCCTTCCCCCGGACGGCACTGCGCGCTATTTTCCGTCCTGATCCCGCTTCACGCTTTACCCTCACGGAAAGGTTTCCTCATGTTGCGACTGCTTCGGGCATTTCTCATGCTGCTGCCGCTGACCGTCACGGCCCAGGCCGCCGAGCTCGAGATCCGCGATATCGTGGTGGGAACCGGCGAGGAGGCCGTGCCCGGCGCCACGGTGACCGTGCACTATACCGGCTGGCTGATGGACGGCACCAAGTTCGATTCCAGCCTCGACCGGGGAGAGCCCTTCTCCTTCCCGCTCGGGGCGAGCCGCGTTATCCGCGGCTGGGACCAGGGCGTCGAGGGCATGCGCGTCGGCGGCAAGCGCGAGCTCGTCATCCCGCCGGAGCTCGGCTATGGCGCCCGCGGCGCCGGCGGCGTCATCCCGCCCAATGCGACCCTGCGCTTCGAGGTCGAACTGCTCGGCGTCGCCAAGCCCAATTTCGGCACGCTGGACAATTCGCAGCTCAAGGACAGGCTGGCGGCTGGCGCCGTGCTGGTCGATATCCGCCGCCCCGAAGAATGGAAGGAGACCGGCGTCATCGACGGCGCCCACCTGATCACCTTCTTCGACGACAAGGGCAACGTGAACCCCGGCTTCATGGATGAACTGGCCGCCATCGCCGGCAAGGACGACCGCATTGTCCTCGTCTGCCGGACCGGCAACAGAACGGAGGTCCTTGCCCGCTTTCTGACCGAGCGGGCCGGCTATTCCAAGGTCGACAGCGTCGGCCAGGGCATCGTTGGCTGGATCGGCGACAGCAACATTGTCACCGCGGCCAAGATGCCGGAAAAATGCTGGCTCTGCTGACCTTATACAGGGCCCGCGTCAGAGATGTCCCCGTGGGACGGCCTCCTCAGACGGGTCCGGACCGATCCGCCGCCCGCAGCAGGGCGACGGCCCGCCGCATCCGCTGGATTGACGTCAGGTGCGCCAGCAGCGCGTAGATCGCAAGGCCGACGGCGATCGTCGAGGCCGGCGCAATCCCCGCCAGCGACAGGCCGCCAGCGGCCAGCAGCATCGCGCAGAGGAAGATGATCCGCTCCAGCCGCTCGAACAGATCCGGCCAGGCCTCATTGCGGATCGGGATCTCGATGGCCGTGCGCGCCTTGGCATAGCTGGTCAGCACCCCGCCGGAAAAGGCCAGCAAAGCCAGCGCCCAGAGGTCGTTGACCGCGGCAAGCGCCGCGAGAACAGCGAGTTCCTGGTAGCGGTCGACCATCGCATCGAAATAGCCGCCGGACTTGGTGCACATCGACCGGCGCCGCGCCACCGCCCCGTCCAGCGCATCGAAGGCGAAGGCAAAGGCCAGCGTCAGGCCGAAGAGCGCCGAATTGCCGTGCCACAGGTAGAGCGCGGAGGTCGCGCAGACCAGCACCAGCCCCGTCGCCGTGACCTGGTTGGGGGTCAGCCCCATGCGCACCAGTGGGGTCGCCATGCTCTCCCAGAGCGGGTCGATATGGCGCTTGAACAAGCCGTCGATCATTGGCGCGGTTCCGTTTTTGCAAGAAAAATCAGCGATAAAGCGAGATCAGCTTCGGCCGGTGCCGGTCGAGCAGCGCGGCCCGACGGTCGGCCCGCGCCACACCCTCGCCCTCAGGGTCATAGGTCAGCGCCTCGCCCTGGGTCAGGCTCGCGGCCGCCGCCTCGACGGACGGATACCAGCCGAGACCGGCCGCGGCGATGGCCCCTGCCCCGCGCACGCCGGCAAGCCGCGGCTGGCGGACCACGACCTGCAGCTTCAGGGCATCGGCCAGCATCTGCGCGAAATGCGGATTGACCGCCCCGCCTCCGACCAGCGGCAGCGGCAGGCCGGTTCGCACACCCTTCTGCCGCGCCACCTTGCTGAGCGCCCAGCGCATGTTGAGGGCGACGCCTTCCAGCACCGAGCGCAGCAGCGCGTTGCGGTCGTGACCGACAGAAAGTCCTGTAAAAACACCGCGTAAGCGGTCGTCGTCGACCGGGACCCGCTCGCCGACAAGCCAGGGCACGAAGAGCGGATCGCTGTCGCGCAACGAGCCGATGCCGGAATAGAGCGCCGCCAGCGAGGCGTCGTCGTCGCGCGCCTCCCCGCTCTCCCCGCAACCGAACAGCCGCGCGGCCCAGGCGAAGGCGGCGCCGGCGCTTTCCTGCGTCGCGATCAGCAGCGGCCGATAGCCGACGCTGGAGGATATCGTCGCGTAAGAGTGGAAAATATCGATCCTTCGGGAGGGGAAAAACCCGCTCAGCCAGGCGCTGGTGCCGGCATAGGCGTGCAATTCGCCGTCGCTGGTGGCGCCCGAGCCGATGGCGGTCGCCACCACGTCGCCGGCCCCGGCGATCACCGGCAGGCCGGCGGCAAGGCCGAGCTCTGTCCCCGCCTGCGGCAGCAGGCCGCCGACGGTACAAGTGCCGTCGACGATCTCCGGCAGCCGGTCGAGCGGAATGCCGAGCCGTCCGGCGAGATCGGGCGACCAGCCCTCGCGGCCGGGCCGCGTATCCATCATCCAGGTCAGGTTGGCGCTGTCGGCGGTGGTGACGAAATGTCCCGTCGCCCGGTGCAGAAGCCAGTCCTTGACGTCGAGAAACCGCGCCGTCGCATCCCACACGTCCGGCTCGTTCCGCTTCAGCCACAGCATCTTGGCCGGCGGGTCCATGCCGTTATGCGAGGGCGCGCCATTGGCGATGCGCGTCCAGGCGTACAACTTGTCGAGCCGGTAGCCGGCGAGCGAGGGAAATCCCCCGTTCATCGCCCGCGACAGGGAGCCGGCCCGCTTGTCCAGCCAGACGATGGCGGGGCGCAAGGGGCGCCCGGACTGCTCGACCGGGATGACGCCGCACATCTGCGCGCAGAACACGAGGGCCGAGGCGCGCGCGGCAAGATCCGGGATCTCCGCCGCAAGGTCGCCAATGCCGGCGGCGAGCGCCGACCACCAGTCCTCGGGCTGCTGCTCGGCCTGGTCGGGCGCGGGAAGGCTCAAGGGATAGGGCCGGGTCGCCGTCGCCAGCGGGGACAGGCGGCGGTCGAGGGCGGCGATCTTCACGCCCGACGTGCCGAAATCGGCGGCAATGATCAGCCCGCGCCCGTCCGCCCCCGGGTGCCCCACATCTGTTGCGCTATCGCCGATCACCTGACTGCCTCGAACCTCGCGCGCAGGAATTGCTCCTTCGCCGGCAACGGGTTTATAGAGTTCGCAAGCAAATGAGAACCGGGAAACGTGTCGCCCCTCCGCCAGCCGGCGGGGCAGCGGCACGGCACCGGGGACCGCCTGTCTCGAGGGCCGGATGATCGCAGAAATGCCCGCAAGGGAGACGGGGACAGGCTCGCAAGCCGGCGAGGCCGGAACGGTGGATATCGTCTACACCTGGGTGGACGATACGTTCCCCGGCTACCGGGATCTCCTCGCCCGGCATGCCGGGACGTCGCATGACACCAACCCCAACCGCACCCGCGACAATCTCGACCTGCTGCGCTACTCGCTGCGCTCGCTCGACGCGCATGTGCCGTTCGCCCGCAAGGTCTACCTGCTGAGCTGCCGGCCGCAGGTGCCGGCCTGGCTCGACGCCGACCATCCGGACCTCGTCGTCGTCCACCACGACGAGATCATGGCGCCGGATATCCTCCCCACCTTCAACTCCTTCGCCATCGTCAGCCACCTTGCGAAACTGCCCGGTCTGTCGTCCCGTTTCCTCTATTTCGAGGACGACATGCTGGCCTTCTCCCCGCTCGGCCTCGACCATTTCCTCAACGGGGACGGCAGGATGAAGGCGTTCCTGACCCGCAAACCCTCGCCCGTCCTCTCCGAGCTCGACCCGGCACGCGCCAGCCCCTGGAACCTTGCGATGGCAACCGCCAACGACCTGCTTGTCCACCGGTTCGGCGGCGGCCGGCGCAACTATCTGGCGCATGGGCCGCAACTGATCGACAAGGCGCTGTTCGAGGAGATGTGCGAGGTTTTCGCCGGGGCGATCGACACGACCCGCCGCAGCCGCTTTCGCGCCGGCTCCAACGTGCCGCCGGAATATCTCTATCCCCATTTCGCGGCCGCCACCGGCCATGCCGTCACCGCGGAACCGGCCGACATCCGCCGGACGATGGGCTATGCCTCGCTGGAGAACTGGTTCGTCTGGACCTGGGCACAACTGCGCCGCCTGGAATGGGAAAAACCGCTGGCGGTGACGCTGAACGACAGTTTCGGCAGCACCCCGAACCCGCGCGTCGTCGCCCATATGCGCGCCGTGCTGGAGCGCTGGTTCCCCGTCCCCTCCCGCTTCGAGAAGCCGCGCGGCTGACGTCAGGAGCCGCGCAGCGCCTCGGCGTAAAGCCTTGTAAAGACGGGACCCGTGCCGCGGATGTCGGCATATTGCGCGCGGGCATCGGCCCAGGCGGCCAGCCGCTCGCGGGCCGGCCTGTCCCCGGCAAGGGAGACGATGCGCCGCGCCAACGCGCCAGCGTCCCCCGGCGGCACCAGCAGCTCCGCCCCCTCGCCACTCAGCACCCCGGCATAACCGGGATTGGCGGCCGCCACCGGCAGCGCGCCGGCGGCCATCGCCTCGACCAGGACGAGGCCGAAGCTCTCGCCATAGGGGGCGGGCGCGGCGAAGATATCCGCGCCGGCGACAAGCGCGCGGGCCGTGGCATCGTCGGGCCGCTCGACCAGGCGGATGCGCCCGCCATGGGGAGCGGCGAGCGCCGCCTCGACCAGCGGCTTCAAGTCGCCGCCCCCCGCCACCGTCAGCCGCGCGTCCGGCAGCGCCGAGGCGATGTCGGGCCAGGCGGCAAGCAGCACGTCGAGCCCCTTGCGGGCCTCGAAGCGCCCGAGAAACACGATCTCAAGGTTTTGATTCTGCTCGCTCTTTCGCGCGTTCCGCCAGGGCTCCAGATCGATGCAGGGCGGCACCACCTCGACCCGCACGTCGCGCGCGGCCGCGCCCAGATGCGCCAGCGGCGTCGGCGAGGGCACGACGACGATCCGCGAGTGCGACAGGAAATGGCCGGCCGCCGCCCGCAGCAGCCGCGCCGTCACCCCGCCGGCCTCTGTCCCTGGCAGCGTCGCGTGGAAGGTGGCCACCGTCGGCAGCCGCAATCCCCGCCAAACCTGCCAGGCGACGAAGGGCGTCCAGGGCGTGTGCAGATGGACGAGATCGGCGCCCCAATCGCGCAGATCCTCCACCAGCCGGCGCCGCTCCGCCCGCAAGGCATAGCTCACCTCGAAGCGCGTGCCGAACATCGTGACCAGCCGCGAGCGGCCGCAACACTCTGTTCCCACTGCGCAAATTCCCTCCCGCGTCGGCGGCGCGACGATACGGACCTCATGCCCCTCGCCGCGCAGCCAGCGGGACAGGTCGCGCACATGCGCCTGTACCCCGCCGGGGCGGGCCATCGCGTAGGGGAGGATCTGGACGATCCTCATGCGCCGCCGCTCTCCTCGCCCGTATCCCCGCTGTCGCGCGGCCAACCGCGGAAGGTCGCCAGCGCCGCATCCCCGACATCGAGCAGCGAATAGGCCAGCAGGAAGACGACCAGCGCCGGCAGGGTGCCGGTGAAAAAGGCCAGTATCAGAAGAACCGGCAGGGCGCCGCTCAGCCCGGATATCCCCCGCTCGAGAATGTCGAACACACCGAGCCGCGCCGGGCCCGGCACCGCGGGCGCGGTGGGCGCGGCGGGCCTTGCGTCGCGAATTACCCTCGCATAGAGGCGCAGCCAGGCCGCGACCGCCGCCAGCGCAGTCCAGAAGAAGCCGGCGACCGTGTCCCCGGCCGCCACCCGGTCGGCGAGCAGGCCTATGCTCGTATAGAAGAAGCCCCACTGGCCCATGTCGATGACGAAGTCGAGCGCCCCGCCCCTGGCCGAACTGCGGCCCGTCGCCCGCGCCAGGGCGCCGTCCGTGCAGTCGAGGGTCTGGAACAGCGCCGCCAGCAGCGCGACCGCGACGGCGGCCGCCGCAAGGGGGAGTGTCAGCGCCGCCAGCGGCATGGCCAGCACCACCGGCACGGCCGCCAGCGTCACCGCGGTCGGAGAAATGCCCGTCGGCGCAAGCAGGGCGACCAGCCAGAAGCCCGGCGCCCGGTACAGCAGCGCCGCCGCCCAGTCGGTCGCCAGCTCCTTCGCGAACTTGTCCTGGCGGTACTGGCGCCAGAGAGAACGAAACGTCAGGTCCGGGCGCATGTCACTCCGTGGTTCCTGCTGTCTGCGGCGCCGACCCTGCCGCCATCCGGCACTTGCCGATGGCCCGGCGCTCCCCTAATAGTGGACCGCCTTACCATATTCCGGTCGATCCATGCTCAACATCAAAGCTGTTTTCCTTGCCGCCGGTCGCGGTGTGCGCATGGGCGAGCGTGGCCGCCTGACGCCCAAGGGCCTGATCTCGCTTGGAGAGCAGAGTTTCCTTGAAGACGCCGTCGACACATTGGCATTGCACGGGATTTCCGACGTGCGCGTGGTGACCGGCCATCTCGCCGACCACTACCGGACGCTGGCCGCCGAGCGCCGCCCGTCGCTCGACCTGCGCCACAACGACACCTTTTCCAGCAAGGGCTCGCTGCAGAGCCTGATGGTCGGCCTGGAGGGGCTGGACGGCCCCTGCCTGGTGCTGGAATCCGACCTGGTGTTCGAGCCGCGCGCCGTTGAGGCCGCCATCGGCCGGCCGCAGACCTCCGCCCTGCTGGTGTCGGGAAAGACCGGTGCCGGCGACGAGGTGCATGTGTGGACGGACGAGCGGGACGGCCTGCGCTGCCTGCGCGACATGTCGAAGCTGATCGACCGCTGGCACGATACCCCCTATGGCGAGCTGGTCGGCATCACCTACCTGACCGCCGACGCGGTCGGGGAATTGCGGGAGATCGGCCCGCATCTGATCGCCGGTGATCCGATGGCCGACTACGAGAGCGGCGTCGTCGCGCTGGCGCGGCGCCAGCAGGTCGCCGTTCCCAAGGTGGCCGACCTTGCCTGGGCCGAGGTCGACAACGAGGCGATGCTCGCCCGCGCCGCCGAACTGGTCTATCCCCGCATCGCGGCAGCCCGCCGGAACGGCTGATCCCCGCGAGAATTTTTGCGACGAATTTTGCAAAATTCCGTCTCAAAATCGCGAAATTTTGAGACGGGGCGCGCAACCCCGCTCAATGCGGACGCGACAGCATCCGCTGCGCGACGACCACCCCGGCAAGCGCCAGGGCGATCGACAGCCAACTGCTGGTAAAGCCCGAGAGCACGCCGATTTCCCCCATCGCCCAGGACACCTTGGTCGCGACCAGCGCGAGATATCCCGCAAGCGCCAGCACCAGGATGCGCAGCGGCGAAACGACGCGCCCGGCCCCGGCGACCGGGGCAAGGCTCGCGCCGAGCAGCGCATAGGCGCCGGGAAGGAAGAACGCCGCCCAGCGCCGCCACAGGGCGGCGTCGACATCCGGCCCCTTCAACGGGTTGCTGTCGCGCGCCAGCACCTCGAGCGGGGCCTGCGGCAGGTAGAAGGCGGCGATGTCGTAATAGGTCAGCGCCTCGGGCACGATATCGAGCCGCAGCTCCAGGCTCGGATACTGGCTGATCAGATAGAGCGAGGTCTGGGCGAAGGCCGGCGGCGTGCCGTCGCTGCGCGGGACCTCCTCCGCCGGCAGCCGCGCCCACAGGTCGACATCGGTGAAGCGCCAGAAGCCCGGCCGCTCTCCCGGCTCGCCGTGGCGCGCGACGATCACGTCGCGCAGGTCGCCGGCGACCACGCCGCGATAGAGCTCGATGTCGGCGAGCGCCGGCGTCGCGCTGCGGATCACCCGGGCCTTCAGCGCCGCGCCGTTGACGACGAACCAGCTCGGCTCACCGAGCTCGCCGTCGGCGAAGCGCCGGCCGTAGCCGCCGAGCTGCAGCCCGGCCTGGGCGAAGACCGCCGCCGGCCGCCACCAGCGCTCCAGCGAGACTTGCAGCGCGCCGGTCAGAGCCGCGAACAGGCAGACCACCACCAGCGTCTGGCGCGGCGACCAGCCGGCCGCGGCGATCACCGTGGTCTCGCGGTTGAACAGGCGCATCAGCTCGGCCGCGAAGACGCCGATGAAACAGGCGACGGGAAAGAGGCGCGTGGCGATGTCGACGGCGCGGAAGCCGAGATAAGTGGCAACGAGAGCCGCACGGGACCGCCCGAGCTCGTCGGCCCGCGCCAGCACGCCGTCGAGCGTCTGTGCCAGGTCGATGGCGAAGGCGACGATCAGGAACATCGTCATCACCAGCGCCGCCGCCTTCAGATGGGTGAAGAGGATGCGCCGGCCGATCAGGCCGAGCACCGGCGTGCGCCGCCGCGGCACGCGCGGGCCACCGGCAAGGAACGCAAGAGCGGTTCCGGGCGCGCGCATCATCGCTCAGGCCCGCGAGCTGACGGGGCGCAGCAGCGCCGCCGCGCGGGTGCGGATGCCGGCGAGCGCCAGCAGCAGCACCGCCGCCGCCGCAAGGCCGCCGACCGAGGCGAGCGCCAGCGGCGCCTCCGCCGCCAGCCGGCCGAGCACGCCGCGCAGGACGATGTCGAAGGCGAGCAGCGCGCCGCAGGCGAGCGGCAGCGACAGATAGCCGAAGACGCCGCGCCCGGCGAAGACGCAGGCGAGCAGCGCCAGCAGCGGCGCGACGAAGACGGCGATGGCGCGCGACAGCCGTTCGCCGGCGATCTTCAGCGCCTCGCGCCCGGTCTCGCCCATGGCGCGGCCGGCCTGCAGCGCCTCGAACACCGTCCACTCGCCCGCCACGTCGCCGCGCAGCGCGTGGTTGAGGATGTTGTCGAGACGGACCGGCAGCGACACGTTCTCCACCTTGACCTGCGGCAGCGCCGGGATGTTGGCGACGTCCGGCCGGCCGACGGCAAAAAGGTTCGGCCCGCGCCCCTGGCGCAGCATGCCGGCACCCTCGCGCGCTTCCACCCGCACGAAGTCATAGGCGATCACCCGGCCGAGCCCGAGACTGTAATTTCCCTCAGCGTCCGGCCCGTCGAGCTTCCAGTCGGCCGCCTGGGTCACCCGCCAGCGCCCCTCCTCGCCCGGCTGATGCACGAACAGGCTCTCATGCGGCGGGCTGACCGAGCTGTCGGAGAGGGCCGCAAAGGTCTTGCCGCGGATGGTCTCGATCAAGGTGCCCTCGCTCGGCCCGGTGATGCGGGCGAACAGCAGATCGCTCTTGAGATGAAAGATCACCGTGCGGGTGGCATGGCGGGCCAGCGGATCGATGACGCCGGAGACGACAAGGCTCGCCGCGAAGGCCAGCGCGCCCAAGGTGAGCGCGACGCGCACCGGCAGGACCCAGGAGACGCCGGCCGCCGACAAGGCGACCAGCTCGCGCTCCTCGCGCGCGGCGACAAAGGCGAAATAGCCGCCGATGACGCAGGCGAGCGCCAGGGCGAAGTCGAAGATCTCCGGCGCGGTGAGGAGGAGGACGGCGAGCGCCGAGAGCAGGTCGCCGCCATTGCCGAGCACCTCTTCCAGGATGCCGGTCAGCTTCTCGGCGAGGAACACCACCTCGATGATGGCGACGACGAGCAGCACCCGGCCGAGCACGCGCGCGAACAGCGACCGCGCGGCGATGGAGGCAAGCGGTCTCACCTTACCCCGCATCCCGTCCGGCATGTCGCCCCGTTCCGCATGTCGCCCTGCATCGCTCTCCGTCGTGTTTCATGCTAGTCACCCGAATCTGAAGTTCGTCACATTTGGCAGCAAGCTCTGTACGAACTTCAGATTCAAAAGGGTGACTAGTAAGTTTATGTTTCTAGTGTGGTTTTCGAATTTGAAATACGCTCCGACGGTTGCCGCAAAACGAGGCGTATTTCAAATTCACCACACTATAGCCCGGCCTGCCGCGCGGCATCCCGCCCGGCGGTTCCGATTCCGACCCTCATCATAGGCCGGCCGCAATGCCCCGTCTTGTTCATAAGCCGAGCCAGCGGCTCGGTTATGTCCTCGCCCTGTCCTTTGGCGCCGGCCTGTCGCCGGTCTGGCCGGGCACGGTGGGCGCCGCCGTCGGCCTCGCCCTGGCCGCCGGCCTTGCGATGCTCTCCGTGCCGCTGCAACTGGCCGGCCTTGCCGTCCTGTTCTTCGTCGGCGTATGGGCCTCGGGCGTCGTCGCCGAAGCGACCGGCACCGACGACCCGCAGATCGTGGTGATCGACGAGAGCTTCGGCGCCGCCGCCGTGGTGCTGGCGCTGCCGGCCGAGCCGCTGTGGTGGATCGCCGGCTTCGTCGCCTTCCGCGCCTTCGACATTCTCAAGCCTTTCCCGGTCAACTGGGTCCAGGACCATGTCAAGGGCGGCGCCGGGATCATGCTCGACGATGCCGCCGCCGCGCTCTACGCGATCCTCGTCCTTGCGCCCATCGCCTGGGTCCTCGCCGGCTGAAGCCGCGTTACGGCGCAAGCCGCAGCAGCAGAACCAGCGCGGGACCGGCGATCAGCCAGGCATCGACGATGTCGAGCAGCCCGCCCTGGCGCGGCAGCACCTTTGGGTAGTCCTTGACGCCCGAAGCGCGCTTCAGCCGCGAGCCGGCAAGATCGCCGACCACCGCCGCAACCGCGATGACGGCGGCCGCCGCCAGCGACAGGGCAAGCGACCAGCCGAGCAGCAAGGGCCCGGCGAGCGCCGCCGTCAGCGCCAGCATCGCCGCGCCGACGGCAAGCCCCTCCACCGTCTTGCGCGGGCTGAGCCGCGGGAAGGCCGGGCGGCGGCCGAACAGCTTGCCGCCGAACAGGGCGTAGCTGTCATAGGTCTCGACCAGCAGGAAGGCGAGCACCAGCACGCCGGCATTGGCCGGCTCGACGCCGACGGCAACGAACAGCGCCAGCGGCAGGCCGGGAAACAGCAGAACCTCGGCGGCAAGGCGCAGCGAACCGGCATCGCCGCCGGCGCGAAGGTGCCGCCGCCAGGCAACGCTCACCGCCTCATAGGCAACGCGCGTCGCCAGGGCGGCCAGCGCCAGGGAGAGAACCAGGCCGCCGGCGACGAAGGGGCCAAGCCCGCCGCCGACGATCACCAGCTCCGTGCCATAGACCGGCCAGAGCGGGCGCGCCTGCGGCGCCGTCGCCGGTACCAGGCTGCCGAGCGCGAGCAGCACGCCGCCGACGGCAAGGCAGGCGAGAACGGCAAGCGCGGCAATGTCGAGGGGAACGAGGGTCGGCATCATGGACGAGGGCATCATCGCGCCGCGCTCAGTCCCGGTGCGAGCGGGCAAGGCGCGCCTGCCAGAGCCGCAAGGCCGGCGAGAGCAGGCTGTGGCCATGGGCGAGAAGGCGCATCTGCAAGCCCGGGGCGACGGTGAAACGGCCCTTCTCGGCGGCGAGGATGATCTTTTCCGCCACCCGCTCGGCCGGCCAGAGGCCGCCGCCGGCGGTGATCGCCCGCGTCGCCGCCGGCTTGGTCTCGTTCTCCATGGCTAGCTGCGGCGTGTCGGTGTCGGGCGGATAGGCGAGCGTTACCGAAATGCCGTCGCCGGCGAGTTCCACCCGCAGCACCTCGGCAAGGCCGCGCATGGCGAATTTCGACGGCGCATAGGCGCCGTAGCCGTAGATGCCGAAGAAGGCGGCTCCGGAAGAGACGAAGACCATCCGCCCGCCGCCGGCATCGGCCATGGCCGGCGCAAGCGCATGGGCGACATGCAGCGCGCCGAGATAGTTGGTGCGCATCTGCATCAGGTGGTCGTCGAGCGGCTGCTGCAGGAACCGGCCGGGCCGGGCGACGCCGGCATTCATCACCGCCCAGCGCGGCACGCCGAGCTCGGCGGTGATGCCGGCAATGGCCTCGCGCGCCTGGTCCGCCTCGCCGACATCCGCAGCGCGCAGGGCGATGCGCGCCCGCGGCACCGCGGCGGCGATCTCCCGGCGAACAGTCTCCAGCCGCTCGGCCCCGCGCGAGACCAGGCCGAGATCGAAGCCCTTGCGCGCCAGCGACAGGGCCATGGCGCGGCCGATGCCGCTGCTGCCGCCGGTGATCAGGGCGACGGGACGCCCGGCGGCGCCGAGCAGCCCTGCGCCCGTCGCCGCGCCGGTCATGGTCAGGCCGCCTCGCCGTTGGCGAAGGCGAGCAGACGGTCGTAGCCTTCCGCGTCCTCGATCTGCAGCGGCGGATGCTTGAACAGGAAGGCGCTCGCCTCCTCGATCGGGCCGGCAAGGCCGCGGTCGCGGGCGATCCTGGCGCAGCGGATGGCGATCAGCGCCATCGCCGCGGCATTGGGGGAATCCTCCACCTCCAGCCGCATCTCGACATGGGTGCGCACGCCGCCGAACAGCCGGCCCTCGAGCCGCACATAGGCGACCTTGCGGTCGTTGAGCCAGGGCACATAGTCCGAGGGGCCGATGCGGATCTCGCTGTCGGAAAGCCGCGCGTTCATCGCCGTCTGCACCGCCTCGGTCTTGGACTCCCGCTTCATCGCCAGGCGGTCCATGTCCATCATGTTGAGGAAGTCGGTGTTGCCGCCGACATTGAGCTGATAGGTGCGGTCGACCTTGACGCCGCGCATGTCGGCAAGCCGGGCCAGCGCCCGGTGGGTGATCGTCGCGCCGAACTGCGCCTTGAAGTCGTCGCCGACGATCGGCACGCCGGCCTCGCGGAAGCGCGCCGCCCAGACCGGGTCGGAGGCGATGAAGACCGGGATGCCGTTGACGAAGGCGCAGCCGGCTTCCAGCGCGCATTCGGCATAGAACTGCGTCGCCTCGATCGAGCCGACGGGCAGGAAGTTGATGATCACCTCGGCCTTCGCCTCGCGCAGGGCCGCGACGATGCCGGCCTTGTCGAGCGCCGGGGCGCTGGAGACGACGAAGCTGCGGTCGGGCGCCTGGTTGCGCATGAAGGCGGAGACGCCGTCGAGATCCGGCCCGCGCAGCACCGGCGCGGTCATGCCGGCAAGGTCCTTGTGGAAGATCTCGGTGCAGTTCGGCAGGGCAACGGCCGCCTCGCCGACGGTGCGCCCGACCTTGCGGGCGTCGACCTCGAAGGCGAGGACGATCTCGACATCCTCCGGCCGGTAGCCGCCGAGCACGGGGAAGGCGACGCCCACGGCCTCCTCGCCGAGCGCCCGGCAATAGGCCACGCCCTGGATCAGCGAGCTTGCGCAATTGCCGGCACCGACAATGGCGGTGCGAATCGATCTGGCGGAAGAAGCGCTCATACTGTCTGGTTACCCCCGAACCCTGCCCGTCCGGCCTTGCCGCCGGCTCGATGGCTGTCGCGCGCCATGGCGCAATCCCTGCCTACCGGGTGTCCCGGCGCGGCAAGCGTTACTCTATCTCGATGCGTTCCACCAGCGGCTTGCCGGTCTCCGCGTCATGCCCCATCACCAGCACCTCGCGCACGCTCGGCACCAGCCCGCTCTCGTCGACATCGACATAGGCATAGGCCATGCGCATGGTCCGTCCGCCCGCCGGCAGCAGCAGCTCCGCCCGCCCCGGCTCGACCAGGCGCAAGGTCGCCGGCCGCTCCGGATAGGACACGACATAGACCTGGAAGACGTCGGGATCGCCGGTCGCGCGGGTCCGCACGCCGAAGGCGAAACTGTCCTCGATCATCTTCAACGGCAATTGCTCGCCGGTGGTGTTGAAGCGGCGCCAATAGGCCTGAACGGGCCTGCGCGGATCGAGCCGGCCGTCCTGGGTGAAGCGGGCGGCATAGACCACCGTGTTGGCGTTGCTCGACCGCTGCAGGTAGAAGACCTGCCCCGGATCGCCCGGCACCGGAAATTCCGGGCGGACCACCGGGAGGCTCGCCACCTCGGTGACCACGGAGCCGCGCGGCTTCTGGCCGGTACCCGGCGTGATGCGGGTTCCCTCCATGGCCGCGGCGGGGGGCGGTACGACAAGGGTTGCCAAAAGGAGGGTTGCCAGAAGGAGGGCTGCCAGAAGGAGGACCGGCAGGCGCGGCAGGCGCCCCGCCAGGACCGCCCGCGGTCGGCCGGGCTGGATGCCGGCCCTGTCATCCGCTGTCATGGTGATGCCAACTCCGCTCGGTGCGCGCCCCGTGCCCCGAATGCCCCGGTTGCCCCCGCCTGACGAAACGTCAGGCCGAAGCCTCGGGCTGAACCCTCAGGTCGACCTTCAGGCTCCGACGACCGCCTGCTGCTGCGCCAACAGACCGGCCCCCGCAGATCCGGTCCCGTGGGCCACTTCCGCCGCGATGCCGATGGCCTTGTCCATCTGCTCGCGCGTGTGCTCGGCCGACAGGAAGAAGCGGATGCGCGGCTGGTCCTTCGGCACGCCGATCTGGACGATCGGCGGCGCGTAGATGCCATGCTCCAGCAGCGTCTGCGAGGCGATCATCGTCTGCATCGGGCTGGAGAACAGGATCGGCACGACGCCGCGGCCGATGGCCGGCCCGGTGTTCAGCCCCATCGAGCGGGCGTGGTCGCGGAAATATTCCGAGTTGTCGTGCAGCCGGGCAACGCGCTGCGGCTCGGCCTTGAGCTGGTTGAGCGCACCATGGGCGCTGCCCAGCGTCGCCGGCGACAGGCCGACGCTGTAGACGAAGCCCGGCAGGGTGAAGCGCAGCCAGTCGATCACCCCCTGCTCGGCGCAGATGAAACCGCCGGAGGAGACGAAGGACTTGGACAGCGTGCCGACCGTCAGCTCGATACGGCGCGGGTCGATGTCGAAATGCTCGCACAAGCCGCGCCCGGTCGCCCCGAGAACGCCGTAGGAATGGGCCTCGTCGACCATCAGCCAGGCATCGTGCGCTTCCTTCAGCGCCACCAGCCGCGGCAGGTCGGGAATGTCGCCATCCATCGAGTAGAGGCCTTCGACGACGATGAGCACGTTGCGATACTGGCCGCGCAGCTCTTCCAACTGCCGCTCCAGATCGTCGAGATCATTGTGGTTGAAGACCCGGTGATCGTAGCGCCCGTTCTTGGCGCCGACGAAGATCGAGTTGTGGGCCAGCTCGTCGATCAGCACCAGATCGCGCGGCCCCATCAGGAAGTTGATCAGGGAGACGTTGACCAGATAGCCGCTGACCAGCGACATCACGTCGCCGACGCCGAGGAAATCCGCCAGCTCGCGCTCGAACACCCGGTGGCCGACCCGTTCGCCGCCGACAAGCCGCGAGGCGCCGACGCCGGTGCCGAGCCGATGCAGCTCGGTGCTCGCCGCCCCGATCACGTCCGGATGGGTGCTGAGGCCGAGATAATCGTAATGGGCGAAGCTGACGAAGGGAATGCCGTTGCGCTCGCAGAGCTCGCGCTGCTGGTCGACGGGAAGAAAGTACGGATTGTGCTGCTCGATGATCGCCTTGCCAGCCAAACGGAAACGGCGTTCAGCGACGACGGAAAAGCTCGGCCGGTCAGGCTTCATTCTTGTTTACCCCCAAGCCCGAAACGGGTCACCGACCGTTCGGGTTGAAAAATTCATCAACGAGCCACCGCCCGCAACGCAGCGATGCACCCGCAAGAACGACAGGCAGGCAGTGGCAGGCCGGGCGTCCACATCTCCGGTCTGTCACATCGTCATCGGCTTTCCGACACTGGCGGTTCACAGGTGGGACCTGCCCGCTTTCGTCCCGCAAGCCCCTTGCAGGGAACGGCCCACCGCCAAAGCCCCCCGCTTGGACGGTTTTCGCTAAATAGCCGAAAGGTGGGAAACTGTCGAGTAAGCCGACAAAGTGACACACCCGGCCGGACCCCGTCCCGGCGCCCGCCGTGATGCCGTCCCGCGCCGTCGGCGACAGGGTGCCGGCCGCGGGCAGCGCCGCGGCGGCGCCGGGCGCCTTGGCCGCGCCTGCCTCGGCGATCGACCCGCGCTCCGCTGCGCAAACCGTCCAATTCGCGGAAATTCGCAAGAAACGCGGCGTCGCTCGCCGGCCGGAAGCCGGCGGCGGCCGGTGGCCGGGACCAAGGATCAGGCCCCGCCGACGGGCGCCGGCCCCCGTCCCGGCCCGCAAGACGCCCCGTCCCGCCGGGGCTTGGCGGATGGTCGGGGGCGAGCCGGATCAGCGGATCAATTTCTGTTTCAAATCTGTCACAACCCCTTCGACGGCCGCGAGGAAGCGCTCGATGAGGGAAGAATCGATGGCGCCGATGGTGCCGACCCGGAAGGTTCCGAGCGCCTTCATCTTGCCCGCGTAGATGGCAAAGCCGCGCGCTTCCAACGCATCGTAGAAGCTGGAAAAGTCGTACCAAGCCTCGCGCGGCTCCAGGAAGGAGACGATCACCGGCGCCTGCAGGGCCGGATCGAGCGCCGGGACAAAGCCGAGCCGGGCCATGCCGGCGATCAGCGTGTCGCGGTTGGCGGTATAGCGATTGAGCCGGGCGGCCGGGCCGCCCTCCTCGGCGAGCTCCTGCAAGGCCTCGTGGAGGGCCGCGACCACATGGGTCGGCGGGGTGAAGCGCCACTGCCCGTCGCCGGCCAGCGCCCGCGCCTGATCCTCAAGGTCGAGCGCCAGCGAGGCCGAGACGCCGCGGCGGGCGGCAAGCTCGTCCGGCCGGCAGACCACGAAGGCAAGGCCGGGAACGCCCTGCAGGCACTTGTTGGAACTGGCCGCCAGCGCCGAAAGGCCCCAGGCCTGCATGTCGACGGCAAGCGCGCCGAAGCTGCTCATCGCATCGACCAGCAGCCGCCGGCCGGCGGCCCTCGCCACGGCGGCGATCTCCTCAAGCGGATTGAGGAGGCCCGAGGTCGTCTCGCAATGGACGATGGCGACAGCGGCAATGCCGGGGTCGGCGGCGAGCCTTTCGGCAAGCGCGGCGGGGTCATGCGCCTGCGTCTCCGCGACCTCCACCACCTCGCAGGGGCGGCCGAGCCGGCGGCAGATCTCCGCCATGCGCCGGCCATAGGCGCCGTTGACCAGCAGCAGCAGCCGCTCGTCCGGCCTCAGCAGGCTGCCGAGCATCGCCTCGACCGCGAAAGTGCCGCTGCCCTGCACGGGCACGCAGACATGATCGCCCGGCCTGCCGCCGGCAAGATCGCGGATCTGTGCCAAGACCTCGCCGGCAAGCCGGGTGAAGGCGGGATCGCGCGAGCCCCAGTCGCGCAGCATCGCCGCCTTGACCCTCTCGCTGGTGGTCAGCGGGCCGGGGGTGAGCAGGATGGGGCCGGTGGATGCGCTCATGCGGCACCGGTGAGATGGGCGCGGAAGCGCCGGGCGACCTCGCGCGGGGCAATGGTCGGGCGGCCGAGCCCCGAAACCTCTTCGGCGGCGACCCTGACATGCAGGAAGCGCGGTCCCGGCACGGCGAGCGCCGCATCGAGCGCCGCTCCCGCCTCGCCAAGGCCGCTGGCGCGGGCGGCGAAGCGATAGCCGCAGGCGGCGGCGATGGCGGCGAAGTCCACATGCGCGGAGACGGTCGCCTGGCCGCCGGTCGACAGGTGCCGGCCGTTGTCGAGCAGCACATGAGTGAAGCGCACTGGGGCCTCGGCCCCGATGGTCGCCATGTTGCCGAGCTTCATCAAGGCCGCGCCGTCGCCGTCGAGCACCGCGATCTCCCGCTCGCTGTTGAGCGCCGCGCCAAGGCCGATGGCGCTGGCCCCGCCCATCGAGCCGACGCAGTAAAGATGCCCGGCATGGTCCTGCAGGGTGAAGAGCTCACGGCCGGTATGGCCGGTGGTGGCGATGAGGCCGGCGCTTTCGGGAAGCTTCTCCCGCAGCAAGGCCAGCACGTCGATGCGGCGCGGCAGGCTCGCGCCGCCGAACTCGACCGGAGCAACGCGAGGCGCCGGCTCGGCCCGGACCTCGTCGAGCGGGCGCGGCGCGATCGCGCCCTTGGGCTGCACCAGCCCGACCGGCTGGCCGGTCGAACGCATATGGGCGAGCGCGCGCGACAGCACCGGCTCGATATCGGCGGCCGCAAGCGGGAACGGCTCGCCATGGACGCCGGCCAGCGCCAGCAGGCGCGGCGTGATCTCGCCCATCAGCTCGTGCTGCGGCTCGTCCTTGACCCCCGGCTCGCCGCGCCAGGTGGCGATCACCAGCGTCGGGATGGCGAAGGGATGGTTGAGCGAGGTCAGCGGATTGACCGCGTTGCCGAGCCCGGAATTCTGGAACATCACCGCCGTCTCGCGGCCCGCGCACCAGGCGCCGGCGGCGATCGCCACCGCCTCGCCCTCGCTGGTCGCCCCGACATAGCGCGCCGTCCGGTCGGAGATCACCGCATTCATCAAGGGCGTCAGGAAGCTGCAGGGCACGCCGGTGAAGAAGTCGATGCCCTGGCGCTTGGCCGCCTCGAGAAAGTCGCCCGCCTCGATCATCGTCCGGCCCTCCGCGCGCGCCGGTCACACCGCATCGCGGGCCTGCGCCAGATCGAGGAGATCGTTGACGTTGCGCCAGAAGCCGCTGACATAGACGACGCCGATGCGCTCGCCGGCCGCCGCCATGCGCGTCAGCACCGCGCCGAGATCGGCGCTGTCGAGGCTCCCCTCGCCCGCCATCTCGTCAAGCGTGCGGCGCAGGCGTGCGGCGCCCGCGGCACTCGCCCGCATGAGGCCGACCCATTCGCCGTCGCCGCCCTCGGGCACGAAGCCGGTGAGCAGCGGCGCCTCGGCCTCCGGGTCGAGATCGTCGGAGAAGGGCAGGCTGCAGGCGACCGCATCGCGGCCCGAGCGTCCGCCATTGCGCGGGTCGACGGCGAGCACGATGTCCTCCTCCCGGTCCTCCAGCATCGCCAGGAAGAACGGCCGGTAGAGGATATCGCCATAGGAGACGATGGTGTCGCCCTCGCCGAGCGCCAGCGACAGCGACCGCGCCTCGCCGCTGGTCTCGAAATCGGCATTGACCACCGGCACGATGCCCGGCGCCTCGACCGCCTCGGCCTTGTAGCCGACGACGACGCGGATATCGGCAACGCCGTGGCGCGTCAGCGCCGCCACCTGGCGGCCGAGCAGCGAGGTGCCGCGCACCGGCAGCATGCATTTCGGCCGCTCCAGCGTCAGGTCGCCGAGCTCCTCGCCGCGCGTTGCGGCGAGCACGATGGCGCGCTTCGGCGCGGAGGCGGAGAGATAGCGCTTTTCCGCCGCCTCCAGCTCGCTGGCGCCGGCGAGCGCAAACACGTCGCCGAGCGGCGCCACGTCGCTTTCCACCTCCAGGAGGGTCTGCTGGGCGCGCAGGGTCGCGCAGGTCTCGCGCATGGCCCGGATCGAGGCGCGCAGGTTGTGGTTGGCCCAGATGATCATCGAGGCGCCGGCCTCGCGCAGCTTCTCGGTCGGCGTGCGGTAATATTTGGTCGGGATCAGGATCACCGGCGCCCGGTCGCCGAACTCCCGGCAGAAGGCGAGGATCTCGTCGGCGGTGCTCTTCTTGGAATGGATGACGATGGCGTCCGCCCCGGCATCCGCATAGGCATGGGCGCGTTTGAGCGCCTCGTCGAGGCCGCGTCCGGCGATCAAGGCCTCGACCCGGGCGACGATCTGGAAATCCGGATGGCTCTGGGTGTCCTTGCCGGCCTTGATCTTGCCGCAGAACTCGTCGATGTCGGCGAGCGGCTGGTTCTCGCCCAGGAACGAGTTGGTCTTGGGGAAGATCTTGTCCTCGATGCACACGCCGGCGATGCCGCGATCGCACAGCTTGGCGACGAAGCGGCGGAAATTGTTGAAATTGCCGTAGCCGGTGTCGCCGTCGACGAGGATCGGCAGGCTGGAGGCATCCGACATGTATTCCAGCATGTCGAGCACCTGGGTCCAGGACAGCTCGTTGTTGTCGCGCACGCCGAGCGCCGCCGACATGGAGAGGCCCGAGGCCCAGATGCCCTCAAAGCCCGCTTCCTCGACGATCTTGGCGGACAGGCCGCTATGCGCCTCCATCAGGAAGGCAAGATCCGGGCGCTGCAGCAGTTCGCGCAGCCGGGTGAACCTGGAGACCGGCGCCGATGCGCGCTCGAGTGCGACGTGCTTTTGCAAAACAACTCCTTTCGGCCGGCCTGCCGGCGCCCGTTCGTAAGGCGGCTCATTGGTAGCGAAGCGCCCGCCAAAAGAAAAGACGGGGCGAGGCGCCGCGTGCCCTTTGTTCGCTTGCGCGGAGGGGACGCGCGGCCGGGCGGCGATGCGGGCCGCGCCTGCCGGCTTGCGCGACGGGGCGGGCCGGGTAAAACGATAGGGACAGGGAGGGCGAAGCACGCATGCAATCCATGTGCGCATGCTGCCGATTGGGTAGGGACCGCCGCCTGAACTCCAGGACAGGCCGTCCGTATAGGCTATCGTCGAATGCTTGACCGTCAGCGCGGCATTGCCCTTCGGCGGGCGCAGCCTGAGCCATCTTGCCCCAGCGATGCACATTCTCATCGCGACGCTCGACCTTCCGCCGCACACAGCGAAGCGAGAGGCTTGAGCACATGTCACAAATTACAGGTTGCAAATATCAAATTCAAAACTTGACTCATAAACTCATCTTTTTAAGATGCCACCGTCGTGCTGTCGGAGCGCAAAGCATGAAACCACTCCCAAAGCTACTGTGGCCCGCGGGTACACTCGCCCTAGCCGCCGCCATTGTGACCTGGATTGCCGGAGGAAAAACAACCGATGCCGGCCTGCACCTTTCCATGGCGAGCATTCAAAGAGTCGCGAACGAAGAGATAGTTCCGGTCTCGGCTCTTCTCGACTCCACCGCCACCACTCATGTCTGCAGCATCGGTCCTTATTTCGATGAGGGTTTTGCTCGCAACCAACTGGACCAGCAACTGCTCAGTGGGCTCGCGATATTCCCGGTTCCGGAAAGTGACGGCTTGTTCGTCTACGTCACAACGGGTGATGCCGCTCCTGTGATCGATCGCCTGCAACTCAATTCAGGTCAGCTCAGGTGGCGCGCGGATAAAAACGACACCCGCTGTCTTTCGATTGCTCTCGCCGCATTCACGATAAAAAAACAAAGCGATCACTGGGCAATTTCTTTGGTTGAAATGAAATAGCCCGAGGATGAGATGACTTACGTTCCTACAGATGTTCTTCTGGCTTACCAAAATGAAGCAAATACATGGGCACAGCACTTTGGACTAGATCCGAGCACAGCCCACAACGGGCAGTGGGACGCATTCCGCCATGCCTATGCCAGCGCTGCAATGACCCAAGATTACGGATCGACGATTGCCAATGTTGCTGGCCAATTGGTTGAGTTGCGAGGTGACTGGAATGGTCAGCCGGCCGCAGAACGAACGATGGACCTATTTAACAATTCGGTCGGTAGATCTCTGGCTTCAGGAACTACTACGAGAGAAGAAATAGCTAATTACGTACATAACGCACTAATTTCTGGACAACTCATCACCAGCCCGTCTGAAACAGGTCGCGGATCATACTATGGCCCAGGCCAAACCAATTATACGAGTTACTACGATTCAATATCAACTGTATTCGAAGAATATCGGGCACGCCTTGGAGAGATCACTAGCGGAGCCATTGGGTTTAATGATGACGGAGTGCAAACGCTCTTTCTTAGACCAGGAACCACTGAGTCTGAGTTTAACAATCTGCTTGACGACGTCAGAGCGCTCGCGGAGCTTGTAGATCAGGCCGCAAACGATGAGTCAAATGGCCTCACTAATGAGCAGCGACAAGAGCTCTCAAGTCTTCACGATCAGGTACAGCTCTTTGCTTTCGAAGCCTATACGGCGCTTTATGATCCGTTGGTCATCGACCTGGATGGAGACGGCATCGAGACTGTTTCCGTTGATGACAGCAGAGCCAATTTCAATCTCTTCACCGAGGACGGGCTTAGTGCGCGTCACGGCTGGGTCGGAGAGGACGACGGGCTTCTTGCATTCGACCGCAATGGAGATGGCGTCATCAACGACATCGGAGAACTCTTTGGTAATCGCAATGAATCGGGGTTTGCCGAGTTGTCCGCTCTCGACTCGAATGGTGACGGGGTGATCGATGCCAATGATGAGCAATTTCAGTCGATCCTGATCTGGCGAGACCGGAACGGCGATGGCATTTCGCAAGCTGAGGAACTGGGTACCTTGAGCGACTATGGCATTACCTCCCTATCTCTCGATACGACGACCTCGGGCGTTAACAGTAATGGCAATCTGATTTCGGAAGTGGGCTCCTACACAATGGAGGACGGCTCTACGGGCGTCGTTGGAGACGTTCATTTTGCTGTCGATATCTCCACACTCACCACGAATGGGCGCCCAGACATCTTTGTCTTCAACCAGGACAGCGGGCTTCACCGGCTTAACGCATTTGAAGATGGGTTGGATACAATCCAGATATCTGGCGCCTCGTTCGAAGACTTGACGTTCCTTGACCAAGAACGAGGCGTCTTGATCTCCGTTTTGAATAGCGGTCTACAGATCTCCGTAGCCAACGTTTTTGCGGAACAACTGGGTCAGGACGACTTCTCGTTCGTGTGAACATGTTATCTGGCGTGGCGCGTCCAAAAGACGTGCCGTGTCCTTGATGCCGGGTTGCATGTCCCACCAAGGAGCCACTCGACTACCGCCCGGACTCACACTTCACGAACGAGGGGGCTGTGAATTTCGGTTCCAACATGCGCGTCGCAGAATGGCGCCTGAGGTTGAGTAGCGAGTGCTCGCCTCGCTCCACCGCATGGGCCGCGTCTCGTGGCAGGACGGGCGCTACGCCCTGCGCCTTGCCGCCTGACCGGTCCTGCCGCCCCGGAATGATGTTCCAACCCCAAGTCGTTGGACTGAGGGCGATGCCGGGGCTATGACCGGGGACGCCTGCTGCGCCTCACGTTGAGGACAGCAGGACAGACGTTCCGGAAAGAAGGCGTTTCCCGATCATGACCGCCCCGCTGTCGCATCTGCGCGTGCTCGATCTCTCCCGCGTCCTCGCCGGCCCCTGGTCGACGCAGGCGCTGGCCGACATGGGCGCCGACGTCATCAAGATCGAGCGGCCCGGCAGCGGCGACGACACCCGCGGCTGGGGGCCGCCCTTCGTCGCGGACGGGCCGGCCGCCGGCGAGAGCGCCTATTTCATGGCCGCCAACCGGGGCAAGAAGTCGGTCGCCGTCGACATCGCCAGCGAGAGGGGCCGCGCGCTCATCGTCGAGCTGGCGAAGAGCTGCGACATTCTGGTGGAGAATTACAAGGTCGGCGGCCTGAAGAAATACGGCCTCGACTACGACAGCCTGTCGAAGGTCAATCCGGGCCTGATCTATTGCTCGATCACCGGCTTCGGCCAGACCGGGCCGTATGCCCAGCGCGCCGGCTACGACTTCATGATCCAGGGCATGGGCGGGCTGATGTCGGTGACCGGCGAGCGCGACGCGCTGCCGGGCGGCGGGCCGCAGAAGGCGGGCGTCGCGCTTGCCGACATCCTGACCGGGCTCAACGCCACCATCGCCATTCTCGGCGCCCTCGCCCATCGCGAGCGCAGCGGCGAGGGCCAGCATCTCGACATCGCCCTGTTCGACGTGCAGGTCGCCTCGCTCGCCAATCAGGCGCTGAGCTATCTCGTCTCCGGCACCTCGCCGGTGCGCATGGGCAATGCCCACACCGCCATCGTGCCGTACGAGGTCTTCGCCAGTTCCGACGGCCACCTGATCCTCGCCGTCGGCAATGACGGCCAGTTCGTCCGCTTCTGCGAGGTCGCCGGCCGGCCGGAGCTCGCCGCCGACCCGCGCTTTGCCGTCAACCGCGACCGGGTGCTCAACCGCGAGATCCTGGCGCCGATGGTCGCGGAGATCATCAAGACGCGCACGACCCGCGAATGGATCGCCGACCTGGAGGCCGCCGCCGTGCCCTGCGGCCCGATCAACACCATCGCCGAAGTGTTCGAGGAACCGCAGGCCAAGGCGCGCGGGCTGATGAACCCGGCCCTGCCGCATGGCAGCGGCGGCACCGTGCCGGGCGTCGCCAGCCCCTTGCGCTTCTCCAAGACGCCGGTCAACGACAGGATCGCCCCGCCGATGCTCGGCGAGCACACCCGCGAGGTGCTGGCCCGCGTCCTCGGCCTGGACGAGGCCGAGCTCGACGCGCTGGAGGCGGCCGGCGCCATCGCCTCGCGCAAGGGCTGAGGGGCCCTCACATTTTGAGCAAATTTTAGGCACATTCTCGCCGCGATGCAGATTTGTGCAAGTTCATTGTGCGATGCGGCATGCGCCGCCCCCTGCCAGCTTGACGCTACGTCTCCCGCAAGCCGAGGCGTTTCCGGCACTTTCGCGCCGGGAACGGCCGCCGCGCGCAACTGGCACGCATCTTGATCTTCCCTGTCGTGGCTCTCCTCCGGGGGAGAGGCGACAGAGGGGAAACAGATGACACGTTTCAGCAGGAATTTCTTCGCCGGCATGGCGCTCTCGGGCCTGATGGCCTCCACCGCCGTCACCGGCGCCTTCGCCCAGGAGGAGACCATCAAGGTCGGCATCCTCCACTCGCTCTCCGGCACCATGGCGATCTCCGAGACGACCCTCAAGGACGTCATGCTGATGCTCATCGAGGAGCAGAACAAGAAGGGCGGCCTGCTCGGCAAGAAGCTCGAGGCGGTGGTGGTCGACCCGGCCTCCGACTGGCCGCTGTTCGCCGAGAAGGCGCGCGAGCTGATCGAGGTGAACAAGGTCTCGGCGGTGTTCGGCTGCTGGACCTCGGTGTCGCGCAAGTCCGTGCTGCCGGTCTTCGAGGAGCTGAACTCGCTGCTGTTCTACCCCGTCCAGTATGAGGGCGAGGAGAGCCAGCGCAACGTCTTCTACACGGGCGCCGCCCCCAACCAGCAGGCGATTCCCGCCGTCGACTACCTGATGAACGAGGAAGGCGTCGAGCGCTGGGTGCTGGCCGGCACCGACTATGTCTACCCGCGCACCACCAACAAGATCCTCGAGGCCTATCTCAAGGCCAAGGGCGTCGCCGAGGAAGACATCCTGATCAACTACACGCCGTTCGGCCATTCCGACTGGCAGACGATCGTCTCCGACATCAAGGCCTTCGGCTCGGCCGGCAAGAAGACCGCCGTCGTCTCCACCATCAACGGCGACGCCAACGTGCCCTTCTACAAGGAACTTGGCAATGCCGGCATCAAGGCCGAGGACATCCCGGTCGTCGCCTTCTCGGTCGGCGAGGAGGAACTGGCCGGCCTCGACACCGGGCCGCTGGTCGGGCACCTGGCCGCCTGGAACTATTTCCAGTCCGTCGACACGCCGATCAATGCCGAGTTCATCGAGACCTGGAAGGCCTATATCGGCGACGACAAGCGCGTCACCAACGATCCGATGGAGGCGCATTTCATCGGCTTCAACATGTGGGTGAAGGCGGTCGAGAAGGCCGGCACCACCGAGGCCGACGCGGTGATCGACGCGATCATCGGCGTTGCCGTGCCGAACCTGACCGGCGGCTATTCGGCGATGATGCCGAACCACCACATCACCAAGCCGGTGCTGATCGGCGAGATCCAGGAAGACGGCCAGTTCGAGACCGTGTGGGAGACCTCCGGCCTCGTCGTCGGCGACGCCTGGTCCGACTATCTCGACGGCTCCAAGGACCTGATCGCCGACTGGCGCAAGCCGATGAGCTGCGGAAACTTCAACACCGTCACGGGCAAGTGCGGCGGGTCGGGCAGCTAGAGCCCTTTCGGCCAATTCGGAGCCATTCTGACGGAGCGATTTTGTGACAAGGTCAAGCAAAGACACGCAGGCCGTATCTGGATACGGACAAGGGGCTTTGCGCTGGAATTGGCGCAAAATCGCCCGTCCCGCAGGGCTTCCGATTGGCGGGCACCCGACGCCGAACCGGTCTTGCCCGATGCGAAGGCATCGCGCGGCGACCGTTTCGACGCCGGATCGCCACCCCAATCGAGAAGCAGAATTGACTTCGAATTGGTCGGAAGGGCTCTAACACCCACCTTCCGCATCCAGAGGGGGAGGGAGGCGGGCGCAGATCCGCCTCCTCCTTACCCTCCGCTGCCGCCTATTCCCGAACAGTCCGGACGGTCCCCCGTGAAGCCACCCGTGAACGCATCCGTCAACGCACACGCCCAGCGCTCCCTCCCGGCCCTGTTGCTCGCCCTGCTGCTGGCGCTCCTGCCCCTGGCGCTGCTGTCTTCGGCCGCGAGCGCACAGGACGCCCCCGCTCTGGAGAGCCTGCGCCCGCTCGTCGATGCGCTCGGCAAAGGCTCGTTCACCGACACGGAAAAGCAGGTCACGGCGCTGGCCGCCACCGGCGATCCGGCCGTGGTGCCGGCGCTGGAAGCGCTCGGCAACGGCGACCTCTATCTGCGCAAGGCCGACGGCGCCGTGGTGATCGGCAAGCGCGCCGGCTCCGGCCTTGCCCTCACCGATCCGCTGACCGGCGAAGCGCTGGAGCCCGTCGCCGCGAGCGGCCTCGACAAGATCCGCGTCAACAACCGGCTGCGCCGCACCATCCGCAACGCGGTCGGCGGGCTGACCCTGCGCGCCGCCGACACCCGCGTGCGCCGGCAGGCGGCCGAGGCGATCTTCAAGGCGCAGGATGCGGAGGCCATCGAGGCGCTGGACGATGCCATCGCCGCCGAGACGGACGTGGGCGTCGCCAAGCTGATGCGCGAGGCGCGCGCCGCCGCCGTGCTCGCCTCCGACCTGCCGACGGAGGAGAAGATCGCCGCCATCGACACGCTGGCCGAACGCGGCGACCGCGACGCCCTGTCGATGATCACCGCCGTGCAGAACAGCGGGGCCACTGAACTGCAGGAGGCGGCGGGTGCCGCCCTTGCCCGGATCCAGAAGCTGCAGGCGGTCTGGGACATGGCCCGCAACGTCTGGTTCGGCCTGTCGCTCGGCTCGGTGCTGCTGCTCGCCGCCATCGGCCTTGCCATCACCTTCGGCGTCATGGGCGTCATCAACATGGCGCATGGCGAGATGGTGATGCTGGGCGCCTACACCACCTTCATGGTGCAGAACCTGTTCCGCCTGCACGCGCCGCACCTCTTCGACTATTCGCTGCTGGTGGCGTTGCCGGCCGCCTTCCTCGTCGCCGGCCTCGTCGGCGTCGCCATCGAGCGCGGCGTCATCCGCTTCCTGCACAACCGGCCGCTGGAAACGCTGCTCGCCACCTGGGGCGTCTCGCTGATCCTGCAGCAGACGGTGCGCTCGATCTTCGGCCCGACCAACCAGGAGGTCGGCAACCCGGCCTTCATGTCGGGGGCCTTCGAGATCGGCCAGTTGACGATCACCTACAACCGGCTGTGGATCCTGGTCTTCGCGCTGACGGTCTTCGCCGCGCTGCTGATCGCGATGAAGTTCACCCGCTTCGGGCTGAACGTGCGCGCCGTCACCCAGAACCGGCGCATGGCCGCCTCCATGGGCATCCGCACGCCGCTGGTCGACGCGCTGACCTTCGGCCTCGGCTCGGGGATCGCCGGCATCGCCGGGGTGGCGCTGTCGCAGATCGACAATGTCTCGCCCAATCTCGGCCAGTCCTACATCATCGACAGTTTCATGGTCGTGGTGTTCGGCGGCGTCGGCAACCTGTGGGGCACGCTGGTCGCGGCGATGAGCCTCGGCGTTGCCAACAAGTTCCTGGAGCCCGTCGCCGGCGCCGTGCTGGCCAAGATCCTGGTGCTGGTCTTCATCATCCTGTTCATCCAGAAGCGCCCGCGCGGCCTGTTCGCGCTGAAGGGCCGGGCGGTGGAGGCATGAGCCCCCGTCCCGCCCACATCCCGCGGAGCCGCCCGTCATGATCGTCCGTTTCCTCGCCGGCGGCCTGACCGGCGGCCGCCTCGCCATGCTGGCGCTGCTCGTCGGTGCCGCCGTGCTGGTGCCCGTCCTCAACCTCGCCCTGCCGCCGAGCCACCCGCTGCACGTGCCGACCTACGCCGTGACGCTGATGGGCAAGTACCTGACCTATGCGCTGCTGGCATTGGCGCTCGATCTCGTCTGGGGCTATTGCGGCATCCTCTCGCTCGGCCATGCGGCGTTCTTCGCCCTCGGCGGCTATGCCATGGGCATGTACCTGATGCGGCAGATCGGCACGCGCGGCGTCTATGGCGACCCGCTGCTGCCCGACTTCATGGTGTTCCTCAACTGGAAGGAGCTGCCCTGGTACTGGAGCGGCTTCGACGCCTTCCCCTTCGCCATGGTGATGGCGCTGGCGGTGCCGGGGCTGCTCGCCTTCGTCTTCGGCTGGTTCGCCTTCCGCTCGCGGGTCACCGGCGTCTATCTGTCGATCATCACCCAGGCGATGACCTATGCGCTGCTGCTCGCCTTCTTCCGCAACGACATGGGTTTCGGCGGCAACAACGGCCTGACCGATTTCAAGGACATCCTCGGCTATCCGGTGCAGGCCGCCACCACCCGCGCAGGGCTGTTCGCCGCCTCGGCGCTGGCGCTCGCCGCCGGCCTCGTCCTTGCCATCGCCATCACCGGCTCCAAGCTCGGCAAGGTGCTGATCGCGGTGCGCGATGCGGAAAGCCGCACCCGCTTCCTCGGCTACCGGGTGGAGCACTACAAGCTGTTCGTGTGGACCGTCTCGGCGATGATGGCCGGGCTTGCCGGCGCGCTCTACGTGCCGCAGGTCGGCATCATCAATCCGGGCGAATTCGCCCCGGCCAACTCCATCGAGGCGGTGATCTGGGTGGCGGTCGGCGGCCGCGGCACGCTCATCGGCCCGATCATCGGCGCGGTGCTGGTCAACTTCGCCAAGAGCTGGTTCACCGCCGCCCTGCCCGAAATCTGGCTGTTCGCCCTCGGCGCGCTGTTCGTCGCGGTGACGCTGTTCCTGCCCAAGGGCATTCTCGGCCTCGCCGCAACGCTGCGCGCCCGTCTGCCCAAGCGCAAGGAGGCGGCTCCTGTCGACCGCACGCCGGCGGCGGCGGCGGCGCCCGCCCCGGCCCTTGCAAGCAATCAGGCCGCGGAGTGAGACGATGACCGCGACCGGCTCCCTGCTCTATCTCGACGGCGTCAGCGTCTCCTTCGACGGCTTCAAGGCGCTGAACAACCTGTCCTTCCTCATCGCCCCCAACGAGATGCGGGCGATCATCGGCCCGAACGGCGCCGGCAAGACGACGATGATGGACGTGATCACCGGCAAGACCCGCCCGGACAGCGGCACGCTGCTATTCGGCGAGAAGCTGGACCTCACCCGCCACGACGAGGCGGAGATCGCCGGCCTTGGCATCGGCCGCAAGTTCCAGAAGCCGACCGTCTTCGAAAGCCATACGGTGGAGGACAATATCGCGCTGGCGCTGAAGGCGCCGCGCGGGCCCTTCGCCACCCTGTTCCACCGGCGCGAGCCCGAAGAGACCGCCCGCATCGACGCGCTGCTGGAGCTGGTGCGGCTCGACAGCCGGCGCGAGGATCTTGCCGGCGATCTCAGCCACGGCCAGAAGCAGTGGCTGGAGATCGGCATGCTGCTGGCACAGGACCCGCAACTGCTGCTGATCGACGAGCCGGCCGCCGGCATGACCGACGCGGAGACGGCGGCGACCGCCGACCTCCTGCGCGACATCGCCAAGAGCCATTCGGTCGTCGTCGTCGAGCACGACATGACCTTCGTGCGGGCGCTCGGCGTCAAGGTCACCGTGCTGCACGAGGGCTCGGTGCTGGCGGAAGGCTCGCTCGACCACGTCTCCTCCGACCAGAAGGTGATCGATGTCTATCTTGGCCGCTGATCGCACCCACAGGAGCCGCCCGCCATGCTGAGCGTCGAGCACATCGACCTGCACTACGGCGCCGCGCAGGCGCTGAAGGATGTCAGCCTGAGCGCGGAGGTCGGCAAGGTCACCTGCGTGATGGGCCGCAACGGCGTCGGCAAGACCTCGACCCTGCGCGCCATCGCCGGCCAGCAGCCGATCTCCGCCGGCAGCGTGCGCTGGGAGGGCGAGGACATCTCGCGCCTGACGCCCTATCAGCGGGCGCGCCGGGGCATCGCCCTTGTGCCGCAGGGGCGCGACATCTTTCCGCTGCTCAGCGTACGCGAGAACCTGGAGACCGGCTTTGCCGTGCTGCCGCGCAAGGACCGCCGGGTGCCCGACACGGTGTTCGAGCTGTTCCCGGTATTGAAGTCGATGCTGTCGCGGCGCGGCGGCGACCTGTCCGGCGGTCAGCAGCAGCAGCTCGCCATCGGCCGGGCCATCGTCATGCGGCCGCGCCTCCTGATCCTCGACGAGCCGACCGAAGGCATCCAGCCCTCGATCATCAAGGATATCGGCCGGGCGATCTCGTTCCTGCGCGACACCGGCGAAATGGCCATCGTGCTGGTGGAACAGTATTTCGAATTCGCCCGCGACCTTGCCGACCGCTTCGCCGTGATGGACCGCGGCGAGGTGGTGCTCGCCGGCACCCGGGACGAGCTGGAGGAGAGCGCGGTCCGCGCCCACCTCACCGTCTGACGATCAGCCCCTCAGCCCCGGCCGATATAGGGCATGGTCGTCGCCATCACCGTCATGAACTGCACATTGGCATCGAGCGGCAGGCTCGCCATGTGCAGGACGGAGGTGGCGACATGCTCGGCCGCCATCACCGGCTCGGCCCGCACGCTGCCGTCCGGCTGGGCGACGCCCTGCTGCATGCGCACCGTCATGTCGGTCGCCGCATTGCCGATGTCGATCTGGCCGCAGGCGATGTTGAACGGCCGCCCGTCCAGCGAGATCGAGCGGGTGAGGCCGGTGATCGCATGTTTGGACGCCGTATAGGCGGCCGAACCGGGGCGCGGCACATGCGCCGAGATCGAGCCGTTGTTGATGATCCGCCCGCCTTGCGGGTCCTGCGACCGCATCAGGTTGAAGGCGGCGCGCGCGACGAGGAAGGCGCCGTCGAGATTGACGGACATCAGCTTGCGCCACTCCTCGAAGGAAAGATCGCCGATCGGCTTGCCGAGCACGGTGGTGCCGGCATTGTTGAAGACGACGTCGAGCCGGCCGAAGGCGTCCTGCAGGGCGCCGAACAGATCGTCCACCGCCACCGGATCGCTGACGTCGCAGGGAACGCAAAGGGCCGCCGCCGGATCGACGCCGGACATCGCCACCGTCTCCTCCAGCTTGTCGCCCCGGCGCCCGGTCAGCACCGTGCGGTAGCCCGCCTTGAGAAAGGCGATGGCGCAGGCGCGCCCGACGCCCGCGCTGGCGCCCGTCACCAGCGCCACAGCTCCCGTTCCATCTCCCCGTCCGGCCATCTCGGTCCTCCGCTTGCAAGCCGTTCCAATCGTTGTCGCGAGAATGGCCGGGGAGCAGCGGAAAAGGCAAGCCGTGTCGGCACTTGGCCGGGCAGTTTGTCGGAGCGCCGAAAGGGCTCTAGACGAAACTGCGGGCGATCAGGAAGCCGGCGGTCGCCGACACCCCGGTCACCAGCGTGCCCCAGACGATGTCGACCACCGTCACCACCACCGGCCAGTCGCGCAAGGTGGCAAGGTTGGTGACGTCATAGGTCGCATAGGCGAAGAAGCCGAACAGGCAGCCGTAAAGCGCCGCGTCCTGCCAATTGCCCGAGCGCAGCGCCGGGGCGACCGCGAAGATGACGATGCCGACCACATAGACGAGGTAGAACAGGCCGGCGACGGCGAAATTCACCTGCTCGGCCATCAGCCCGGCAAGGCGCTCGCGATAGAACGACCCCGCCACATGCGCCAGCCAGATATAATCCATCACCAAGAAGATCAGCGCCGTGGCGCCATAGGCGATCGCATGCGTCATGTCGGGGGCCTTCCTGTTGGTCCTGCCGCTATAAACGCAGGATCGCAGCCGGCGGTTCACCTTTCCGCCGCATTCGGCAGGCCCCTTGCGAAATTCCTTGCAAGGGCCGAGTTTCGCACTGTCCCGTTCTGTCTCCTGTGAAAATCCCTGTCCAGCCGGCCGCAGCCCCTTCCCATTGAATTGGAATTATTCTAAACTAACTCCAATTGATCGCCTTCCCTCCCCGGAGCGACCTCCGCGACGGCGCCCCCGGAAACCCGTTTGGACGATCCTTAAAGACAATGACCGAAAGACAGGAGTACATGGAATGAAAGGCAGCGCGAAAGTTATCGAACGGCTCAACGAGGCGCTGTTCCTCGAGCTCGGCGCGGTGAATCAGTACTGGCTGCACTACCGCATGCTCGACGACTGGGGCCTGACCAAGCTGGCCAAGAAGGAGCGGGCCGAATCGATCGAGGAAATGCAGCACGCCGACAAGATCATCGCGCGCATCCTGTTCCTCGAGGGCCATCCGAACCTGCAGAAGGTGGCGCCGCTGCGCATCGGCCAGGACGTCAAGGAAGTTCTGGAAGCCGACCTTGCCGGCGAGCACGAGGCCCGCAGCTCCTACTCCAAGTCGCGCGACATCTGTCACGACGAGGGCGACTACGTCTCCATGAAGCTGTTCGAGGAGCTGCTGGCCGACGAGGAAGGCCATATCGACTTCCTCGAGACCCAGCTCGACCTCCTGGAGAAGATCGGCGTCGAGCGCTACTCGCTGCTCAACTCCGGTTCGGCCGACGAAGCCGAATAAGCTCCCTGCTTCGCTCCACTGCACAGCCGCCGCGCCCAGGCGCGGCGGCTTTTTGCGCGCGGGGGCGGGCACGCCTGCGTGTAAATTCAAAAATTAACCAACCTTGAATTGCAAAACCGGTCTATCCTGCCGCTCCGACGAACAGGAGGACGGCATGGCATTCAGCGCCGGTTTCGATTTCACCGAAGCGCGGGCCGCGCTCGCGCTGTCCCAGGCGATCTATGGCGCTCCCGCCATTCCGGTGCCGACGCCCGATCCGGCAACGCTCGGCTGGTCGAAGGTCGACGCGCTGTCGCCGTCCGGGCCGACGCTGCTCGACAATCTCTGGCAGGTCTGGCGGAGCGACGCCGCCCCGAACCGCTATGCCCTCGTCGTGCGCGGCACGGTCGACACCGATGCCAGCATCCTCGCCGACCTGCTGTTTCCGCTGGTCGATGCAAGGCTCGACCTGACGCTCGATATCGGCGGCGCGACGCTCGACATTCCCTTTCACCTTGCCCGCGACGAGACGGGCAGCGCCGTCATCGCCGGCACCCATCTCGGCTTCACGCTCAGCCTCTTGTTGATGCTGCTGACCACCGACCGGCCGCTGCTGGCGACCCTTGCCCGCCTGTCGCTGCTGCCGGGAACGGAGCTGCTCGTCACCGGCCACAGCCAGGGCGCCTCCATCGCGACGCTCGCCACCTCGTTCCTGCGCCACGCCAGCGGCCCCTTCGCACCGTTCCGCACGCTCTCCGTCAAGACCTATGTGCTGGCGCCGGCCAAGCCCGGCAACGACCACTATGCCGCCGACTATGCCGCCATCGTCGGCATGGCAGGCTTCGGCTGGACCCTCGCCAGCACGCAAGGCTGGGTGCCGCAGGTGCCGTTCACGCTGCAGGGGCCGGGCGATCTCAACACGCCCAACCCCTTGCGCGCCTATGCCGGCGAGACGATGCCGGACAGCGATCCGCGGGTCGCGGCGATGGCGCTGACTGCGGCGACGGCGGCCGAGGCGGCGCTGGTCCAGGCGCTGGCGCAGGCGCGAGAAACCATCGACCGGCTGAAGACGGATCTCGCCGCCCTCCGCCTTGCCCCCGACGCGCTGCCGGGCGGCGCCGCGACGCCGGTTCCCGGAACTGCCCTCTCGCCCGCCCTCGACACGCTGCTGTCGCGGCTGCAGCTCTCGCTGAACTATGCCCCGGCGGGCGCCCTGGTGCCGCTCTTCGCCCGGCCCGGCGGCAACCCTGAGGACCCGAAGGACTATTTCTGGCAGCACCATCTCGGCAATTACTGGATCTACCTGCAGGAGCAGTATGGCGGCCTGTGAACGGCCCCTCCCCGGCGCCGGCTGGCGCTTGCAAGGCGGGCCGCGCCCCGGCACTCTTGCGCCCGGCGTGACACGCCTTTCGGGAGGAGTTTCATAAATGCAGTCCAATCCCTCGGCACGTGCCTTTGGTGCCTCGCTTCTCGTCTCGCTGCTTGTGCTCTCCGGCGCGGCCCAGGCCGCCTGCCCGGACGATGCGGCCATCGACGCCTTTCTGGCGGCGCGCGCCAGCGCGGCCCCGACGCCGCCGCCGGTCGCCGCCGGCGGATCGATGGCGGACGCCCTGTGCGCGCAAGACAAGATCGTCGCAAGGCTGGAAACGGATCTCGGCCCGGTCGTCGGCTACAAGGCCGGCCTCACCTCGCCCCGATCGCAGGAGGCCTTCGGCGTCAGCGAGCCGGTGCTCGGCACGCTGCTGGAGGGCATGATCCTCACCGGCGAGGTCACCGCCCGGCCGGCGGAGGCGGTGCGCCCGCTGTTCGAGGCGGATCTCATCGTCGAGATCGCCGATGCGGCCGTCAACGAGGCGACGACGCCGGAGGAGGTGCTCGCCCATATCGCCGGCATCCGGCCGTTCCTGGAGCTGCCCGCGCTCGTCGTCGGGGCGGACGACAAGCTCGACGGCCCGGCCATCACCTCGATCAATGTCGGGGCCTGGAAGGGCGTGATGGGCGATCTGATCGAGATCCCGCAAGGGGAAGAGGGCGTTGCCATGCTCGCCGACTTCACCGCGAAGCTGACGAATGAGGCCACCGGCGAGACCCTGTCGGAGGCGCCGGGCAAGGCCGTGCTCGGCCATCCGCTCAACGCGGTCACCTGGATCGCCGGCGCGCTGAAGGCGCAGGGCAAGGCCTTGAAGCCCGGCGACCTCGTCTCGGTCGGCTCGATCGGCCCGCTGCATCCGATGAAGCCGGGCCTGAGCGTGACACTGACCTACGAGGGCCTGCCCGGCACGCCGAAGCTCGGCGCCCGGTTCGAGTAAGGGCAACGCGGGAGGGGGGAGCCCCTCCTTCGTCATCCCGCACGCAGCGTAAGCGGAGATGCGGGATCGGAGAGCCGGGGCGTATGAGGTGCGCTCCGGAAAAATGCCACGACCGCCGTGGCTCGCCGGTCCCGGGTCGCGCTTCGCTTGCCCGGGATGACGCCGGAGGGGTCGGAGCCAGCAAAACGGCAGCAGCGAGAGGAGCGACACGCCGTCCCGCCTCATGCCCGCTGAGGGTGCCAATGGTTCCCGGCTCTGCGCTGCGCGCGGCCGGGATGACCTTCCGAGGGGGAGGCACGACCTCGCATCCTCTCGGCCGTCACCCCCGGTCGCACGCAAGCACGCACCGGTCACCCCACCCACGGATGTCACCCCACCCACGGATGTCACCCCGGACGCAGGCGAAGCCGGAGAGCCGGGGTCCATTCGTTCCCAGAGCGGTCGATGGAGAAGGATGCCCTTCCCCGATCAGCGCGGCTTCTTGTTGAAGGCCGCCGCAAGGGCTGCGGCCATGGCGCCGTCGCCGCCGCCCTGCGAGGGACGCGAGCCGCCAGAACCACCACCGGAACC